>CAYQXN010000074.1:0-9059 GCA_964421585.1 uncultured Ruminococcus sp. | reverse complement strand
ATTATCTGTTATATCTTTATTAATGTTCTTTCTATAATCAAAAGATATAATTACTTGTAAAACAACTCCTGCAATTAACGGCAGCCAAAATAAAATACCTGTTAAAATATCAAACCATCTCATGTTTTTTTCGATATTATTGCCTATCGGCATTATCAAAAAATCAACAGACATCAATAAAAAACAAATAACTGACAGTAACAAAAGAATTTTACTTTTTTTGATATTCATTCTATATCACCTCGCTTGTGCAAACAAAAGTAATATCCTTTTCAATAATAAAATTAGAATTAATTGCTTTTGCTTTCTTTTTTAAAACAACAGTTTCAGATTTATTTGTGCTTAATTTATTACTGTTATTTTCACCTGTTAAAGTATTTAGCCTGATACTTTGTGAAGATGTTTTTCGCGGTTTTGCTTTTTTCTCCAATTCCTCAAATACATTAACCTTATTTTTATTATCAATATTATTCCTTCGCATAGCACGAATTTCATCAATTTGCTTTTGTTCAAGAGCACCGCGTGAATCCTTCCACAATGTTGGAATTCTGTAACCTATAAACATTGCTACTGATGCAATAAAAAAGCAAACTGCTAAAATAACACTGACAATACCTAATATTAATAATGTTTGCATTTACACACCTCTAAATGTTATCTATATCACACTTATATAAACTGTTAACCATCTTAATAGTATTATTAAGCGTGCTTCTTATATCTTTAATCTCATTGAGTTTATCTTCGTCCGACTCAACATTTTTTTGAATATTTTCCAAAGCTATTGAGAACTCGGAAAAAAACTCTCTCATTTCCGATTCATCAACTTTTTCTGATTTGTTTTTAGTTTGAGAATAGAAATCAGCGTAATTTTCTTCCATAATATATGCAAGCTTTTTCAGTGACTCGAGCTTAACATTATCATGTATATCAACATCATTTTCACCGCTAATCAAAGACAATAATTCTTTATTTGTAACCCAGAAAGAATAGTATGGATTTTCAATTGTATTATCATCAGAAACACCATAAACACCAGCATATTTTGCTGTTTCATCAGCCTCGAACTCACCGTCATCCTGTTCAATCAAATTAGCTTTTTGATTTTGGAAATACGATACAAGATAATATGCTTTTGCCAAATTATATTTTTGATCCGACAAACCTCCGTTTTCTTTATTTATCTCCTGTGATGTTGAAATAACATTTTTGAAATATTCTTCCGCCTTCATTTCTCCAACTGATGATTGTCCTGATGCATCCTGAAATGTATTCCAATAAGCTCTTCCTAATTCATACGAGACAGCAATATAATCTTCCGGTGAGGTATTTTTTAATTCATTTAAATTTTCAGATGATATACAATTCTTTATATCATCCTCAAGTATGGCATATGCAGGCAATGTTTCCTCTGTATATTCCGACGGCATACTTGAATAAATTACAGATATATCATCTCTTAGCTTTTTTACTAATCCCAAATATGCATCCGGCTTATCATTATCAAGCTCTATTGCACTCTGATAACCTTCTATTGTATTTAAACTTACAGACTCTTGATAATTATTAGTCTTTACAGCATTTGCACCTAATAAAAATCCGACTGAGGCAACAGTAAATACTAAGGTTAATGAAGCCATTGTTATAAATTGATTAATCCGCGACTTTAATTTTTTCTTATAAGCACCTTCAAATTTTTCTAAATTGTCAAGGACATATGATACCTCTGCAAATGATTGATATCTGTCCCTTGGATTAAGCTGTGTGCATTTCTGAATCAGCCATTCCAAACCACTTGATAATGAAGAGTCCCAATGCCGGATAGGATAAATTTCATACGGTGGTTCTGAAGGATTTTTACCGGTTACAAGATGATATAAGGTTACACCGAAACTGTAAATATCAGTTCTTGCATCAGTTTGTCCCTTTCCTCCGAATTGTTCAGGAGCAGCATAACCCCTTGTTCCAATCCATTCAGTATCGCCTTCTTGCCCTTCCTTATACTCACGGGCAATACCAAAATCAAAAAGTCTGATAGTACCATCAGGTTTCAGCATAATATTGGCGGGCTTCATATCACGGTAAATCACAGGAGGCTTTTGTGTATGTAAATAGTCAAGCACTTCACTCAACTGCTTAGCCCATTCAATAACAGCGTCCTGAGGCTGTGCACCATAGGCAGATAAAACTTTGTTTAAAGGCTCACCCTCTATATAATCCATTACAATGTAAACACTTTTATTCTCTTCGATAATATCAACTATTCTCGGCAAAGTAGGATGGTCAAGCTTTTTCATTATATTTGCTTCATGCAATAATGCTTCCAAATTCATTTTATTTACTGCATCGTGTTCATCCTTACGGAATTCCTTAATCGCCCATTGTCTGTTAAGGCGCTTGTCCATTGCCAGGTACACAACAGACATTCCACCTCTGCCTATTTCACGAACTATTTCATATTTACCGTCAATAATTTCATTAATATGAGCCAAAATAAATTCTCCCCAGAATCAATAAATTGTTTTTATTAATATTGCCGTTATATTGTCTTTCTCGTTTCGTTTTTTACTTATATTTATCAAGTCAACAAGACTTTTTCTCATAATCTTTTCACTTGACATTAAATTTGGAGCCAAAACTCCATACATTTCGTCACTTGATATTTCATGTCTGAACCCGTCACAGCACAGCAAAAATTCTTCATTCTCTCCAATGGTTCCGATTTTAAACTCACATTCTATATTCTTAGATGCTCCTATACATTGGAGCAGTATATTTTTTCTTGAGTCTGTCTTTGCCTGATCCACTGTCATTCTTTTATGAACAACCTCATTAGCTACAAAAGTGTGGTCTGTGGTTAATTGCTCAATCCTGTCACTTAGTTTATATATTCTGGTATCACCGATGTGTATTATGATGTACTGATTATCAACACACAAAATTGCTGACAAAGTCGTTCCTAATGAAATACCGTTCGCATTTCCATATTCCATAATTTTTTCACATTGTGACACGGCTATGTTATTCCATTGATTTTTAATGATTTCAAAATCCAATTTATTATCAACCATCGTTGGGAAAACCTGTTCAAACCAATTTGAAAAAGCATTAACAACAAATGCACTTGCAAGTTCTCCGTTCTTTAAGCCACCCATTCCGTCACATAATACAGCAAAAGCGATATTATGTTTTGACGATTTTGCAATTTTTAATGTAAAAGAATCCTGATTGATTTTTTTCGCAATTCCTATATCTGTATGTGCAGCAGATAAAAATCTCATCATAAATACCTCGTTTATTCTTCAATGTAAAATTGGTAAAGTTCTTCTCCGAAAGTTATTAAGTCACCGTTTTCAATAGAAACCATCTTCATTGGTTCAATTGAAACACCTTCAACCTGAGTGCCATTTGTTGAACTATTATCAACCATGTAAAATTCATTAGCGTCCTTTACAAATATTAATGCGTGATTGCTGCTTACATTTGGTTTATAAATTTTATAATCAACATCATTTCCGCTTCCGATTGTAAATATCTGTTTGCTCACCTTTACCTTTTCTCCGGATAACGGATTAATCAGGTATATTTTATTTAACATAGTTTCAATTGAGCTGTTCTCTATTTCTTTTGCCTTTTCTTCAACAGGACTATTAAGCAAAACTGTTTCATCTGAATAATTGGAATCATCGGAATTAAGAAGTACTGTTGCACCAAAATCTTCAAATTCAAAATTATTTAATGGCACAGTTTCATCAAATACGGAAAAATCATAATTATCAAAACTATTCTGACCTGCATTATCTGAAATCATATTTTTTCTAGTTTTTTTCTTTAAAAATATTTTTTTAAATATATTCATAAATTCACTCTTAATCACAAAAAATAAATATGTAAATATACAGAAACATCTTTCGTAGAACTGCGAGTTCTACAACAAAAAGACGGAAGTCCTTGAAATATAGGACTTCCGTTAAATTTAGACCAGAATTTTTGACCATAAATAGATTTAAATCAAGCTATTAAATTGTTGAGCTTTTCGATTTGAATTTTCTTTAAATCCATAGATGAATGAACATAGGTATTCAGCGTAACGGATACATTTGAATGACCGAGAATTTCGCTGAGTGATTTTACATCAACTCCGCACTCAATACATCTTGTGGCAAATGAATGTCTTAACGCATGGAAATTAACATCCATAACACCGGCACTTTTCATAATTTTATGATAACGGTATTCAAAGGTTCTTTTGTTGACGAACTCCATTTTTGTTGAAATGACAAATGGTGATTTACTTATTTTTCTCATTTTCAAAAGAGGAATAAGCAGTTTATTGAGTATCGGAATATCCCTGATTGATGCATCTGTTTTAGCTGTACCGATATCATCATAACTCTTGCCTTTAGCATCTGAAACTCTGATTACAGTTGATCTGACTTTGATTACTTTATTTTCAAAATCAATGTCACTCCATTTTAATGCACAAACCTCGCCGATACGAAGTCCTGCATAAAGAGAAATGTATATTCCGAGTGCTGTAAAATCAAGATGATTTAGGATATATTCCTCAAGTAAATTTTGTTCTGTAACAGAAAAAATCTGCAATTCGTGTTTGCTCTGTTTGGGCAAATGAATATCTAAATTGGTCATAAAAACGAACTGCTCTTTTACGCCAAGCTCCAATGCTGATTTCATTATAATCGCCATTGTTCTGACATAGGAATTTGACAAGCATTGAGTTTTACTATCAATAAATTTGTTAATCATCGCTGATGAGATTTTATTGAGTTTTACATTACCAAGTTCAGGTTTGATATGTTTCTCTATGAGAAATTTATACTTATCTTGTGTTGTTTGCTTGTTTTTGGATTTGTTAAATTCAAGCCAATAATCAAGCAATTCTCCAAAAGTATTCACGGTTGTTTTTCTTGTGCTTAGATTGCCTGATTTAGCAATATTCAGTTTCCGTTTAGTATCTGAATAAGTTTTGCTGTAAACAGACTTATATATTGCCTTCCCGTTTTCATTATAGGAAGAAATATATCTACCCTCCCATCTGCCATCCTTTCTTTTAAAAATGTTTTCGCCATGTCTTGGCATATATTTCACACTCCTTTATATAATATCCATTAAAATGGCGACCACAAATTTGACCAGAAATAGTATTGCAGTCTTGTAAAAAAAATTCTGTATTTGGACAGTTTGTTATCAATTTGTTACTAAAAAATGACTATTTTTAATTGACATACTATATGTTTATATGATAAAATACGACAGAGTAGTGAGAAATTATATGCGTTTAGAACTCGCAGTTCTACGAAAAGCCATACAATATATAAGTGTAAGATTTGTTGAATAGTAACTTGAAAAAAGATGAAAAATCAAGTAATTTTCAAAAATGTATATTTTACAAACAAAAATGCAGTGCTTTCAAAACGAATGCACTGCATTTTTATCTATATGTTATTTTCATAATCTCTCATAAAAAGCAATAATTTTCTCCAATATTTATAGTGTGGGGTGGCTTGTCCGAGTTCCCATAATTGTAATGTGTTTATTGAAATACCTGTTAGGTCTGAGAGTTCTATTCGCTTGAGATTATGCTTTTTTCTGAAATTTTTGATTTTGGTTGGATTATACAAAATGATTGTTGGATTTATGGTAATTTTAACGAAGTTTTTGCTGTTTTCAGCCATAGGAGTTGCCATAGTGTTGGTGGAGGGAATCTGCCGTTGCAGGGTGTAAGTGAATTTGTAATTACGGCAATCAAGCGTTCCCTCGGGCTGTCAATTATTCTTGCCCCGGTAACGCCCACAGCATTGCAGCCATAGCCCATACAGGTTGTAAGTGCTTGCTTTCCGCAGGCGCCGCATCGCTCAAAGGTGCCGTCAAGATTGAAGGCTATACGAGGCAATATACCAATTTCCTCCATTACTGAAAAAAGCGGAAAAAATATTGCCATCGGCGGCAGCATAACCGCAACCACCCACAAAAGCACTTTAAGCACACCGTTAATAATTATGCTGACAAAAATACGCGATACACCTGCTGACAGCAGGCAGGCTGCGAGCTTCATTTCAAAAGTATCGAACACCTCACGCAGAAATGCCGACGGATAATTTGAGCCTGCAATGGTTATCCACAGCACTACTGCAAAAAGCAAAAGCATAACAGGTATTGAGGTGTATTTGCCAAGCAGTATTTTATCAAGCAGTTCCTCCCTCTTTTCTTTTTTCGAGGGAAGCTTTTTAACGGTTATTTGAACAATCGACTGTGCCTTTTTATTAATCGTGCTTACAACCTCCTCAACAATATTAACCCCCCTGCCGTGAAGCTCGTTTCCCGTGCTTTTTACGGATGACCAAAATCCGGCTGTAAGATTTCCGTAATGCTCTTTAAAGGATTTATTAAAGCTTTCGTCATTTTCGATAAGACGCAGCGAAAAGAAACGCAGTCTTTTATCATTATCAAGCTTGCTTTTAAGCCTGCGTTTTACTGCCTGCGCAGCAGCTTCAATATTATTTGAATAATAAAGCGTAAAAGCATTATTGATTTTACATTTGTTTGAAATTAAATGTATTTCCTCCAGCAGTTCATTAATACCCTTACCGCTTCTTGCCGTAGCCTTAACCACGGGAATACCGAGGCTGCTTGAAAGCAGATGCGTATCAACTGTAATGTTTTTCTTTTTTGCTTCGTCACAAAGATTTAAAAGAATTACCGCATTGTCGGTTAATTCAATAACCTGCAAAACAAGGTTTAAGTTTCTTTCAAGATTTGTTGCATCAACCACACATACAACGCAATCGTAATCCTCATAGCACAAATAATCCCGTGCCAAATGCTCCTCTTGGCTTGAGGATAACAGACTGTATGTACCCGGCAAGTCTATAAGCTCATATGTATTGAACTTATAATAAAACCTGCCGCTTGCAATCCCTACCGTTTTGCCCGTCCAGTTACCGGTGTGCTGATGTGAACCTGTAAGCTCGTTAAACACAGTGCTTTTGCCGACATTGGGATTGCCCATTAATAAAACCCTTTTGTTTTTTATCACATTACCACCCCTATCAAAGCTGCATCCTTTTTTCTTACAGCTATTTTACTGTCGCAAATCCGATACGCAATAGGTGTTCCGCAAATCCCTATATTGGAACATTCAACCCTCTGTCCTTTTACAAATCCCATATCAAAAAATCTGCGTTCAAATCCGCAGTCGCCATTTATTTTATCTATAAAACCAACATCGTTTTCTTTCATCTGTGAAAGTAGCATAGCATCACTGCCCCGATATATAAATATTTCATATTATCCTATGAATGCGATTATATAATTGTGAAAATGTATTGATTTTTGCTTTTTGGTTTGATATAATTTTAAAGATAAATATAATACAAAGGAAGGGCAAATTTATGTCAGCTGAAAAATTACAGTATTTTGTAAACAATGAGTTCAAAGACTCAAAGACAGATGTTTGGTATGACCTGCACAACCCCTCGACAGGCGAGATTACAGGTCAGGCTCCATGCTGCACCAATGAGGAAGTGCTTGAGGCAATCCGGGCGGCAAAAGCAGCTTATCCCGGATGGAGCAGCACACCCGCTATAAAAAGAGCTCAAATTCTTTATAAAATCCGTGAGCTTATTATGGAGCGCATGGAAGAGCTCACAATGAGCGTTGCCAAGGAAAACGGCAAGGTTTGGGCAGAGGCTGAGGGAGATGTCCTCAAAGCAAAGGAGGGCACAGAGCTTGCAACTCAGGTTCCTTCACTTATGATGGGTGAAAGCATTATGGACGCCTCAAGGGGTTATGACACTGTTAAGTACCGTGAGCCCATGGGTGTTTTCGCAGGTATTGTTCCCGTGAATTTCCCGGCTATGATTCCGTTTGGCTGGATGGCACCTACCTGTATTGCCGCAGGCAACACAATGCTCCTTAAGGCAGCATCGCTCACCCCGAAAACCGCAATGCTGTTTGCACAAATCTATAAGGACGCAGGTGTTCCCGACGGTGTTATCAACATTGTAACCTGCTCAAGAAATGAGATTAACACAATACTTGATCATCCCGATGTAAAGGGTATAACATTTGTAGGTTCAACACCTGTCGGTCTTAAAATTTATCAAAGGGCTGCTGCTGCAGGCAAAAGATGTCAGGCTCTTTGTCAGGCGAAAAACCATGCTCTTGTTCTTGAAGATTGTGCACTTGAAAGAACCGTTGCAGGCGTTATCAACTCTGCTTACGGCTGTGCCGGTCAAAGATGTATGGCTCTTTCATGCTGTGTGGTTCAGGAATCGATTGCCGATAAATTTGTTGCGGAGCTTAAAAAGCAAGCTGAAAAAGTAAACTGCGGTCCTTCCTGGGATAAGAGCTCAAGGCTTGGTCCTATTACATATGAAAAGCACTATAAAGAAGTTCTTGCAGATATTGACAAGGGTGTTAAAGAGGGTGCTACACTTGTTCTTGACGGCAGAAACACTGTTGTTGAGGGATATGAAAACGGTTACTTTGTAGGCCCTACAATCTTTGATAATGTTACCGAGGATATGACAATCGGCCGTGACGAGGTATTCGGTCCTGTTTTGTGTATAAAGAGATGCAAGGATTTTGAAGACGGTCTTGCGATTATGAATGCAAACCCATATGCAAACGGTTCTGTTATTTACACCCAGAGCGGATATTACGCAAGGGAGTTTGCCCGCCATACAGACGGCGGCCAGGTAGGTATTAATGTAGGTATTCCGGTACCTGTAGGATTTATTCCGTTTAGCGGTCACAAGCAGTCCTTCTTCGGCGACCTTCATTGCCTTGGTAAAGACGCTTACAGGTTCTATACAGAGTCAAAAGCCGTTACAACCCACTGGTTTACCGAGGAGGAAAAGAAAGCCACCAATGTTTCAACCTGGGACGGTACAATCTAACCGAGAGTAAAAATTAATTAATGGCTGTCAATTTCAATATTGACAGCCATTGTGTTTTGTACTATTTTGTTTTTCTTAGTATTATACCATATTTCAGATACAAAGTAAATACTGTTTATTAAATAATAAAAGGTGTAT
>CAYQXN010000073.1:0-9359 GCA_964421585.1 uncultured Ruminococcus sp. | reverse complement strand
AATATATATTAGCTATTACCTCGTCATCAGGATATTGCTTATATGTATCCTCTATGAATTTTCCGGTTCCCGATACATCCGATTCATTTTCCCACTTTGCTATTACTTCATTTCTCGCTTCTTCTATCGGGTCTACCTCTTCAACGAATGAACTTTTCTGATTCTTGTGTAGTTGCATCAGACTGATTACTATTACACCCACACAAACAGTTAACTTCACCATTACACAAGAAATAAGTTGCAAAAACTTAATATTCAGGGTTAAATCCACACTTTCCGCAATAATAGCACTGTTTCTTTATATATTACTCTAAATTCCGTATCGTTCACGAAAACTCTTTACTTTGTCTGCATTTATATATTGCTTTCCCAGTTTAAGTTCCATAGTATTTATGAACTGAAGCATATCAATTAACAAGCTTAAAAGAGCTTCATTTCTCGTAGAGAAGCTCTTAACCCTGGAGCCAGCAGGTCTGGTATCAATACATACTTTTTCATATTTATGATTTTTGAGTACAAAACATGTACCAAATCCTGTGTGTTCAAAGTCATAACAGGAAAAAGTATATTCATCGTTGCGTTCATTACTACAAAAAATAAACCATTTTTCAAGATCTAATTTTCTAAAATATTTGTAAAATTTAAACTCTGAAATAGAATGAATTTTATGTTTCTCATTTTCTCTCATAGAATCTAAAAGAGAATTAATTTCATGTGATCCCTCATATTCTTTAATAAAAGTCGTCTCCCTTCAAAAATTACTACACACTTTGTTTTCTTTACCAAATCACGATTTGTTTCAGCCATTATTTTTGAAAATGGGCAATCTCCAGTAGAGACACCCCATTTACTTGAAATTATGCGATTTTTACACCTCCGCACAAATCTCTGCACCGTTTGATGTAAAGGTGTATTTTTCGGGTGTTTACTTGTCGAGAGGCTTCATTGTCGGGAACAAAAGCACATCACGGATTGCGGCAGAATCTGTAAGCAGCATACACATTCTGTCGATACCAAAACCAATGCCGCCTGTCGGGGGCATACCGATTTCGAGAGCATTAAGGAAGTCCTCATCGGTTGTGCTGGCCTCTTCATCACCCTGAGCAAGCAGCTCCTCCTGAGCCTTGAAACGCTCTCTCTGATCAATCGGGTCGTTAAGCTCTGAGTAAGCATTAGCCATTTCCCAACCGTTCATAAAGAATTCAAAACGCTCAACATAATCGGGATTTTCGGGTTTCTTCTTTGTTAGAGGAGAAATCTCAATAGGATGATCCATTACAAATGTAGGCTGAATCATATGCTCCTCCGCAAACTCTTCAAAGAACAGGTTGAGAATATCACCCTTCTTGTGTCTGTCCTCAAACTCTATTCCCTTTTCCTTTGCAAGAGCCTTTGCCTCTTCATCAGTCTTGATTTCATTAAAATCAACGCCTGAATATTTCTTTACTGCATCAAGCATTGTAATTCTCTCAAAGGGCTTACCAAGGTCCATCTCAATGCCGTTATATGTGATAACAGTTGTTCCGAGAACCTCCTGAGCTACGTGACGGTAAAGATTTTCTGTCAAATCCATCATACCATTGTAGTCGGTATACGCCTGATACAGTTCCATAAGAGTAAACTCAGGATTATGTCTTGTATCAACACCCTCGTTACGGAAAACACGTCCGATTTCATAAACTCTTTCAAGACCGCCCACGATAAGTCTCTTGAGATAAAGTTCAAGAGAAATTCTGAGCTTCAAGTCCTCGTCAAGAGCATTGAAATGAGTGGTAAACGGACGTGCAGACGCCCCGCCTGCATTTGAAACAAGCATTGGAGTTTCAACTTCCACAAAGCCCTGATTATCAAGGTATCTGCGGATACTTGAAATGATTTTTGAACGCTTTACAAACGTATCCTTAACATCAGGATTCATGATGAGGTCAACATAACGCTGACGATAACGAAGGTCTGTATTTGTGAGGCCGTGGTACTTTTCGGGAAGAGGCTTGAGTGACTTTGACAAGAGCCTCACCTGCTTTGCATGAACAGAAATTTCTCCCATCTGAGTTTTAAAAACAAAACCCTTTACCTCAACAATATCGCCAATATCCCACTTTTTTAGAAATCCGTATTCTTCCTCGCCAAGGTCATCAAATTTGGCAAATATCTGGATTTTGCCCGACTTGTCGTGGAGATCCATGAACGAAACCTTGCCCTTGCCCCTCTTTGAAAGGAGACGTCCTGCAACGCATACGTCCTTATTCTCATATTCTTCAAAATTATCCTTAATATCTTCAGTAAGAGTATCACGATCGCTTGTTGTGATAACAAACGGATCTCTGCCTGCGTCTCTCAGAGCATCAAGCTTGTCATACCTCACCTGAATAACATCGCTTGTGTTAGCCTGCTTTGGCTTCTGACTCATATCTGTCTTTCCTTCCATCATTTAATATCACGGAATAAACCGAAAATGCATACATTTCAGCTATTACATTTCGGCAATCTGATAAACTCTGCAAATATATATTATTTTGAAATTTCAATAATCTTAAGGGCAATCACACCGCCCGGAGTTTCAACCTCAACAACATCATCTACGCTCTTTCCCATAAGAGCCTTTCCAACAGGTGATTCGTCAGAAATTTTGCCCTCACGCGGATTAGTTTCGTTTGAACCTGAACCGACAATCATATATTTTGCCTGTTTGCCTGTTTTAATCATTTCAACAGTTACAACAGATGTAAGATGAACATGTTCATTTGAAGTGTTGGATTCATCGATAATTACGGCAGTTTTCAGAATCGCCTCAATAGTGGTAATTCTTGCCTCCATAATTGCCTGTTCGTTCTTTGCATCATCATATTCACTGTTCTCGGATAAGTCACCGTAAGAACGTGCAACCTTGATTTTTTCCGCAATCTCCTTACGTTTGACATTCTGTAAAAATTCGAGTTCTTCCTCAAGATTTTTAAGACCTTCCGCAGTAAGCATAGTAGGTTTTGCTGCCATAATATATCGTCCTTTCATAATGAAAATCTGTTTAGTTAAAACTGCATTTAGATTAATTATATCATTTTACTGACTAATGTCAAGTATTTTGCACGGTCATATAAAACACCAATCCTGAGCAAAAAGCAAACCCGCTTCACCCATCAGTAAAGCAGGTTACAACACCTTACATTAAATTATACCCTCAGTTTCAGCACCTATAATCATCTAATCAAGATATGCTGCAATTGAGTTTATCGTCTGTGATGTAATTCCGTTGCTGCATAATGTGGGAACAATAGACCCCAGCTCATATTGATTCTCAAGCGTATATAATGCCGAACAAAAATACTCTTCATCAAGCTCCTCCGGCTTTATTTTTACAAAGCCGTTTGGCATTCGAAGATAATATTTATAATAAACCATTCCCGACTGTTGTACCTTGGGCTGACCATTAGTAAGCAAAAACGCATTGCTTTTCACGGGAATTGGCTCTTTAATATTTGACGGAGCAATTACAAAATTACACTCGGACAGCTCATATTCTCTGTTTGTAATAACTGCCGTCGCACCAAGCTCGTCTAGCGCCTTGTCAAGCTGACAGCGATAAACCTCGCCTTCTTTTGTCACCACAGTTACATCAAAACAATATTTCAATACATAGAATAAAAGGTCCGACATAACTGCCTCGGGATCATATATACCCACTTTGAGATTTTCAGGATGAGAACATCTTTTTATAATCTCAAGTGACATATTTGTGCAAAGTCTGGCAGTAAAAACCGAAGAGCAAAACCTCATATAGCCGCTTTCCGGAGGAAACGCATAGTCTTTGCTGCACAACAGTCTCCCACGCTGATTGCCTACAACACAATCAAGTCTGTCAAGCCTTATCTTACCATTATATGTTCTGTATGTAATGTACTTAAGACAGACTCCCCTTGCACGTCTCAGCTCAACAATAATGCTGTCGCGCCTGATTGTATTTATAATTTTCTTAAATCCCCTGCCCTTTTCCGGGATTTCAACATTCAATGCAGTAATCATAAAAACACCTTCGCATAAGTACTTCATAAAAGTATATGCGTAGGTGTTTTAATTAAATACTATTTTTCTGCGGTCATTCCTCAAATTCAAGCATAGGATTGTACTTTACTCCATTGAGGCGGCATTCAAAATGCAGGTGCGGTCCTGTTGAATTGCCTGTTGAGCCGACATAACCGATAGTCTGCCCCGTTTCAACAGTCTCACCTAACTCAACAGAAGCATATGTAAGGTGTCCGTAAATTGTAAGCTTACCATCTCCGTGGTCAATCATAACATAGTTACCATAACCGCCGCCGCAGCCGCAGCTGACGGTTTTTCCCCAATTATGAGGGCAATCATTATATACAGCCACAACAGTACCCTTGTACGCAGCAACAACAGTTGAACCAGTTGAAGCTCCTATGTCAATTGCACCGTGATTGTATGTAATCCTGTCCTCGTTCCAGACCGAAGTAAGAGTATAGTTTCCCGGACACGGCCAAGTAAAACCTGACGCGCTCACTTTTAAATCTGATGAGATACCTGCCGATTTTGCGAGCTCCTTGTAATACTCTTGAATCTTATTTTCAATTTCTTCACTTTCAAGCGCAGCCTGCTCCATAGCCTTTTGAGTATCTTCACTTGCAGTGTAAAGCTCATCAAGAGTAGCCTTATTTTCCTCTAGCAGCTCATTAAGCTCATCCTCATCAGACTGAAGCGCAGCCTGTTGTTTCTCAAGCTCAATTTTGTCGGCCTCAAGTTCTTCCTTCTGTTCGGTCACATCATTTAAGGTAGCATTAATTTCTTCAATCAAATTTTTGTCATAGTTTGTAAATGTTTCTATAAGCTTAAGCTTATCCAAAAAGTCGGAAAAATCCTTCGCACCAAAAATAATTTCAAGATCACTGGCGCTTCCTGCCATATATATTGTTCTCAAACGACCGCATAGCACTTCAACCTGAGCGTCAATTTCATCATTCGACTTGTCAATTGCTTCCTGTTTACTTTCAATATCGTCATTAATTTGTTCTATAGAATCGCTTGTAAGAGCAATCTTTTTGCCGAGAACATCAATTTTGCTTACGAGCGTATCAATATATTTTTCTTTTTCATCAATATCAGACTGAGTTTGGTCAAGTATCTTTTGATATTCCTGATTCTGAGTCTCAAGCTCTTGAAGCTGCTGCTGAAGCGAACTGATGCTTTCAGCAGACACAACGGTCGGGCTTAGTATTAGCACTGATAAAATGCACGCTGAGAGGAAAGCACAAAGCAATCTCTTAATTTTTTTCATATTTAGTCTTCCACCTTATTATTGAAACCAGGACTTCTCATTTTTGCATATAAAGAGTCCGTCCTAAGTTATAATTCTTTTCAAAAATAATTATAGCATTAAAAAGAAGTTTGTCAATCAAATTTCACAGAACATTCAATCAAATTTATATATTTTCACACATTTTTTCAAAAATAAGGAAATCATAAGATTCTTCCCTATAATCCGACAAAGAAAACCTCCACATACGTCTATAGACATATATGGAGGTAGATATGTATCAATATCAAAATTCAAGCATAGGGTTATATTTTACGCCATTGAGACGACATTCGAAATGGAGATGAGGTCCTGTTGAATTGCCTGTTGAACCGACATAGCCAACAGTCTGCCCCTTTGAAACAGTCTGTCCTGAACTTACAGCAAGACTCGACAGATGAGCATATATTGTAATCTTCCCGTTACCGTGGTCAATCATAACATAGTTGCCGTAACCGCCGCCGCAATCGTCATAATATGACTTGCCCCAGTTATGGGTACAAGAGCTGTATGTAGATATTACTGTACCGCCGTCGGCAGCAACTACTGTTGCGCCCATAATTCCGCTTCCTGCAATATCAATTGCGCCATGGTTGTATGAGCCTCTGTCCTCATTCCACTCAGAAGAAAGATAATAATATCCCGGACACGGCCAGATATATCCTGAAGACGTAACATTGGTGCTGGGAGTATCATTTGTAGCAGTGGAATTTGACGACTGATTGGAAGAAGAACTGTTATTTGAAGATGAGCTATTGTTTGAAGACGAAGAATTATTTGATGAGTTTGAATCAGCCTCCTCTTTAGCAGCTTCCGCAGCTGCCGCTTCTTCCGCCGCCTTCTGTGCTGCATAATATTCCTCTATCTGTCTTTCAATCTCTTCACTGTCAAGCGCTGCCTGTTCAAGTGCGCTTTGTGCATCTTCACTGCTTGCATACAAATCTCTGAGGATTTCCTGATTTTCTTCAAGCAATTCATTCAACTCAGCCTGATCAGCCTCAAGCGATGCTTCCTGAGCCTCAAGCTCTGCCTTATCTTCTTCAAGCTCTGCCTTCTGCTCGCTGATTTCATCCAACTTGTCATTAATTGAATCAATTAACTGCTTATCATAATTTGACAGAGTCTTTACAAGCTGCATTTTATCAATAAAATCGGAAAAGTCCTTTGCACCGAAAATAATTTCAAGGTCGCTTGCATTGCCTGCCATATATATTGTTCTAAGACGGCTGCACAAAGTCTCAACCTGTTTCTCAATATCCTCATTCGCCTCATCGATATCAGCCTGCTTTGCATTAATATTGCCATTAAGTTCATTAATTGACTCATGCATAAGCGCAATTTTATCGTCAAGAACAGCAATTTTATTTACAAGAGCATCGTTGTACTCCTCTTTTTCATCAATATCTGACTGGGTCTGATCAAGAATCTCCTGATATTTCTGATTTTCTTCCTCAAGCTCATTAAGCTGTTGTTCCAAAGATGATACACTCTCAGCAGAAGCCGAAATCGAGGATGCGATCGACATTGAAAGCATAAAAACGCCAAGCAACATACTCAAAATTCTTTTGGACTTTTTCATAAATTACCTCCTTAGACGGGTTTTACCATCCGAGTATTTCATTTCCTTCCTTCTTCAGATATTTTCTAATTGAAATAAAGCTTCCAAAAAAGCCTATTAAAACGCCTGCCACAACAAACGAAATTGTTACCGGTATAATAACATTGCCAAGCGGGATAGATGTGAACGGGATAAACTGTTCAATTGCCGCCATAGCTGCATTATAGAGTAACGCAATACCTCCTGTGGAAATTACTGCTGATATGAAACCGATAACCACACCCTCAATGAGAAACGGCATACGTACAAAATTGTTGGTAGCACCAACAGATTTCATAATACTTATTTCAAATCTGCGTGAATACATAGTAGCACGTATTGTATTTGCAATGATGAAAAGTGAAATTACCATCAGCGCAATTATTACCCAGAAGCATATCAAATTAACAAGCTTACTTATATCCGTAAGCTTTTTTGCTATTTCGCTGCGGTTGCTTATGGAATCAACTCCGTCAATTTTTTGTATTTCAGCTACCGTAGAGTCATACAGTGACAAATCATCCATTGCAACAATATATGAGTCCGGAAGCGGGTTACTCTCTTTCGAAATTTTTTCAAACAGCTCTTCTCCAAGCTCTTCCTTAAATGTTTCAAAGGCATCATCCTTTGAATAGAACTCTACTGTGGATATATTGTCGATTTTTTCAATATCCTTTCCTATATAAACAGCCTCAAGATCAGAAACCCCATCCTTAAGATAGACAGTAGTTTCATTTGACTGCCCAACCGAATCAACCACCTTTTCAACATTCAGCGACAGCAGCGATGCTGCACCGGTGAGAATAAGGCAACTTATGAGTACGCACACTGAGGCAATACTCATAATACGGTTGCTCCAGACATTCCTAAAGCCCTCTTTTACAAGATAACCAAAGCCTCTCATACCATTATCCTTTCAAAGTCTTGAATAAATTATCAGTCCGGCACAATTACTGCATTATCAGGATACTGCACCTCGTCATTGTAATAACCGTCTGTGCTGTCATCCTCATAATATTCTCCATAGTTCTCAGACACCGACCTGCCTTCATCGGCAGTGTCGCCGATAACACGTCCCTTATTAATCGTGATGACCCTGCGATTAAATTCTCGAACCAAATCGTGTTCGTGAGTTACAACAAGCACAGTAGTTCCCTTGGCATTTATCTCATTAAGCAGTTCAATGATTTCATATGACATTTCGGGATCAACGTTACCGGTAGGCTCATCCGCAATGATAATCTCGGGATTATTGACAAGCGCACGTGCAAGACTCACACGCTGCTGCTCGCCGCCCGAAAGCTCGCTGGGCTTGTCCTTCATTTTTTCCTTGAGCCCGACAAGTTCAAGAACATACGGAACTCTCTTTTTTATTGTTGAAGCGCTCTCGCCAACCGCACGCATTGCAAATGCAACATTGTCAAAAACATTCATTTTTTCAATAAGTCTGAAATCCTGAAATACAATGCCCATATGACGGCGCAGATAGGGAACCTTTCTTCTCTTCATTTTTGAGGTTTTTACGTTATTTATTACAATTTCGCCTGAGGAAGGAGTTTCCTCGTGCATAATCAGCTTCAGAAACGTACTTTTACCTGCACCCGAAGCACCTACAATAAATACAAACTCACCCTTGTCAATGTGGATTGACACATCATTAAGAGCGTGTGTACCATTTGAGTAGGTCTTTGATACATTTATAAAATCAATCATTAATTTCACCTTTGCAATTTACTGAAAGCAGAATAAACTTATTTTTTGAGATATAACTTAAAACAATCCGTTATTTAAATAAAATTCAAATGCCCAGAACACAATTTTGCCTTGTGTTCTGGGGCTTAAAACAGATATAAATTAATATTTTGTAGGGCTTGCGTTGAGATATCTCTTAACCATAAGAGCTACCTTAAACACAATTGCATCCTCAAATTCGCGCAAATCAAGTCCTGTAAGCTTTTTGATTTTCTCAAGTCTGTAAACCAAAGTATTACGGTGTACAAACAGCTTACGTGAAGTTTCAGAAACATTAAGGTTATTTTCAAAAAATCTCTGAATTGTAAACAGGGTTTCCTGATCAAGGCTCTCAATTGAACCTCGCTTAAATACCTCTTTGAGGAACATCTCACAGAGAGTTGTTGGAAGCTGATATATAAGACGCGCAATACCAAGATTGTCATAACTTACAATAGTTCTCTCAGTATCAAACACCTTTGCAACCTCAAGAGCAGACTGAGCCTCTTTAAAGGAACGCGCAAGATCCTTGATTCCTGTAACTGTTGTACCAATACCAACAACACAATGCGTGTAAAATTCACTTGAAAGCGTGTCAGAAATTGAGCTTGCAAGCTTTTCAAGATCATGTCCGTCTGTATCAGGCTTGATCTCCTTAACAAGTGCAATTTCAGTCTCATTGATATTAATAACAAAGTCCTTTGATTTGTCTGGGAAAAG
>CAYQXN010000072.1:0-9368 GCA_964421585.1 uncultured Ruminococcus sp. | reverse complement strand
TAAAATTCATAACTAGTCCTTACATTTATAAACTATAAGACAATAAAACCGAAAAAGCTGTATTGAATTGCAATACAGCTTTAATTCAAAGTATATTAAGACGCTGTGCTGCGTTTTTGACGCTTCTTTGCATCTTTTTTTGATAAATTGAACGGTAACTGCAGATTTTCACCTTTTCTGGTAATAAGAGGTTGTGAAACTCCTGTAATAACATCTTTTGTTATTACAATCTTCTTTATTGAGTCATCAGACGGAGTCTCAAACATAAGGTCTGTAAGAATACCTTCCATAATTCCTCTGAGCCCTCTTGCACCTGTTTTCTGCTCTAAAGATTGCTGTGCAATAGCAACCAATGCTTCGTCTTCAAATTCAAGTTCAACATCGTCAAGCGCAAAAAGTTTTTTATACTGCTCAACGATTGAATTCTTTGGAACAGTAAGAATCTGAACAAGAGAGTCAATATCAAGTCCGCTTAATGCGGTTATTACGGGCAGTCTTCCGATAAGCTCAGGAATTATGCCGTATTTAACAAGGTCGTGTGCAGTAACCTCTTTCATCCATTCTGTTTCATCAAGCTCCTGCTTAGACTGAACAAGTGATTCAAACCCGATTACTGAAGAGCCCTTGCGCTTTTCGACAATTTTTTCAAGACCGTCAAACGCGCCGCCGCAAATAAATAAAATATTTTTTGTATTTATCTGAAGAAATTCCTGCTGAGGATGCTTTCTTCCGCCCTGCGGCGGAACGTTAGCTACTGTTCCCTCCACAATTTTAAGAAGCGCTTGTTGCACGCCTTCGCCGCTTACATCACGTGTAATTGAAGGGTTCTCAGATTTTCTAGCAATTTTATCAATTTCATCAATATATATAATGCCTCGTTCGGCTTTTTCTATATCAAAATCAGCAGCCTGGATAAGCTTGAGAAGAATGTTTTCAACATCTTCACCTACATATCCTGCCTCTGTAAGTGTAGTAGCGTCAGCTATGGCAAACGGTACGTCGAGAGCTTTTGCAAGAGTCTGTACAAGCAATGTCTTACCTACACCGGTAGGACCAAGAAGAAGCACGTTACTTTTTGCAAAATCAACATCCTCATCATTGGCAAAAGTGCGTTTATAATGATTATAAACAGCAACACTCAATGTTACCTTAGCTTGCTCCTGACCGATTACATATTCATCAAGAACCGCTTTGATTTCCTTAGGTTTTAAAAGCTCGTCAAATGACGCAAGTATATTATCAACATTATTTTGGTGATAATATCCGTTATCACTCTCCATCTCATCGGACTGGTCAAGAATATTCATACATAACTCAACACATTGATCGCATATATAAACACCGTTGCCTGCAATCAAACGTCCAACCATATGTTCAGGTTTACCGCAAAATGAACAGTAAATATCCTGGTCATTTGTCTTGTTAGCCATTAGCCATTCCTCACCTTATCTTTTTTCAATTACCTTATCAATAAGCCCATATTCAAGCGCCTGTTGTGCAGTCATAAAGTTATCACGATTTGTATCCTTTGCGATAACTTCAATAGGCTGACCTGTATTATCAGCAAGAATTTGATTAAGACGTTTCTTGATATCAAGAATATGTCTTGTATGGATTTCCATATCCGTAGCCTGACCCTGAGCACCACCTGAAGGCTGGTGAATCATAATATCACTGTTTGGAAGGGCATAACGCTTACCCTTTGTACCTGCTGCAAGAAGAAAGGCACCCATACTGGCAGCCATACCCATACATATCGTTGATACGTCACACTTGATATAGTTCATCGTATCATAAATGGCAAATCCGTCTGTTACACTGCCGCCGGGACTATTAATATAAAGACTTATATCCTTTGTAGGATCCTGGCTTTCAAGATAAAGTAACTGCGCAACGACAACACTGGCGCTTGCACTGTTTACCTCTTCAGTGAGCATAATTATTCTGTCATTTAAAAGACGTGAATAAATATCATAGGAACGTTCGCCTCTGTTAGTTTGTTCAACTACATATGGAACTAATGCCATTTTATCATAACCTTTCATAATAATAATTAACAGAAAACTAAAATATATTCAAAATTGTTTATTTGATTTCAGCCTTATCCTTGACAAGTGCAAGAGCTTTTTCAACCTTAATATCCTCTGTAAGTGATTCAGCAGGAATTGCCGGCTTAACCTGGTCAATCTCCATCTTGTAATTCTCGGCAATCTTAGCATATTCAGCTTCAAGGTCTTCTTCGGATACTTCAATACTTTCTTTTCTTGCAATTGTTTCAAGGGCAAGTCTAAGCTTAACTCTCTTTTCTGCCTCATCTTTATACATATCCTTAAGACCGTTAGGATCAACACCCATATACTGCATATATGTGTTTATATCAAGCCCCTGTGAACGAAGACGCATTTCAAACTCTCGTACCATCTCATTCGCCTGATTATCATACATTGCTTCAGGGATTTCACCCTCAAGAAGCTCCATAAGCTTATTGGCAATCTGGTCATCAACATCTTTATCAGCTTCTTCAGTAAGGCGCTTGGCAACGGTCTCTTTAAGCTCTTCCTTCCACTCGTCAAGCGTTTCCTTCTCAGAAACATCCTTTACAAATTCGTCATCAACCTCAGGAAGCTCATTTGTCTTGATTTCGTGAAGAACAATCTTAAATTCTGCATCTTTGCCCTTAAGCTCCTCAGCCTGATAATCTTCAGGGAACTTAACATTTATGCTAAATTCTTCGCCGGTTTTATGACCGACAATCTGCTCCTCAAAACCGGGAATAAAGTTGCCTGAACCGAGCTTTAGATTGTAATTTTCAGCTTTTCCGCCCTCAAATGCTTCTCCGTCAGCAAAGCCTTCAAAGTCAATAACAGCAGTATCGCCGTTTTCAGCAGCTCTGTCTTCAACTGTTACAATTCGAGAGTTGCGTTCACGAACCTTGTCAATTTCAGCGTCAACAAGCTCGTCAGTAACCTCAGTTGACTTTTTGGTTACTTCTATGCCTACATAATCGTTGATTTCCATTGTAGGCTCAACAATTACTGACGCCTTAAAAGTAAAGCCTTCTTTGCCTGCTTCTACAGACTCAAGAGATTCAACTTTTACAATCTTTACGTCTGCTTCCTTAGCAGCTTCATAAAGCGCGTCAGGATAACAATCCTGCATAGCGTCCTCATAAAACACCTCGGAACCATACATTTTCTCAATCATTTTACGAGGAGCTTTACCTTTTCTGAAGCCCTGTATGTTAATATTTTTTACCTGTCTTTTATATACAGCGTTAACTGCCTTATCAAATGTTTCACCGTCAACATTTACCACTAATTCATATGAATTGGGTTGCTCTTTCTTTGTACTTTCCTTTAATGCCATTTTAAATTTCCTCCAATATAAAATTTATTATATATCGCTTTATTATATCACAAGTCATTCATTTTGCCAATAGATTTTAGAATATTTTATCCTATAAGCATTGGCACAAATGACAATTTGTCACAGGAAATGAGTTTAAGCTCAACTCCCCTGTAATTGCCTTCAAAAGCATTTCTTATGTTTTTCGCGCCGTGAATATGACCATAATAGCATTTTTTTATATCATATTCAAGGAGAATATCAAAAATTTCTTTACATTCAGTTCTGTTGTAGTAAGGCGGATAATGCAAAAAGGTTACAGGCTCTTTGCCCGTCTTTATTGCCGATTCAATTGAAGCTCTGAGTCTGCCTACCTCTCTGTTTAAAACCTTGATATCCTCCGGAGTATCATTTTCAAGAAACCATCCTCTTGTACCGCAAATTGCATAGTCGCCGCAAACATAAGAATTATTAAAAAGAATTGAAATAGACTTAAGAAGATTTTTATCAAGAAATCTGTCTATCTTACTCTTAGTCCCCCACCAATAGTCGTGATTACCCTTAAGAAGAATTTTATTCCCGGGTAATTCATCAATCCATTTAAAGTCTGTATATGTTTCTTCAAGCCTCATTGCCCAGGAAATATCCCCGGCAACTACCACGGTATCATCATCTGTTATTATTTTACACCAATTAGTTTCAAGGCGCTTAACATAATCATTCCAGCCGGCAAACACATCCATTGGCTTGTCCTCTCCAAGCGAGAGATGTAAATCGGCAATAGCAAACAGAGCCATTATACTATCTCAAGCGCTCCGAGAACATAATCTTCCATTTCATTCACCTCAGTAACATCAGAGAAACGAACAGTCTTGTTCTTGAGATTAGCAAGAGGTTCAGGAACATTCATACCGGATACAGCATTCAGCTTATCAACCATATCAAATTCTGTTTCAGGCAAATCTGCGTCAGTTGAAACAGCTTCAAGAACAGATTTTGAGAATTTATAAGGGCTTGCAGTTGACGCAATAACCGACGGAGTTTTGTCGCCTGTTTCGGTAACATACTGCTCATATACATTTACGGCAACAGCTGTGTGTGTATCGCAAAGATAATCGTTATTCTCAAAGAGCTTACTGATAGTATCCTTAGTTTGGACATCATCGCAGAAGCCGCCATAGAACTTATTATTAATTAATGACTTAACATCATCAGGAACTTCATATCTGCCGTCAGTTTTCAACGCATTCATCCATTCCTTGACAGCAATATCACTATTACCCGAAAGTTTGTAAAGAAGACGTTCAAGATTGCTTGATACAAGAATATCCATAGAGGGTGAAATTGTTGTAAAAAACTGTCTGTTCTTATCATATACACCTGTCTTAATAAAGTCAGTAAGAACGTTATTGGAGTTAGAAGCACAGATAAATTTATTGATTGGAAGTCCCATAAGACTTGCGTAATAGGCAGCAAGTATATTACCAAAGTTACCCGTAGGAACAACTACGTTTATTTCATCTCCAAACTTAATTTTACCTGTATTAACCATATCGCAGTAAGCAGAAATATAGTAAACAATCTGAGGAAGAAGTCTGCCCCAGTTAATCGAGTTAGCTGAAGAGAATAACATATTATGTTCACCGAGCTTCTCATTAACTGACTCGGTTGTGAAAATTCTCTTTACACCTGTCTGCGCATCATCAAAATTACCCTTTATTGCACACACCTTAACGTTACTGCCTTCTTGAGTGTTCATCTGATGCTTCTGCATAGGACTTACACCATCAACCGGATAAAATACAATAATCTTAGTGTTATCAACATTTTTAAAGCCCTCAAGAGCAGCTTTACCGGTATCACCCGAAGTAGCAACAAGAATTACAGCAGTCTTACCGTCACAGGTTTTCTTCAAAGATTTTGTAAGAAAATGCGGAAGAATCTGAAGAGCCATATCTTTAAAAGCGCAAGTAGGTCCGTGCCAAAGTTCAAGAATATTCAACTCTTGTCCATCGACGCCAAGACAAACAAGAGGAGCCGGATTTTCACTGCCAAATTTCTCGGAAGTATAGGCTTTATCTACACAATCAGCAATCTCTTCAGAAGTGAAATCTGTAAGAAAGTCTGAGAAAACTTTTTTAGCCCTGTCATTGTAACTTTTAGTCAAAAGCGACTTAAAGGTATTCTCGTCATATTTTGGAAATTCCTGCGGAACAAATAAACCGCCATCCTTAGATATGCCTTGCGCAATTGCCTTGGCAGAAGAAACCACCTCTTCTGTATTCTGTGTACTATTGTATAACAATTGAATCTTCCTTTCAAATGACTTTAAACAACAAATATTTTACTACATTATTCGCTGATTGTCAAAGTTTTCATAGAATTTAAGGGCATTTTCGTAAAAAATCTTATTAATCAGACTTTCTTTGTAATTTTGATGCAAAAGCAACTCAAATATTTTATCAATTGAAGAGCTTCCTTCAATGTCTTTTGGAAGTTTTCCGCCGTCAAAATCACTACCTATACAAAGAACATCTTCCCCGCCGATTGAAAGAAAATGCTCAATATGTTTTATTATATCATATATGGAAGCTTGATCAGAATTCTTATTCAGAAAAGCATTATGAAAATTCAAGCCTACAACTCCGCCTGATAATTTAATTATTTTAATCTGTTCGTCAGTAAGGTTACGCCTGTGATTTGTTACAGAACGTGAATTTGAATGCGAGGCAACAAACGGTCGTGTTGCAATTTCAGAAACGTCATAAAAAAGCTCGTCACTAGCATGTGAAACATCAACAACAATTCTGTTTTTCTCCATTTCTTTAATAACTGTCTTGCCAAAATCAGTTATTCCCTTAGCGTTTTCTACTTCTGCACCATCACCAATCGGGTTGTGACCGTTCCATGTGAGCGTCATCATTTTAACACCCATCTCGGCAAATTTACTTATATTTTCGATTTTTTCGTTTAAAGCAAGACCATTCTCCACTGTAAAAAAGGCGTTGTCACAATGTGAGTAAAAATCATTTGTAATATAATCTGACGATTTTATAAGATTAATACCACATCTTAAACACTCTGAATTAAGCCGTCTATACGCATTATGGAACAGCAATTCTGCCGTTTCACCGTCAATATCATCAGGCGACCATATTGCATAACATTGCAGTCTGTTATCATCGGCAGATACGGGCTGAACCTCCATAGAATTATCATCAAGCGGAATCTTGTTAATTACAGACTTATAAAGAGTATCACAATGCAAATCAATAAGCCTCATAGTTACTCTCCTGTTCAAAAGCAGCTTCAATATAATTGATTTTTTCAAGCTTTAGGTTTAAGCTGTTAACAAAAACCTCGCAGACATCAAATCTGCAATATTTATCTGATTTATGTTCAGTAATATATGCATTCGCTGTTTTGATAATTCTCTGCTGTTTTTTATAATCCACAGCTTCATAAGGTTGAATCATTGAGCCCGAGTGCCTCGTTTTAACTTCAACAAAAACAATGTATTTTTTGTTTTCTGCAATTATATCTATCTCACCATATTTTATGCGATAGTTGCGTGCAAGTATTTTGTACTTTTTATTTTTCAGAAAATCAACAGCATATTCTTCGCCAAGATTACCGATTTCTTTAGAAGTAAACCTCTTCATTTTAATATTTTAGTAAGAAAACTTTTTCTGTGATACGGGCACGGTCCATATTTTTTCAGCGCATCAACGTGAACCTTAGTGCCATATCCTTTATGCTTATCAAAACCGTATTCAGGGTATTCTTCAGCATATTTATAAAGCAGTCTGTCTCTTGATACCTTCGCAAGAATGGAAGCGCACGCAATCGACATAGATAATGCATCGCCCTTGATGATATACTCACAGGGAATATTAAGGTCAGGAATTCTGTTACCGTCAATCATAGCATAATCAGCCTTAAAATCAAGACCTTCAACCGCTCTTTTCATCGCAAGCATAGTGGCATTAAGTATATTCATACTTTCAATTTCTTCAACATCGGCAAACGCTACACTATATGAGACAGCTTTTTCTTTTATAACATCAAACAGCGCTTCACGCTTCTTTTCCGAAAGTTTTTTAGAATCGTTTACGCCTTCAATTATTGTATTTTCAGGAAGTATTACTGCAGCGGCACAAACGGGGCCCGCAAGCGGTCCGCGTCCTGCCTCATCAACTCCGCAGACGGCTTTATATCCCTTCTTAATTACAGCTTGCTCAAATTCAAGCCAATTAAAACTATTCTCCATATGGCATCTCCACTGTAATCCTGCCAAGCTTGGCACTTCTGAATTCATCAAGGAGCATTATAGCGGCTCTTTCTGTGTTTACCTCTCCGCCGGAAACCAACATTCCACGTTTCCTTCCTATTAATTCAAGAAGTTCATAGGATTCAATTTCATCAATATTAATATGTTCCAATTTAAAGCGTACTAAAAAATCCTTTGTCTTAAGCTTCTTTAAAAACTCCAACAGTCTTATTGCAAGCAACTCTGTATCAAGTATCTGATCCTTAACGGCTCCCGTAAATGCCAGGTGTTCTCCTACAAGCTTATCATCAAATTTGGGCCATAAAACACCCGGAGTATCAAGCATTTCAAGATTTTTTGCAATTGTGTACCACTGGTTGCCTCTTGTCACGCCGGGTCTGTCTTCAACCTTTGCTCTGTTTTGTTTAGCGATTCTGTTAATAAATGACGACTTACCTACATTTGGAATACCAACAATCATAATTCTGAGTGTTGGATTAATCATACCCTTAGCTTTCAGTTTTTCAATCTTATCACTTAAAATTTTATTAACCGCAGGTGCAAATTGATTGAGCCCCTTACCGCTTTTGCAGTCAACAGCAATTGCAGTAATTTCCTGCTTTTTAAAGTAATCAATCCACATTTTGGTTGCTGTTTGGTTAGCCATATCACATTTATTAAGCAAAACCAGCCTCGGCTTATTTTGGATAAGCTGTGCAAGGTCGGGGTTTCGGCTGCTCACGGGTATTCTGGCGTCAATAATCTCGGTCACTGCATCTACAAGCTTTAAATTTGACTGAATTTTTCGTTTTGTTTTTGTCATATGACCCGGAAACCACTGTATATTCTGCATATCATTCATAATATGTTCATCCTTATATATTTAATAAAATAAGCCTGTTTCTATTGTAAAACAGAAACAAGCTTAGTCAAGATAAAATTGCTATCAATAAAGATAACCAAAGTCACCAAACGGAAAAGCAATAAACTGCGCCTTACCGATAACATTTTCAACATCAATAAGACCTATTTCAGTGCTTCGGCTGTCCATTGAAACCTTACGGTTATCACCCATAACAAAAACCTTGCCTTCAGGAACAACCTCAGGAATTTCGTTATTGCCGATATTACCGTCAAATGTAGAATTGTTAAGATACGGTTCATCAATCACTATACCGTCAACAATGATTCTCTCATTTTCATAGTCAAGCTGAATCGTCTGTCCCTCAGTGGCAATAACTCTTTTTATGATGGGATTCGAATATTCGGCACCATGAGAAATTACAATAATATCGTTATTCTTAGGTGTGTACATAAAATTTGTAACTATTACCTTATCTCCCGATGACAGAGTATCATACATTGATGAACCATCAACATCGACCAGTCGAAAAACAAAGGTGAGACAAACAATGACAATAGCTATTGCAAACAAAATACAACGCACCCAATCATAAAGTCCGGTAAGTGCACCTTCAGGATTTGCTACCTTAATTTGTTTCTTGGAAACTTCATCATCGGTATAATAATCAACGCAATCACTTTCCGTGTTATTTTCAAGCTCACTTTCATGGACTGTTACATTGTTATCTTCATCAATATTAGTATTTTTGTCTTTACTCAATTGCTTCACCTGCTGAATTTAAAGTAAAAAAGGGACTGAATAGCCCCTCTTTAAAATTACTTACGAATCTGCTCTTTTACCTTAGCAGCCTTACCAACTCTGTCGCGGAGATAATAGAGCTTGCTTCTG
>CAYQXN010000071.1:0-9459 GCA_964421585.1 uncultured Ruminococcus sp. | reverse complement strand
AATGATATTCCTTATATCAATCCTCATGCATTGAGACATTCTTTTGCAAGTTATGCCATTCAAAATGGTGCAGACATAAAAGCTGTATCGGCTAATTTAGGACATAAGTCAATAGCAATGACTGCTGATATTTATGCACAAGCAACTACAAAATCTAAAAAGCGCAATAACAAAATTTGAAAAAAGTTTATTGGGCAATTGTTAAATCAGAAAGAGGAAACATATGCCGAAGAAAATACAGTACGAGGCTGACGAACAAACAAAGCTATTCAAATGGATTGCGTGGGCGAGCACATTTATTCCCAATGTCGATATGCTCTACCACATTCCAAATGGTGGAAAGAGAAACAAACGTGAGGCAGCGGCATTAAAACGACAAGGCGTTCGCTCTGGTGTGCCTGACCTCTGTCTGCCTGTTGCAAGTAAGGGGTATCACGGTTTATACATAGAACTGAAATGCGGTAAAAATAAACCGACTGAAAACCAAAAGCTATGGATTAAAAATTTAAACGAACACGGATATGCAGCGGTAGTATGCTACGGTTGGCAAGAGGCTGCTAATTGCATTTGCGACTATCTTGGCATTGAAAGAATGACACTATGTAAATAGTGTTAAATTATTCTAAATAGGAAATAAAACAAAAAGGGGTGAAATTCCCCTTGAGTTTCCTGCTAAAGCAATTAATTAAGTGACGGAACGCAAAAAAAGAGGTATAATAAAATGTTTGTGTATAAAAGAATAATCAAGAGCGGAGATATGCTGGAATATGAATTTTATAAATCGTTCCGTCAGGTCGGCAAGAATTACGGCGGTAAGAGAATGAACAATCATTCTCTTACGCCTGAGAAGCAGAAAATTGCCAATAAGTTGAGAGCAATCAAGAATATTCAGAGGAAAATTCTTTGCAATTTCAAAGAGAGAGATTATTTTGTAAGATTTTCGTGTCCCTATGTTCAGATGACAGAAGAAAAGTTAGAAAAGGTTGTGAGGAAATTTCTGCGTAAGGTCAGAGATGAGCTAAGAAAGCAAGGAAAAAAATTTAAGTACATAGGTTTTTGTGAATGTGGTAAGAGCGAAAATAATTGGCATTTACACATAATCATTGAGCGTGACGTGTTAGAAATAGCTATGGACTGTTGGCCGTATGATGGAATGAATTTTACACCGCTATACAAACGAGGCAATTTTGAAGCGTTGGCTAAATACATAATGAAGGACGTTAACGGTCAGAAGAGAATTAAAACAAGCCGAGGTCTTATTAAACCAGAAGTGGATGTAAAAGAAGCAGGAAAGAGAGAACTTAAAAAGCTTGAGGACGGTGAGATGATAAAAATTCCAAATGGATATTATCTCATAAAAGATGAAACAGAAGCAGATTGGAACTATGTAACAGGAGCAACTTGGAGCTTTGTATTTATGCCGATTGCGTGGCAAGTTTATCAAAACTGAACAGTTTAAAATCGCCTGCGCTATGCGTGGGCAAATCGTGATGAGGTGATTAGCGTGAGCAAAAGTGATGACGGTAGGGCAAAGTGCCCATATTTTGAATACAGCGACAAGAATTTTATAAAATGCAGCAAGATAATTGAGTGCAGCACACGAACTGCAATTGATTTCATTGACAAAAAGCACAGGCTTGAGTATCAGGAGTCATTCTGTTTTACGTACGGCTGCTGGCAGGGCTGCATAATTGCCAGAATAATCAGCGGCGAGGAAAAAATCGGCGAGATAAAAATATAAATTTTTTTAAACATACATATGCAAAAATTTAAAATTTACTCAGCAGCGGCAGTCGAAAAAATCGGCTGTCGTATTTTTTGCGCAAAATTTTTCAGGAGGTTACACGTAGTGTAAAGGAGGGAAAATGGTGGCAAAAAATATGCAAGAAAAATTTAAGGTTTGTGTGCGAGGTAGAAAATCAAAAAAAGAGTTTGTAAAATAAAATAAAACAGAGATTGAGGACGGTGCAGATTTTGTCAGAAAGTACAAACAGGAATATAGACTGGAAAAAAATCCGTGCTGAATACGTTACAGGTAACATCAGTGTTGCAAAGCTTGCTGAAAAATACGGAATCAGCGAGAGCACATTAAGCAAGAGATGCGCTTCTGAAAAATGGGCAGAGGCAAGAAAAAAGAGTCATAAGAAACAGGCTGATAAGATTGCAGAAAAGCTTGAGAGCGAGGAAGTCAAGAAAACAGTCAGAGATATTGACAAAGTTATCACAGCAGCAAATAAGTTGCTTGCAAAGATTAACAGAGCCATAAATGAAGTTGACAAGGCCGAATATGTAAGTGAGAAAAGCAAGCAGGAAAAAGTAGTGAGTACAGGTGATGGCGTAGAAAATCCGCTCATCGCGGAAACAATTACGAATGTGTACATGGAGCGCAAGAAATATAAAACGCTTATAAACACAAAGAAGATTTCAGAACTTAGTAAAAGTCTATTGAATATCAAAGAAATTCTTGAAGTGCAGCAGAATGAAGATGATGACGGAACCGGTATTGTATTTATTCCTGCAATTGAGGCTCCTGAACCGCCCACGGACGATAGCGAGGAGATTATTGTGCAAGATGAGTAAGCAAAATGTAATATGGACTCCTCAGCCCAAGCAGCTGAGTATGCTACATAGGGGCGAAACAGAAGGGTTTTACGGCGGAGCAGCAGGCGGAGGTAAAACCGATTACCTCACGATTGAAGCTATGAGAGAGGTGGATATACCACACTACCGAGGACTTATTTTGAGAAAAAGCGTGCCTGAGCTTGCGCAGCTGCTGGATAGGGCTATGTATATATATCCAAAGGTGTATCCGAAAGCAAAATTTAACGATTCAAAGCATATATGGACGTTTCCGAGTGGTGCACAGGTGAGATTTTCAAGTTTGTATCATCCAAAGGACAAGATTAAATTTCAGGGATTATCATACGATTTCATTGGAATGGACGAATTGTGTCAGTTCACGTATGACGAAGCAAGTTATTTGATGAGCCGTAACCGTGCGAATGGTTCCGGAACGCACGTGAGGTTCAGAGGCACAGGCAACCCCGGCGGCATTGGAATGGGTTGGGTGAAACAGCACTATATTTCACCTGCGAAGCCCGGAACAAGGTTTTGGCGGAAATTCTCGCTTGTAAACCCAAAAGGCGAACTGATGACTGTGTGGAAGTCCTATGTATTTATACAATCATCAGTATTTGACAACAAAATATTGTTACAAAATGACCCTGGTTATCTTGCGACTCTTGCCGCTCTTCCTGAGCAGGACAAAAATGCGTTGTTATACGGCAGTTGGGATAGTTTTGAGGGGCAAGTATTTCTTGAATGGAAAAATGACCCACAACACTATAAGGACAGGCATTGGACACACGTAATTGAGCCGTTTGCTATCCCTCGAAGCTGGCAGATTATAAGAAGTTTTGACTGGGGATATACAAAACCATTTTCAGTAGGATGGTGGGCTATTGACAATGACGGAAGATATTACAGAATAAAAGAGCTATACGGCTGCGGAAGCAAGCCAAACACAGGCGTTAAGTGGACAAATGTTCAGATTGCCCGAAAGATAAGAGAGATTGAGAGCACTGAACCAAATTTGAAATATCACGACATTATTGGCTATGCTGACCCTGCTATTTTTCAGCAGGACGGCAGCGGAAGCAGCATTGCAAACGATATGGCTAAAAACCAGGTTTATTGGAATAAGGGCGATAACACAAGAATTGCAGGAAAAATGCAGTACCATTACAGGTTGGCGTTTGATGAAAATGGAGTGCCTATGATGCAGGTGTTTTCAACCTGTAAAAATTTCATCAGGACAATCCCTAATCTGGTGTATAGCCAAACACAGATTGAAGATATTGACACCGACACAGAAGACCATCAGTATGACGAAAGCAGATATGCAGTAATGGCAAATATACTGCCTGCGAGAAAAAGTTCGTTGTACACACCGTATGATGTGGCATATGACCCTCTTGACGTGCGACACAGCAGCCAAGAAGCGTATTACTATATGAACCTATGAGGAGCAGAACAATGAAGGAAGAAAAAGAAAAAATCACACCGTTTGAAACGCAGGAAAATACAGAGTTTACAGAACCGAAAGAGCAGCAGGATAATTATGACACAGGCAATGAAACCTATACTGTTGCAGCGGAAATGCCTGTGAAGAATACCTCGGAGACAATTGGCAGAAATGGTCCAATTGGAGTAAATCAAATTCACTTTGCGAATGAGCAGCTATTAAAGTACATCAGCCTAAAGCAGAATTTTGATAACAGAGTTGTCGAAGAGGACAAATGGTACAATCTGAGGCACGAAGAGGTTATAAGAACACTGAATGACACAGAGGAATACAAGGACGTTCACGGTGTTGTACGCAAACGCAGGAAAATTGCACCAACATCAGCAAGACTGCTGAATGTAATTATATCCAAACACGCAGATGCTATGGACTCTTTTCCTGAACCGTATTGCACGGAGGTTGAGCAGAGCGATAGACAGACAGCGGAAGCATTGACACAGATTTTGCCCATTGTATATGAACGCAATAATTTCTATGACATATATGATGCGTGCTGGTGGGACAAGCTGAAAAGTGGTGTTGCGGTATATTCGCAGACGTGGGACGAATCGTTTGGCACATTTGGCGATATTAGAGTAGGCAGGGTGAATGTGCTTGAAGTATTTTGGGACGTGAAATGCACAAAGGTGCAGGATAGTCCGTATTTCTTCCACGTAAAATTGATGAGTTCAGAAGCAGTTGAAGAGATGTGGCCATTTCTTAAGGGCAAGACTGCTCCGTCCCCATATGGCATTAAGGAATATCAAACTGAGGACGGACAGACAAATGCTGATAAGGTTGCTGTGGTTGACTGTTACTACAAACGCAACGGAATATTGTATTATATGAAATACTGCGGTGACGAACTGATATATGCAAGTGAAAATGACCCTGCATATGGTAAGGGCAAAAGCTATTATGAACACGGCGAATATCCATATGAGGTTGATACATTGTTCCCACTTGCAGGAACAAGCCTTGCGTTCGGCTTTGTGTCGGTGTGCAAGTGTCCGCAGATGTATCTTGACAGGCTGAATTATGACATTATGCAGAACACAGATGCCAATGCAAAACCGAGAGGCATTGTGAACAAAAACGCAGGAATCAACATTGAAGATTTATCAGACCTTGATGTGCCGTTTGTTGAATCAAATGCTGATGCAAGCAACGCATTTTCACCGATACGTAGTACCCCTTTGCCGGGCAATATTCTTGAGATTGTTAGACAAAAAGAAAAAGAGATGAATGAAACCTCTGGCAACACAGACTTTTCAAACGGACTGACAGGCGGCGGTGTGACATCATTCAGCGGCATTGCTGCACTTCAAGAGGCAGCAAACAAATTTAGCCGAGATATGATTAAACACAGTTACGAGAGCTGCTATAAAAAGCTTTATCAGCAAGCAATAATGCTGATGAAACAGTTTTATGATATTCCGAGATATTTTAGAATTACACAGCCAAACGGCGGTGTAGATGGACAGATGTTTTCTAATAACGCATTGAATGCTCAACCTGTGCAGAACACAATGCAATTTGGAGGCTATGAGGTTGACCTTGGAATCACTCATAGGCTTCCTGTGTTTGATGTTACCGTAAAGGCTCAGAAGCAGAACAGCTGGAACACAGCAGCATTGAATGAGCTTGCCAAAGAGCTGTTTTCAAACGGAGCATTTGCACCTGACAGAATAGACCAGACAGAAATTATGCTTGAGATGATGAGCTTTGACGGCAAAGATAAGCTGCTTGAAAGGATAAGAGAAAAGGCTAATACTATGCAGACTATTCAAGAGCTGACAAACAGATTGACACTTATGCAGGCAATGCTTGACAGGAGCAACGCTCAGAACATTCAGCAACAGAGCAGCGGAAACGGACAGATAGATATTCCGCAGGAGGGAGTAGCGCAAAATGACGGAGTACAGCAGAGTATGCGCAAACGGATTAGTGCACATAATGATTGACGGTCACGCTGGTGACAGTGATGTATGCAGGAGTGTAAGCACTCTTGTTAATGTGCTATTTCAATGCTTGCTGTGGTTTGAAAGTGAAAATCTTATAAAAATAATGGGGTCAAGTATTGGCAGCGGCAGAAGTGAAATTAAATTTGAAGTGATTGACAAATCTGAGCTTGCACGCAGCAGGATTTGGACAATGATTATTACAATAGAAACAGGCTTTAAAATGCTTGAAAGCACGTTTGCTGAGAACGTGCGTTGTGTGGTAGAAAGTAAAAAATAGAATTGATATAATTATTACAGACACGCTGGATAGACGGCAGAACAGACGCGCGGGAAAGACCGCAGAGGAGAATTATGAGCAAAAACACAATCACAGTTGATATGAACCTTAAGCTTTATGACGGTGACGGCGGTGCCGCAGCTGCAGAAGGCGGCGCAAACGAAGGCGCACAGAGTGTATCGGCTCAGTCAACACAACAGAGCAGAAAAGAAGCAAGCCCAGAAGACTTAAGTCTTGCAAGAGCAAATGGGATTCCTGACAGACTCGCCACAGATTACGCAGCAGCCAAAAGAAAAATGGCAGCTCAGACTGACGGCAATGCAGAGAGTGAAAGCACTCAGCAGTCAGAAGCTCTAACAGAAACAAAACCAGAAGACCGAAGCGCAAGGTTTTCTGAAATGATTCGTAAGGGCGGAGAATTTCACGAAGATTATGAAAATAGACTGAATGAAAACCTTAACAGAAGGATGAAATCAGTAAACGAACAGAACGCACAGCTCAGTAAGCAGGCAGACGGGTATAACAAGATTGCTGAAATTCTTGCAATGAAATACGGAGTTGACTCTACAGACATTGATAGCTTGGTTAAAGCTGTACAGGGTGACGACTCATATTTTGAACAAATGGCGCTTGACAATGGTATGACGGTGAGTGAGCAGAGAGCAAAGCTTGAAGCTGACAAACGTGTTAATGAGCTTGAGCAGAAGGTAAAGCAGTATGAGCAGAGGGATTCTGATTTTGAAACAAAGAGGTATCTCGACAGCGAAGCTGAAAAGCTTAAGACGGTATATCCTGATTTTGATATTTCAGAGGAACTGCAAAACAATCCTGATTTTTCAAAAATGCTGGCTATTACAAAGCAGGTGTATGGTAAGGAAAATGTACAGATTGCGTATGAAATGGCAAACAGAGATAAGCACCTGAACGCAGTAGTAAACGCAATGGGCGGACAGATGCAGACTGCAATGGCACGGCAGATTGAAGCCTCCGGCAGACCTCAAAGCAACGCTAACCTTAACAGCGTTACTGCACCAGCACCTAAGTCAATTAACCAAATGTCAAAAAATGAGATTGCGGAGCTTGCAGCGGAAGCAAAGCGCACGGGTCTTTCCGTAAGTGAAATTTTGAGAAGGAGAAATTAATATGAGTGTAATAGAAAAAATCATTACAATTCCAATGATTTTAAACTTATATGACAACAATATGGTTGCAGGCATTGGCGGCTCATATACAATAAACGGCAATGTTGTCAATGCGACACACAACACAACAGAGACAACAGGCAATGACTTGACACCTGAATATGTGACATTTCACAGTAGAAGAATGCTTGATAACTACTATCCTCAGCTTGTGCATAGTCAGTTTGGTATTCATACAACTGTGCCGCAGCGTAATGGTTCGGTTGTTGAGATGAGAGGTCTTGACCCTTATCCAGATGCAACAACACCGCTTGAAGAGGGTATTACTCCAAAGGGTAACACAATGAATGTACGCAAAGTATTGATTTATATTCATCAGTACGGCACATTCACACCTGTAACAGATTGGCTCGGCTTTGTAAGTCTTGATAATCTGAGAATCCTTGACAGTGAAAACCTCGGCAAGCAGGCAGGTAACACAATTGACAAGATTGATGCAGAAATGCTCAACACAGGCAAGAATGTTATTTATGCAGATACAGTAACAGGTACAGGGGACAGTGAAACAAAGACCGCTGTAACATCACGTTATGGCATTTCAAGCAAATCAAAATTTACAGTTGACACAGCACTTAAGGCTGCAAGAGCCTTGAAGGTGCAGAACGCACCGACAATCAACGGCAGCTACGTTGCAATTGTACACCCTGACAGTGAGTATGATGTTATCAGCTCGAAGGGCTTTAGAGAGCTTGTTACATATACAAACGCTGTTCAGAGAGTATTTGAGGGCGAGATTGGCAAAATTGGTAGTGTTCGTTTTGTTACTTCTACAAATGCTAAGATTTGGACAGCATCAGAAGTAAAGGCTCAGGCTACAGCGGACGGTGTATCTACAACAGGCAATGTTGATGTATATTCAACACTTGTGCTTGGTGAAAATGCATACGCAGTTGCTGAGATTGAGGGACTTGGAATGCAGACTATTATTAAGGAGCTTGGCAGCGCAGGCTCAGCTGACCCATTGAATCAGCGTGGCACACAGGGCTGGAAGACAAGTCACGGTGTTGGCATTATTTGCGAAACAAATATGGTAAGAGTTGAACACTCTTCTACATTTGGTGTTGCAGCATAACGTAAGGAGGAACTGATATGGCTACAAGTAAGAAAGTAACAGCTGAGAAGCAGACAGAGGCTGTGGCGCAGGAGCAAGCAGAGCTTGATGAGCTTGAGCAGCTTAAGCTTGAAAATGCAAAGCTTCAAGCAAAAAATGATGCCATAATGGCTATGTTCGGAAGCGGAACGATTATGCAGAAATCGGGAACGAGTGCGGAAGATGCTGCATTAATTGAATCGCTGACGGAACGCAACAAGGAAATGACCGAGAAAGTTACAAAGACATATTACAGCCGTAACAACAACGAGAAGGATATTAAGGTTGGCGTAAACGGCAAGTTGTTTATAATTAAGCTCGGTGTCCCTGTTGAAATTCCAAAGTATGTTGCGGAAGTTATTGAGCACAGCTACAATCAGGTTGACGAGGTGAACTCGCTGATTGAAGCAAAAACAGAGGAAAGAGCACAAATGGATAAAGCATTGGGCTAACATAAAAAACAAACGGACGGATGGCAGGTGCTGTCCGTCCGTTTTGCATTTAGGGTGAGATTATGACAATACTTAACGTTATTGATGAAGTAAGAAGACTGAAAAAAGGATATGAAATTGACGAGATTTCCGTCATTAAAAGCATAAGTGATGTTGAAATGATGGTGTTCAGCGAGATTGTAAAAGGCAGGCAGGGAGAAGAAAGGTACAAGGATTTCAGCAAGTACAGTAACGACACAAGCAGAAATACAGAGTTAAAAATACCTTCACCTTACGCAAATATGTATGTTTATTATGCACTGTCTGAAATTGATTTGGAATTTGATGAAACAGAGAGATACGAAAACGATATGATACGTTTTAATCAAAGCTACAAAGATTATGCGGTGGCATATGCAAGGGAACACAGAC
>CAYQXN010000070.1:0-9471 GCA_964421585.1 uncultured Ruminococcus sp. | reverse complement strand
GAATATTAATGGAAAAATAAGTCAATAATTTACATAAGCTTTACTGAAAGGATGTTATGTTTGAAGAATTTAATGTCAAGAAAAATCCCTGCTGTATGTATTACGGCAGTAATACTGTTTGTAACAATCTTCTCAATGTCGGTTTTTGCAAATGCCGCTTCAACCTATTCACCTCGTTTGACAGCGCCTGCGTCCAATAATAAATATTATTACAGTGATATTAATATTTTCTATAAATACGGTTATGGAATGCCAAACTGTACTGCTTATGCCTTTGGCAGAGCATATGAAATTCTTGGTTCTGAGCCAAACCTCTGTCATTATGACGCAGATGAATGGTATGATTACAATAAAACCTATAAGTGTTATAGCTATGGCTCTGCTCCAAAGCTCGGTGCAATTGCCTGTTGGGCATATGACGGCGGAGGCGGACACGTTGCAGTTGTTGAGAAAATAGAAAATGGTACAATAACATTTTCAAATTCGGCATACAGCGGTACAAACTTTTATCTGACCACTGCCAGCACTTCAGATTTGAATGCAGGCGGCAGCAGTTGGTGGAATTTTCAGGGCTATATTTATATCGGTGATTTCTCAGCCGTCGGAACAACAACTACTGCCGCTTCAAGTTCTTATAAAACAGGAATTTATAAGACTAATGTAAGCACAACGCTCAATATGCGCAGCGGTGCAGGGACAAGCTACAGCTATATTGCTTCAATTCCAAACAATGTTTCTCTTACAGTAACTCAGGTTAAGGCAGGCAGCGACGGCTATACCTGGGGATATACAACCTATAACGGCACAACAGGATGGATAGCGCTTGATTACTGTGTTTATATCTCATCCTTGCCGACAGAAACCACTGCTCCGACTACTGCCGAACCTACTACACAGCCGACAACTGTTGCTCCGACAACAGTTGTTACGGGGCTCGGCTTGGGCGATATAAACAGCGATGGTGCATTTAATATTGACGATGTAACTTTAATTCAAAAGTATCTTGCGGAAATAACAATACTTACTGATGAACAGATAAGCTACTGTGATTTTGACCGTAACGGAGAGGTGTCAATTGATGATGCTACCGCTTTGCAGAAATGTATTAATGATTGATTGAAAAATATATCTACATAAATTATTGAAATAATGATATTTCATACCGCATAAACTATATCTACATAGTATGTTACAATTTGGCGGTGTGTATAATGTCATCATCTGACAGAAAAAAGAAAAATGATAAGATTAAATCCATGACAAAATGGTACGGAGTACCTTATAATAACAGAGAACTCAGTTGGATGGACTTTAACATCAGAGTTCTTAATGAAGCCGTTAGGAAAGATAACCCCATAATGGAAAGGTGCAGGTTTCTTTCTATAACGGCTTCTAATTTAGATGAATTTTTTATGGTGCGCGTGGCGGGCGTAATTGACAGGGTACATCATAGGATCAAAACTCCTGACTCATCGGGACTTGTTCCCGATGAGGTGCTCAGACAGCTCAGCGACAAAATCCACGATTTTGCAAAAAAGCAGTACAATTGTTATAACAATCTTATAATTCCGCAGCTTAAGATAAACGGTATTGAATTCAAAGTTTTTGATAAGCTGACTGATGTTCAGCGTGAATTTGTCGGCAATTATTTTAAAAAGGTAGTTTTTCCTGTGCTCACTCCGATGGCGGTTGACACGAGTCGTCCGTTTCCGCTGCTTGCCAACAAAAGCCTGAACATTGCAGTAAGGCTGACAAATTCCTGCGATGAGGAATTTTTTGCCGTAGTGCAGGTACCGTCGATTTTGTCTCGGTTTATTGAGCTTCCGTCCAATGAAGGAAGAGCATTCATTCTTCTTGAAAGCATAATTACAGCGCATCTTTCGGAGTTGTTTGAGCTATACAACATCAAGCAGTATGACGCATTTAGAATTACCAGAGATTCCGACCTCGAAATTGATGAGGATACCGAAAACCTTGTAGCTGAAATAAAGGAGTCAATCCGCAGGCGCAAGAGAGGAGAACCTGTAAGACTTGAATTTTGCAAGAAATGCAATAAGGAAATAAGAAAATTTCTTATAGATTCGCTTGAAGTGTCCGAGGACGAGATTTATATTCAGCATGGGCCTCTTGATTTAACTTTTTTGTCAAAATTTGCAGAAATTAAAGGATGTGAACATCTTTGCTATGAACCGATAGTTCCTGTGAACCCGCCTGCCGAATTCTGCGGTTTCGGTGATATTTTCAGAGCAATCAGAGAAAAAGATAGACTTGTGCACCATCCTTATGAGAGCTTTGATGTTGTTGTTGATTTTGTAAAGCAGGCTGCCGCTGATTCAAGAGTGCTTGCAATCAAGCAGACCCTTTACCGTGTGAGCGGCAACTCTCCTATTGTTGCAGCGCTCATCAAAGCGGCAGAGAACGGCAAGCAGGTTACTGTGCTCGTGGAGCTCAAGGCTCGCTTTGACGAGGAAAACAATATCCATTGGGCGACCAAACTTGAAAGAGCAGGCTGCCACGTAATCTATGGACTGACAGGTCTGAAAACACATTGCAAAATCTGCCTTATTGTACGACGGGATGACGATGGAATCAGACGTTATCTGCATATGGGAACTGGTAACTACAACGACAGTACGGCAAGAGTATATACCGATATAGGAATGTTCACCTGCCGCGAAAAGTATGGCATTGACGCCTCATCACTGTTCAATGTGCTTACGGGCTATTCCTTTCCGCCTGAATACAACAAATTTGTTGTTGCGCCATACGGAATGAGAACTTTTTTTGAGGCTATGATTTTGCAGGAAACAAAAAATGCTGTTGCCGGATTGCCTGCTTCAATAACCATAAAGGTCAATTCACTTGTTGACCCGCAGATTATAAGTATGCTTTATGACGCTTCAAATGCAGGTGTAAAAATTAATCTTATTGTCAGAGGTATCTGCTGCCTTGTGCCGAATGTTAAGGGATTTAGCGAGAACATAAGAGTTATTTCTGTTGTAGGTCAACTGCTTGAGCACAGCAGAATATTTATATTCGAAAACAACGGCAAACCTCTCTATTATGTAGGCAGTGCTGACCTTATGCCCCGAAACCTTGACAGGAGAGTGGAGCTCGTTTTTCCTGTGGAGGACGAGGATATAAAAAAACGCGTGCAGGAAATCACCGATGTTATGTTCAGAGATAACACAAATGCACGAGAACAGCTTAGCAATACGGAATATGAACGTATTGAGGAGTCGGGGAAAAAGGAAATGAATTGCCAAAAATATTTTTCAAAGCTTGCCGATAAAGCGCAAAACGCAGCAATGAAAACAACATTTTCTAATTCGGCGGGGACACCTGTTTTCTCGAAAGAAAAGTAGTATAAAAAGACTTAAACAATATTAATAATTGTTAAGCATCTTGATTAAGATATCGAAAAGCACTCAACAAGATTGCTCACCCTATCACAAAAGAATTTGGAGAATTCCTTGACACCAAAGTTATAGAAACAAAAAATTAGGATATTCTCAATTCTATGTATCAAGAAAATTCAGAAAAATCTCAGGAATGCAATTCAGAGCTAATCTTCGATATCGTAGATTAGCTCTTGCACTTAAAGAACTTAGATATACTGAAAATGGAATATTAGATATTGCCTTGAAGTATGAATTTTCTTGGCATGAAGCTTTTACACATGTATTTTAGGAAGCCTATGGCATTACGCCAAGTGAATATAGTCAGAATCCAAGACCTGTTATATTGCGCACAATAATAAAACCTTTTAACTGTTACTTATCAGAAATTGGAGCTCATGGAGCTAATAATATAAAGAATCACAATAATGCTGACTCTGATTTTAGCAGCAGGAGCATCTATGGCAGAAGAAAAGTGAAACATCCGTAGTTTCAATTGGAAATACATATCGAAGGACATGGGCTGTAAGGGAGTATGCAATTGAAACCGAGCAGTTGGCATTACTAAAAAAGCTTGGAGAAATGGGCGGAGTTACGCTCCATATTTACAACAGGCTTGTGTCTCCTAATTCACAGGATAAAATATTTAATTCCGCGTCACGCAGAAATGTAGCTACAATATTTAATTCTAAAAACATAAATGAACAGGTAAAGGGTGAAGAAAACCTATCCGGCATAAAAAAGATGGCAAAAAAATCTTTCAAGGAAAAGGAAGCATTTATTTACTGTTCCGTATATATTGAAATGATTGCAAACTCTTTGTCTGAACTTGATGAACTGTCCACAAAAGTAAGCGCAGCATTAACGCAAAGTAATATTGTACCTGACAAACTGCGATTGCAACAACGTGATGGTTTTGTTGCGGCTATGCCTATAGGCTTTAATATTATTGGCAAAGAATTTGAAAGAGTTATCCCCTCCTCAAGCGCTGCCAATCTATTTCCTCTCTCCTATTCCGGCAAAACAGACAAGACAGGATTATACATAGGCAAAGATGATAACGGCAGTAATATTATTACCAACTTTGATTTGCGTGCACAGGATAAAACAAATGGTCACATTGCAATATTTGGCAACAGCGGTGAAGGTAAATCGTGGCTGATAAAACTACTTATTTGCATTTTCAGACAGCAGAAAAAGGCTCTGTACTCTATAGATGTTGATGATGAATACAAAGAGATTACCTCTGCACTAGGCGGCACAAACCTTGATATGATGTTAGGCAGGTATTTTATAAACCCTCTTGAAGTTAAAATACTTAAATCTAACAATGATGATGACGATCCTCAAGCGCCTGCTGCAATAAATAAAAAAACACTGTTGTCGCAGCATATAGCATATCTGAGAGATTTTTTCAGTGTGTATAAATCCGGAATATCTGACTCAATGCTTGATATTCTTGAAATTATGCTTGAAGAAACCTATAAACAGCATCATATAACAGAAAATACCGATTTCAGCAAGCTCACTTCTGAGGACTATCCAATACTTTCGGACTTGTATAAAATAGTTGAGAATGCACTGAACGACTATGAGGACAAAGCTCATAAAGGTATTGAAATGCTTTATGAAAAAGCAGATATAAGAAAACTGCTTTTGTCAATTCGAAGCATTTACATCGGAGCTGACTCCAGATTCTTTAACGGTTGTACAAATATTCCTAATGTTGAACACGTTAATTTTGTTATCACGGGACTGCTTTCAACTAACGAGAACCTTAAAAATGCTATGTATTTCAACATCTTCTCATTTATGCAGCATAAGTTTTTCTCTGAAGGAGATACCGTTGTCGTAGTTGACGAGCTTCACGAACTTGTTAAGGCAATGCTTGTTGTAAACTATATACGTTCTTTTATAAAACGAGGACGTAAGAAAAACAGTGATGTAGTTATTGCCTCACAAAATCTGGACGACCTTATGCTTCCGGGTATTATAGAATATACACGTCCTTTATTTTCTATCCCTACTCATACATTTCTTGCTTATCCGGGCAAGGTTGATATTCCACTATTTAAGAGAACCGCAAATATTACTGATAAGGAATACAGCTTGATTGATAAATCAAATCAAGGTCATTTCCTGTATTGCTGCGGGTCTGAAAGATATAAGGTGCATATAATTGCGCCACCTTACAAGGCTTCCTTATTTGGAAAATCGGGTGGAAGATAATGACGCCGGCAACTAAATTTTTTCTTCTAATATTAAGGGAGAAAAAAGTCCGCAATACTATTATCGGAATAGTGATAGGCATTCCCCTGTTTTTTATACTAATATGCGCTTATTTTACATACTCTCAGCAAAGCAATACATCAGAGGCGGCAATCATTGCAGTACAAGAATATAAATACTGGCAAAGCCATTCGCCGGATGAAGCAGGCTTCAGTTGTCAAGGCGAAAAGTATTGCTCATACTACAATTCAGGAATTACCGACTGGTGCACCTTTTTTGCAGGCTACTGCTATAAAGAAGGAGAAATCGGAGATGACGAAAGCGGCTACGCATCGGTAACAAATACCTGGACTGCAAATCTTGAAAATATGGGCAAACTAAGAACAGCATCATCAGGATATATTCCCCAAGTCGGCAATCCTGTATTTTTTAACTACAACGGACGAACGAACTATGCCTCAACAAATTTTGTTGCTCACGTAGGAATTGTTGTTGAAGTTACAGACACTACAATTACAGTAATTGCAGGAAACGAATACAACGGAGCAACCTCAAACTGGGCGTCTGTCAGTTACGTTAATAAATACACTATATCAATCAACAGTGACACAATCGCCTGTTACGGTGCAGTAGGCAGTTCAGCTACAGTCTCAACAGGATTGAATTCAATAACACGAAATGTTATTTGTCATAATGAAATAGGTGTTTTATATGATGAAATAGACAGCAGTAACTACGGTTCTGTTATAGCCAATGATAACGGAGCTGTTTCTATCGGAGTTTACGGGTGGCACGGTAACAAGGCATTGTCCTTGCTGCAAAAAGCATATCAAAACAATAGCACAGAGATAAGTAATATAGCCGCCTCCTATTCATCAAGCGGAAACTCTGTTCTGTCTGCAATCTGTAGCGGTGCGGACTGGTCAAGCTATATTCCCGATTCAACTGTTTGCAGCTGCATAAAAGCAATGCTGCTTACAGAGGCAGGAAAAAAAGCACAAGATGACACCTCCCTTGCTGATGCACAAACCTACATAGACATCTGTAAAGACAACGGGCTTACAAATAACAAGGCAATTGTATATTGCAGTGATATTCTCAATCAATGGGGTACAGCATCTTTCAACGCAAATGTATATGGCAGTGGCAACAACGGCGTTTTGTATGGGGTAACCGGAAGTATGTCGCTTGATGACATTTATAACTCTCAGCGTGCATGGAGCGACAGCAATTACAATTATCAAAGCAGACGTTCCTGGACATATAACTACCTCAAAGGTCTTTCGGACAGCGTATTTATTGATAATACAACTGCAAATAATAATTAAAACGCAAGTGTCCCTCGGAGGGACACTTGCAGAAAGGAACACAATGAAAAAATCACTATATTTATTACTTACGGCAAGTATCCTTATATTTTCTGTTACAATATCAGCTTGTAATACAAAATCAACCGATACCACCTCCACATCGGACACAGCTTCTGCTGAAAGCACAGAAGAAAGCGCCATAAATATCAATGAACTGCAAGATGAATACGATAATTTAAAGACCGATTATGATAGTATCATAAAAATATATGACGAAACGCTTGAAAGCTCAATCTATACATATTGTGAAATGTATTTATCTTACAATGGTTCTGCAACAGATAATATTGAAAAAATAAAAGCTGTCATAACAGACAGCTTTTATAACGAGTTGTCATCACAAACAGGTTATCAGCAATCCCTTGCTGATTATGAGCAGTCAACGGGACTTTACAAGCTGTATTATGAAAACAACTCTTCCCCATCCGATAATATTGAAGTTATCGGATTGTGCAAACAAACCGTTATTTTTGACGGAGAAGTTAATATAACCGATACGGCATATGTCTTCGGTATGCAATATACAGATAACATATGGAAAATAAATTCCGTAGATACAGTAATTACAAATACAAACTAAAAGGAGGAGCTTATGCCTGCAAGAAATTCAAGAAAATACCCTCAGCTAGCGAAAAAAACTTATAACAGTAATTATGAAAATGATAATAATATACCTGATGATATGCCGTTTCAGACGGCAATTTTTTTGCCAAAAAAGACTTATGTTCAGCTAAAAATCATCCAGGAGAAAACGCATAGCAAGAGCCGCAGTTCTACAATTGCAGATGTTGTTGCATATTATTTTAACAAAATAGCGCACGCAACGGAAGGTGAATAAAGTGAGTAGTACAATAAAGAAAAAACAAACCTCAGTACAATTATCTGTATCCACTTATGTAAAAATAGAAAGTTTACAAAAACTTGAAACTCACACAAATCTCAGCCGCAATCAAATTATTGAAGCAGCTGTAGATTTTTATTACGGATATATGACAGCTGAAATGAGCCAGGATTATTTGTGCTCGATACTCGGTCAAAAAATTGACGGTATGATAAGCAGTCTGTCAGACAGAGTATCACGTCTGCAATTCAAAGAAGCTGTAGAAATTAATTTGCTTACACGTCTCATCGCCAGCCATTTTGACATAAGCAAAACTGAATATGATAAAATGCGAAAAATCGCTGTAGATGATGTTAAAGCAACAAAGGGTATCATTAATATTTATGATGCTCAGAATTAGGAGGGAAAGCTATGCAGGGAGCACGTTTTATTATGAATACCCGCTATTTTCATGTTGCAAAGCCGGGTGAAGAATTAAGCAAATATGCGCTTAGCGGAGAACACGTAGAACAACTGGTTGAATATTGCGCCACACGCGAAACTGTTGATTTTAACCTTATAAATGATTCAGCTGACCTTCCTGCAACTCATAGACAAAAAGAAACTATAAAAGAGCTGCTTAATGTCTTGGATAACAGAGATAATTCCCTAAGGCTTTCTGAATTTGATGATTATAATTCAAAAAGCACAAGAGAAAACGCTTCAAAACTGATTTCTCGTATGACAGAAGAAATTCTATCTGATGAATCATATGATGAAAACGCACGATATACTGCGCAAAAGGCAATTGAAACGCTTGACTTCTATGACATCAGCAATCGTCAGGCAACAAAGAAACAAATTGAAACCATTAACAATTTTTTAGATACACTCAACTACAAAGAAAATGAAGATATGCCGCTTGAATATTACGACTATTTGTCAGCTCCGACAATGCAAAACGCATCGGAGCTGATTTCTCGTTTATCAGAAGAAATTCTAATGAGAGGCGGTTTTGATGAAGCCGCAAATCTTCTAGAATACGCCGCCAAACGTCCGGGTGCAGTAAGGGTAGGTGAACACGGTCTGTTCTCGTCATTTGAAAATGTTGACCTGGAAGCTGCTAAGGAAGAAATATCAACTCACGATGGAAATATCTGGACTCATATACTTTCCTTACGGCGTGAAGATGCCAACGCACTTGGATATGACTGTCAAAAGCCTTGGCGTGACTTAATTATGAAAAATATAGATGTTATAGCAAAGGCACACGATATTAAACTTGAAAATTTAAGATGGTATGCAGCAATGCACAATACTGCTCATCATCCTCATGTACATTTATTTGTCTATTCCACAGATCCAAAAGAAGGTTTTTTTAAAGAGGAAGCAAGAAAAAGTATTACTACTCTCAAATCAAAATTTGTAAACGACATATTTTTTGATGAGAGACACGAAACATACATTGCTAAAGATATATACCATAAAGAACTAGATAATAAAGCTGAAAAAGCTCTTAACGATTTACTCCAAAATCCCAATAAATATATAAACGATAAAAACCTTAACGATATAGCTAATAAAATGCTCACGCTTTCTCAAAGATATAAGGGCAGTGCAAAATACGGTTTTCAGACAAAAGATGTTAATGTAG
>CAYQXN010000069.1:219-9514 GCA_964421585.1 uncultured Ruminococcus sp. | reverse complement strand
TACGCCTCGGTGGATTTTCACCACAGAGCATTGATATGCCCGTCATACAAGCAAAAAACCGTCCGAATTTGAATTCGGACGGTTTTTGTTATGAGTATATTAAAAGATTAAAATATATAGGGTGCCTAGAGTGATTCGGCAATAGCCTTTGTATCTCTTGCTATAACCATTTCTTCGTCGGTGGCAATAAGCTCAACACGGACTTTGGACTCAGGAGTAGAAAGTGTGCCTGTAACACCGCATTTTGCTGTTGCATTGAATTCCTTGTTCAGTTTTATGCCTAAGCACTCAAGGTAGTCGCAAACCTTTTCACGCAACTGGGGCTGATTTTCACCGAGACCTGCTGTGAATACGATACCGTCGCAGCCGCCGAGAGCCACGTAATAGCTGCCGATGTACTGTGCAATCTGATAGTAGAGCATTTCGTGAGCAAGATGAGCACGGCGGTTACCGTTTTCTTCAGCGGCAGTCACGTCTCTGTCATCCGATGAAACGCCCGAAATACCAAGCAGACCCGATTGTTTGTTGAGAATATCAGAAAGCTCATCGGGAGTAAGATGCTCTTTTTCGGCAATAAATGTTACAACTGAGGGGTCAAGAGAGCCTGAACGCGTGCCCATCATAAAGCCGCCAAGAGGAGTAAGTCCCATTGTTGTGTCTATAACCTTGCCGTTTTTTACTGCGCTGATTGAAGAACCATTGCCGATATGACAGGTGATAAGCTTGAGCTTATCTTTGTCTTTTCCCATAAGTTCAGCCATTTTGTCGGTCACATAGCGGTGAGAGGTGCCATGAAAGCCGTATTTGCGAACGCCGAATTTTTCATAATATTTGTAAGGGATAGCATACATATATGCTTTTTCAGGCATTGTCTGATGAAATGCCGTATCAAATACAGCAACCTGGGGAATTTTTGTGCCGAATACCTTTGTACAGGCTTCAATGCCCTGCAGGGCTGCCGGATTATGAAGCGGAGCAAGAGGCGAGAGCTCCTTGATTTTGAGTATAACTTCATTGTTTATGAGAACTGATTTGTCAAAGTATGAGCCGCCCTGAACTATTCTGTGACCTATTGCTGAAATCTCTGAAAGATTGCTTACCACGCCGTATTCTGCATCTGTGAGAGCGTCCTTAACAGCCTCAAATGCCTGAGTGTGGTTAAGCATCTGTGTTTTACGCTCAATTTTGTCTCCGCTTGGAGCCTTAAAGCCGATAAATGCGCTATCGGTACCTATTCTTTCGCAATTACCCTTTGCAAGCACGGTTTCATTTTCTGCATCAATAAGTTGATACTTAAGCGACGAGCTGCCTGCATTAATTACAAGAATTTTCATTTATGTATATCCCCTTTGCTTAAATTGTAAATTTTTATACCAATAATATGATACTCCAATATTGGTTTGTTTTCAAGTGTTTTTTATTAGGCATATCTGAAATGTTATTATGAGTGTGTATTTGAAAGATTTCAATATTTTCGGATACGAGTTTTTTGCAAGGTAAGGTAAAATTTTCGGATATATATGAATGTTTCAAGAAGCTTTAGTGCAGGGTTTTGAAAAATGAACGTTTTGTTTTGCGCCTGATATTTTTCGGATGTATCCTAAATGCGCATTAATATTGAAATATAAAACAACACAGGCATACCGCAGGGTATGCCTGTGAACTAAAATTTTAATTTTTAACCTTATAACCTTGTTCTTCAACTGCCTTTTTTAGTACGTCGTCAGAAACAGGCTTATTTAATGTGATTTCAGCAGTGCCGATTTTGTGGCTGGCAATTGCTCTGTCAACCTCCGGCAGAGCTTCAAGTGCCTGCTTAACTCGTCCTTCGCAATGAGAGCACATCATACCTTCGATTTTAAGTGTTTTTACTGTTGAATTGCTCATATCATTTTTCTCCTGTGATTTTATTTTTTTGTCGCGCTTTGAATTGTGAATTTTTGCAAGATTCAGCCTGAGTGCGTTGGTAACAACACAAAAGCTTGACAGACTCATTGCAGCGGCTGCAAACATCGGATTAAGTCTCCAGCCGAACAAAGGAATAAATAAGCCTGCTGCAAGCGGAATTCCGATAACATTGTAGATGAATGCCCAGAAAAGGTTTTCATGAATGTTTCTGAGCGTTGACCTTCCCAATCTGATTGCAGCAGGAACATCGCTAAGTCTGCTTTTCATCAGCACAATATCGGCTGCGTCAATGGCAATGTCCGTGCCTGCGCCGATTGCTATACCAATATCAGCGGAGGTCAGCGCAGGAGCGTCGTTAATGCCGTCGCCTACCATTGCTACCTTGCCTTGTGTTTTAAGATTACGAACTACCTGTTCCTTGCCGTCAGGGAGCACACCTGCAATTACCTCATCAACACCTGCAAGTCTGCCGATAGCCTTTGCGGTTTTTTCGTTGTCTCCCGTAAGCATAACAACCTTGATGCCCATATTGCGAAGCGCTTTTATTGCAGCAGGACTGTCCTCCTTTATGACATCTGCAACTGCAATTATTCCGAGCATTTTGCCGCCCCTGCTGAAAAACAGAGGAGTCTTGCCTTCTTCGGCAAGGGCTTCGGCTGTTCTCCTAATGCTATTATCAATTTTGACCTTTGTACTGATAAATTTAAGATTGCCGCCGATGAGTTCTTCACCGTTCAATCTGCCTGCAAGTCCGTTGCCTGCAAGGACTTCAAAGTCGTCAACCTCGTCAGCGGTTATTTTTGCTTCATTCGCCTTGATGATTATTGCCTTTGCAAGCGGATGTTCACTTTTACATTCAAGTGCGATTGCGGCTTTCAGAAGCTCATCCTCGCTGACGCCGTCATTTGTAATGATGTCGGTCACTCTCGGTTCGCCCTTTGTGATTGTACCTGTTTTGTCAAGTGCAACGATATTTACCCTGCCTGCCGATTCAAGGGAGACAGCTGTTTTGAACAGTATTCCGTTGCGTGCGCCAACGCCGTTGCCTACCATAATTGCAACAGGTGTTGCAAGACCAAGCGCACAAGGACAGCTGATTACAAGCACCGAAATTGCCCTTTGCAAGGCTGCGCCGAAGGCATCGCCTATAAGCAGCCAGACTATTGCTGTGACTACTGCAACGGCTATAACCGCAGGCACGAATATTCCTGATACCTTATCTGCAATTTTGGCTATAGGAGCCTTTGTTGCGGCTGCATCACTTACCATTTTTATAATCTGAGAAAGTGTTGTATCTTCTCCTACACGAGTTGCCTCGCAGCGGATAAAGCCTGACTGATTGATTGTTGCCGCGGATACGCTGTCCCCCTTTGATTTGTCAACGGGAATGCTTTCGCCTGTGAGTGCGGATTCGTTGACTGCACTGTCTCCGTCAATTATTATTCCGTCAACAGGTATATTTTCACCGGGACGTACAACAAATATATCGCCCTTTTGTACCTTGTCTATTGAAACCTCTGTTTCAATTCCGTCTTTTACTACAACGGCGGTTTTTGGTGCAAGCTTCATAAGACCTTTGAGAGCGTTTGTAGTTTTGCCTTTTGAATGAGCTTCAAGCATTTTGCCTACTGTTATCAGTGTAAGTATCATTGCGGCTGACTCGAAATAAAACTCGTCCATATAGGTCATAACTGCTTCCATATCGCCGCTTATCTGAGCAGAGGTCATTGCAAAAAGCGCATAGGTGCTGTAGATGAATGCCGCTCCCGAGCCGAGGGCAACTAGAGTGTCCATATTTGGAGCACCGTGAATAAGACCCTTGAAGCCGCTCACAAAGAACTTTTGATTGATTACCATTACAATGCCTGTAAGCAGAAGCTGAACAAGCCCCATTGCCACGTGATTTCCGTCAAAATACGAGGGCAGGGGAAAGCCCCACATCATATGCCCCATTGAGAAGTACATAAGTATAACAAGAAAAATTATTGAAGCGATAAGTCTTTTTCTGATTTTGGGTGTTTCCGTATCTTTGAGTGCGTCGTTATCTGCGTCTGACGGTTTGTCGGATTTTTCACCCTTAAGCGAAGCTCCATAGCCTGCCGCTTCAACCGCCTTGATTATGTCATCAACCTTTGCTGTGCCCTCAACACCCATTGAGTTTGTCAGCAAACTGACCGAGCAGGATTTAACGCCGCTTACCTTTGATACGGCTTTTTCAACTCTTGTGCTGCATGCAGCACAGCTCATTCCTTTTACGTTGAACTGTTCCATTATAAATATTTACCCTCCTATTTCATAAGTTTTTTAAGAGTATCAACAAGCTCGTCAATAGTTTCATCTTTGCCTTCTCTTATATCCCTTGCAACGCAGGTGTGAATATGATTTGAGAGAAGCTCCTTGGTGAAGGAATTGAGTGCGGCATTGACAGCAGATACCTGAATCAGAATGTCTGTGCAATAAACATTGTTTTCTACCATACCCTTGATTCCTCTGATTTGCCCTTCAATGCGGCTGAGCCTGTTGATAAGACATTTGTATTCATCATTGCTGCGTTCCTTTGTTTTGCGGCAGCAGCAATCCTTTTGTGTATTTTCAGACATAATTATGACCATACCTTTCCGCTTTGCTACAAGGCACAAAAATAAATGAAAGCGACTTGTAGGAAAGCTAAGTAAAATTTGTTAGAATGTACTTGAGAAATCAAACACACTACAGAACACGATGAGGTGAGTAGGCTCAGCGTATGCTGAACTGAATAATTATGTGTGTCGGATGCTCTTTCAAGCACAAATAATTAGGGCATTGAACCCTGTAAACTTATCTTTGGGGAGACGAACTACTCAATCTTTCAGCGAGCATCCAGTCCCTGTTTGTTTTCTCAAAATATTAATTTTGAGGGATGTGTTATGTTAAAAATCGTTTATCCTGTCTGCTGCGGAATAGATGTACATAAAACCTTTATCTATTGTTGCATTGCAACTACCGACAGTAATGGAATTACAACCTACAAAAGCAATCGTTATTCAACTTTTACTAATCAACTGAAACAATGTGCCGCTTGGCTTAAAGAAAATAATTGTAAGGATGTTTGTATGGAATCCACGGGCAAATATTGGATTCCTGTTTACAACATTCTTGAATTGTCCTGTAATATTGTTTTGGCTCACCCGAAATATGTTAAAGCAATTAAAGGTAAGAAAACTGACAAAAAGGACGCCAAATGGATTGCTGACCTTTTTAAGCACGATTTAATTAACGGTAGTTTTATTCCTCCCGCCGATATTCGTCAGTTGAGGGATTTAATCCGTTATCGCAACAAACTAACCAATTTTACGGTTGGTGAGAAAAACCGTGCACAAAATTGCCTGACTGTTTCCAATATCAAGTTAGATGATGTTTTTACTGATGTGTTTGGTAAGGCTTCGTCAAATATCATCCATGCCCTTCTTCTGAATCCGTCAGAGAAAATCTCTGATGTGTCCCAGTTCAGAACAAAACATATGAAAGCTACTGATGATGAAATACTTGCTGCCATAGACGGCAACCTCTGTAATGAACAAGCTGAAAAACTCAAAATTATTCGTTCACATATGGATAGTATTGAAGAATGTAAGGCTAATCTTGAGTCGGTCATTCTTAATCTTGCTGAGAAGTACCTGCCTCAACTCAATTTAATTTTGACTGTTCCGGGTATCAAGTCGTTTTCCGCAGTTTCTATTATCTCGGAAATCGGTGTTGATATGTCCGTGTTTCCAACATCAAAGCATCTTTGTTCTTGGGCAGGTTTAACTCCTCAGAACAATGAAAGCGCCGGCAAAAAGAAAACTACTCGTATTAGTCGTGGTGGCGCCTACATTAAGCCTTTGTTGGTTCAATGTGCACTTGCTGCTATCAAGAGCAACAAGCACCCCGAAATACGCAACCGTTACCTTGCTCTCAAAAAGCGCAGAGGTCACAAGAAAGCAATTATTGCTATCGCCAGAACTCTCCTTACCGCGATTTACAATATTCTAAAGAAAAATGAACCCTACAATCCCGATTTGTACAAAAATCGGATTTACCGCCTCAGCATAGGAATGTTAGCTTTGATGAAGCTATATTCATTCTGCAAAGACAAGGATATATTATTACTTCTTGATTTTTAACATTTTATTTTTGCCACTTTGTGGTGGCTTGTTTTGTTATGCCCTTTTTTAATGAGAGTTAAAATCATTTTCTTTCAAACTTTAACCTCTTTCAAAAGTGCGTCTAATATACGGCACATACAGTATATACCCCTATGGGGTATTTGTCAAGCGGCTTGAGATATAAAATATATTTAAGATGGTTCATAGGTAGTACACAGAGTTATTTTCCATCTTAATATTGAATTTATACTCCGCTAATGCTTTTGAGAAACAGCAGTACAGCAGTGTTATAAAGAATACCGATGCAATATAAAGGTAAAAATAAGCAAATATCCTTGACAAAGCGAGGGTATTACTCTAAAATATATTTGTATGCGGAGATTAAAACATCGCTGTACATCAGGGGGCTTTTTGAAATTATGTAACATTTAGTACCCTGATTCTTTGCGGATTAATGTACGGTTTGTGTGATTTCCGTTGTTTTCTCAAATTCCCCTTTTGTACATTGTTATGTTTGGGGGCGGTTTGTGAAAATACCTAAATTTTGTCTGAGCAATCCGCACGCAGAAATTTTGCGGTATTGCCTTAATAGGAGTAATCAAGATGAGTGTAAAAATTGAAGGTCAGCTCGGTTTTAATACCAGAGCTATACACACAGGAAATGCAGCCAGCACAGAAACAGGCGCTATTGAACGTCCTATTACGCTTGCAAACAGTTATACGCTTCCTTATGATGCAAGCGAAATGAACTGGAGCGCTGCCGATGTAAACATATATACGCGTAACGGCGGTGCAAATCAGAGATATTTGCAGGAAAAAATTGCTGACCTTGAAGGAGGAGAGGATTGTGTAGTGCTTGCCAGCGGTGTTGCTGCACTTTCGGGTCTTTTCTTTGCGCTTCTAAAAAGCGGAGATCACGTGATTTTTTCAAAAGTTACATATATTGCTGTTTACAGACTTCTAAATGAGCTTTTTAACAATAAGTTCGGCGTTGAAACCACTATAGTTGACACCTCTGACCTTGAGGCAGTCAAAGCTGCAATAAGACCAAATACAAAGCTTATTCATACAGAGAGTCCCGGCAACCCTACGCTTGAGATTTGTGACATCAGGGCGCTTGCAAAGCTTGCGCACGAGAATGATATTCTGCTATCTGTTGACAATACATTCTGTTCTCCTTACACACAACGCCCAATTGAGCTTGGTGCGGATTTCAGCATTGAGAGTCTTACGAAGTATATCAATGGTCACGGCGATGCAATGGGCGGTTCAATCACCGGTAAAAAGGAATATCTTGATATTATCCGTGCTCAGTCGCAGGTAAACCTCGGCGGCACAATCAGTCCGTTCAATGCTTGGCTTATTATGAGGGGTGCTGTCACACTTCCGCTCCGAATGCAGAAGCATAATGACAATGCAATGAAGGTGGCTCGTTACTTAAAGACTGTAAAGGGCGTGAGCTTTGTTGCCTATCCGGGTCTTGAGGACCATAAGGGTCATGACATAGCGGCTTCACAGATGATGAACGGCTTTGGCGGTATGATGTCATTCGGTCTTAACGCCGACCATGATACATACAATCGCTTTGTAAGCCACCTAAAGGTGATTACTTCTGCGGTATCGCTCGGTCACACAGGCAGCTTGATTGTGTTTATCGGCGAAAATGACGAGAGACAGTATCTATATCCTGAGGAATTCCATAACGGTTTCCTTCGTTTCAGTGTTGGAATTGAGGATGCAGATGATATTATAGCTGACCTTAAGCAGGCGTTTGAAAAAGAAAATCTGCTTTGAATATAAAAAATGACAGCCTTGTGTTATGCACAAGGCTGTTTTTGATGAGTGTTTTGTTTGGTTTAAATTACATAGTCGTTAGCATTGTTAGTATGATCGAGAATATCCTGCAGAGTAATGTTATCAAGATACTCTGTTATAATTTTGTTGAGATCTTCCCATATATACAGAGTGGGGCAATATGAACGCCGGTCGCAGCCAATCGGGTCAAAATCAAGACAGGTAACAGGTGCAAGGCTGCCCTCAGTCAATCTCAGAATCTCGCCAACAGTATATTTTTCAGGCGATTTAGCCAGCTTATAACCGCCCTGATAACCTCTGTTGGTGTTCAAAATCTCAGCTCGGTTCAGAATGGGAACAATCTGTTCAAGATATTTCTTTGATATTCCCTGACGTGCCGCAATGTCCTTGAGTGCAATATAGCCATCGTTTTTATGCTCTGCAAGGTCAACCATCATTCTGAGTGCGTAGCGTCCTTTTGTTGAAATCTTCATCTTGCTTACCGCCCTTTTGCAAAATATTGTCATTATGTAGTATTTGATAATTTAATATTACCATAAGGTTAATAGGAATTCAAGAAAGATTTTTTATTATCGACGCCGATTATGTTGCAATTTTTTGAAAATAATGTTACTCTAAATATACATAATGTGATTAAGAGGGATAAATTATGGAATACAAAACAGATATTCTTGTTAATAAAATTATAGAAAGCTATAAAAATGATAACCTGACCTGTAGGTTAGACGGCGATAATATTTTAAATAATGCGCTTTTGATTCAGGTGCTTGAGGAAATCCGCAAGTTGTTGTTTCCCGGTTATTTTGACAATAACAGAGTGCGTTCGGAATACCTTAACTTTCTTGTCGGCGAGAAGCTCGAATTTATTGAATACAATCTTAAGAAGCAGGTGGCAAAAGCGCTTGGAAGCAGCGAGTTTTGCGAGGAATGTGAGCGTTCCAACATTATAAAAAAGGCTGAAGAAATTGTTTACAGCTTTATTGAGCAGATTCCAAAACTCCGGGAATACCTTGCAACAGATGTTCAGGCCGCCTACAACGGCGATCCTGCCGCATATAGCACGGATGAGATAATTTTTTGCTATCCGGGGTTATATGCCGTGTCCGTTTACAGGATTGCCCACGAGCTTTGGGAGTTTGAGGTTCCAATGATACCCAGAATGCTTACAGAGCACGCGCACAGTCTTACGGGTATTGATATTCACCCGGGCGCTACAATAGGTAAATACTTCTTTATTGACCACGGCACAGGCATTGTAATAGGCGAAACCACAGAAATAGGTGAAAATGTCAAGATATATCAGGGTGTTACTCTTGGCGCTCTTTCAACGCGTAAGGGACAACAACTCAAAGGTGTTAAGCGGCATCCAACAATCTGCGATAATGTTACTATTTATTCGGGAACAACTGTTCTTGGCGGTGAAACGGTAATCGGTAAGGATGCCA
>CAYQXN010000069.1:0-209 GCA_964421585.1 uncultured Ruminococcus sp. | reverse complement strand
CGGAGGCAATGCTTTTATTGTAAGCTCTGTTTCGGAGGGAATGAAGGTCAGTGTAAGAAATCCCGAGCTGCAATACAGCCGTGATTCGTCAATTGAACTCAAACAGGATGAATTCTGGGATTGGGTAATCTAAAGAAATATACAGCATAAAAAAGCCCGTACAGATTTGTACGGGCTCAAATTTTAAACTATTACTATTATATTAATTT
>CAYQXN010000068.1:0-9613 GCA_964421585.1 uncultured Ruminococcus sp. | reverse complement strand
GTTGAGCTTGCACCGCTTGTGGGGCTTTCGGACGGAATTGTAGATATTGTTGAGACGGGTTCAACCTTAAAAGCAAACGGACTGGAAGTAATTGAATGGATTACTGATATTTCCGCAAGACTTATTGCAAACACGGCAAGTCTTAAACTGCGCAAAAAAGAGATTGTAGAACTTCAAAATAAATTGGAGGCTGTAACAAGATGATAACTACAGTGACAGCAAATGGAAAAATTGAATATGAGTTTATTGATATGCTCAAAAAAAGAGCTCAGGGCTCAGACAAAAATGTAATTCCTATAGTTTCGGAAATAATTGAGAATGTCAAAGAGAATGGCGACAGTGCTGTTTTGGATTATACATTAAAGTTTGACGGAAAAGCGCCTGACAAAACAGAAATTTCTGCTGATGAAATTGACAGTCTTGTTTCCGAGTGCAGCAGTGATTATCTTGATACTGTCAGAAAAGCAGCTGCCAATATTGCAGATTTTCATAAGCGTCAGATACAGCAGAGCTGGCTTACCACTAAGAATAACGGTGTAATTATGGGTCAGCGCATACGCGGTTTAAAGCGTGTAGGCATTTATGTTCCCGGCGGAACGGCGGCATATCCGTCATCAGTTCTTATGAATGCTATTCCTGCAAAGATAGCAGGTGTAGAGGAGATTATAATGTGTACTCCTCCAATGAAGAACGGTAAGCCGAATCCTAATATTATTGCAGCTGCAAAAGAGGCGGGAGTTGACAGGATTTTTCTTATCGGAGGAGCTCAGGCCGTTGCTGCCCTTGCTTACGGTACTCAAACAGTTCCTAAGGTTGATAAGATTGTAGGACCCGGCAATATTTTTGTTGCCACAGCAAAAAAACTTCTTTACGGTACAGTTGATATTGATATGATTGCAGGACCAAGTGAAATTCTTATTATTGCTGACAGCTCAGCAAACCCAAAGTATCTTGCTGCTGATCTTATGAGTCAGGCTGAACACGACAGACTTGCTTCAGCAATTCTTCTTACAGATAACGCTGAAATTGCCGAAAAGACTAAAACTGAGCTTAAAGTTCAAATGGCTTCTCTTTCAAGAAAAGAAATTATAGAATCTTCACTTGATAATTTCGGTGCAATTATTGTTTGCAATAATATGAGTCAGGCTGTAGAATTTGCAAATGAGCTTGCTCCTGAGCATCTTGAGGTCTGCTGTGATAATCCTATGGAGTATGTAGGCAGGCTTGATAATGCAGGCTCTGTATTTCTTGGCAATTACAGTCCCGAACCTCTGGGCGACTATTTTGCAGGACCTAATCACGTTCTTCCGACGAGCGGTACTGCAAGATTTTTCTCACCTTTGTCGGTTGACAGTTTTGTAAAGAAATCCAGTTTCATATATTACACACAAGAAGCGCTTAGAAAGGATGCAGAGGACGTAATCAGATTTGCTGATACTGAGGGGCTTACTGCCCATGCAAATTCAATTAAGGTTCGCTTCGACATAAAATAGTTTAAAAATCATCAAAAAATCAATTGTCATTGGTAAAAAAATGCTGTATAATATTATAATAAGGGTTTGCCCTGAGTTATAATTATCATAAAAAGTAATTCAGTTGTTTTGCGAGGTATATTATGCGCTGTGCAGACATTAAAAGAAAAACTAAAGAAACTGACATCAGTCTATGCCTTGATCTTGACGGCGGAGAAATATCTATTGATACCGGCATTGGATTTTTTAATCATATGCTTAATTCCTTTGCTACACACGGCGGTTTTGGTCTTAAGCTTACGGTAAAGGGTGATCTTGAAGTAGATGAGCATCACACTGTTGAGGACACGGGCATTGTGCTTGGCAAGGCTTTTGCTGAGGCATTAGGCGACAAAAGCTCTATTGAGCGATTTGGCAGCTTTTATGTGCCTATGGATGAGGCTCTGGCGTTTTCATCTGTTGATATAAGCGGAAGAGCTTTTCTTGTATTTGACGCTGAATTTCCGCAGGCAAGGTGCGGTGAATACGATTGTGCTATGACTGTCGAATTTATGCGTGCTTTTGCATATAATGCAGGCATTACATTGCATATGAAATCTTTGTATGGTGACAATTCTCATCATATAACAGAAGCATTATATAAGGCTGTTGCACATTCTCTCAGACTTGCCGTCAGACAAAATACCTCCAACAAACCTCTTTCTACAAAGGGAGTGTTATAATGTTTATTTTACCTGCAATAGATATCAAGGACGGCAATTGTGTTCGTCTTTTTAAGGGGGACTATGCAACCGTTGAAAAGGTTGCCGAGTCTCCGTATATTGCCGCGCAGCATTTTGCTGACGCAGGTGCCAAATGGCTTCATATGGTTGATTTGGACGGAGCAAAGGATGCCAAGCTGATAAACGCTGACTTGATTGTTGACGTTGCTAATTCTGTCGGTATGTCGGTTGAAGTAGGCGGCGGAATACGTGATATGAATGCTGTTGAGTATTATCTTTCAAGAGGAATTGACCGTGTTATTTTGGGTTCTGCCGCTGTTAAAAATCAACAGTTTGTAATTGATGCTGTAAAAGCATATGATAACAAAATTATTGTAGGTATTGACGCTAAGGATGGTATGGTTAGAGCAGAGGGTTGGATTGACAGCTCAGATATAAGCTACATTGAGCTTGCAAAGCGTATGGAGAGTGTCGGCGTTCAGACAATTGTTTTTACTGACATTGATCAAGATGGTACGCTTGAAGGTCCTAACTTGAAACAGCTTGATGACCTTACCCACGAGGTATCCTGCAATATCATTGCAAGCGGCGGTGTTGCTGTTCTCAAGGACATTATTAATCTTGCAGAGCTTGATGTTTACGGTGCAATATGCGGAAAGGCAATCTACGCAGGTACGCTTGACCTTAAGCAGGCTCTTGAGATTACCGGAAAGATTTAGGGAGCAACTTTATATGGAGCTTGATAAATATTTTGAGAAATCCGAGCTTATTCCTGCTATTATTCAGGAAAAATCTACGGGTGAGGTTCTTATGCTTGCATATATGAACCGTGAAAGTATGCAAAAAACTTTTGAAACCGGATATACCTGGTTTTGGTCAAGAAGTCGTCAGGAGTTGTGGAATAAGGGAGCAACCTCCGGTCATTTGCAAAAGGTTGTTGATATTTTTGCAGACTGTGATAATGATACTTTGCTTGTCACGGTTGAACAAACAGGTGCAGCCTGCCATACAGGCAATCATACCTGCTTCTTTAAAAAACTGAAATGAGGTAAAATAAATGAATGATAGAGAAGTGCTTGCCGCTTTATACGAAACTGTAGTAAACAGGCGTGATAATCCCAAGGAAGGCTCTTATACTTGTTATCTGCTGGATAAAGGTATTGATAAAATCCTCAAGAAAATCGGCGAAGAGTGCAGCGAAACAATTATTGCTGCAAAAAACGGTGACAATAGTGAAACCGTATACGAAATTGCCGACTTGATTTATCATCTAACGGTAATGATGGTAGATCAGGGAATAGAGCTTGAAGCTGTTCTTGCTGAGCTTGAGAAGCGAAGTGAAAAAACGGGCAATCTCAAAACTTTCCACGTTGTTGATAAAAACTCATAAAAAAGAGCCCTGTGACAAAATGTCATAGGGCTTTAAATAAGATATAAATATTAAACAGTTTTAAGTGTATATCCTGAAATTGCATCCTTAAAGCTGTTATCCGGTTCACTTTCAAGAATAAGCTCAAATGGTTTGGAAATGTCTATTGCAAATACACCCATCAAAGAGTGTGCATCAACTGTGTAATCTCCGCTTTTTATCATCATTTTATGTTGATAGCGATTAAGCGTTTCAAAAATCTCAATCAATCCGTTTTTGCTGTCAACAACCATAGGCATTGAGAACAATCAATATTCACCTCCGCCACTCTCATTTTACTATTTAATCTTATCATTAAATTTTAATATAATCAATATAAACAATTAAATTTTTCAAATTTCAACTTTTTAACTAAAAAAGGATGACAATTCTATGAATTTTAATATAGTTACCCTCGGCTGTAAAGTAAATCAATATGAGTCTCAGGCAATGCGTGAAAATATGCTGAGAAACGGTTTTGAACTTTCTGATAGCAAGGATTTTGCTGATATTACCATTATCAACAGCTGTACGGTAACATCTGTAAGCGATGCCAAAAACCGCAAGATTATTAATAAGGTGCGGCGAAATAATCCTAACGGAATAATTGTGCTTACAGGTTGTATGCCTCAGGCTTTTCCTGATGATTCCGAAAATTTCAAAAACTGCGATATTGTATTGGGAAACGCAAAACGAGCAGAGCTTGTTCCTGCTATTTATAAATTTCTTGATGATTCCGCTAAAAATATCTTTATTTCTGAGCATACAGGCAGGAATGAAGAGTTTGAAAATTTGTCGGTATCATCTCTTGGCGAGCATACAAGAGCTTTTATTAAGATAGAAGACGGATGTAACAGGTTCTGCTCATACTGTATAATTCCCTATGCAAGGGGCAGAGTAAGGTCAAAGCCGCTTTCTGATCTTAAGCTAGAGGTCGAGAAGATTGCGCTAAACGGATACAAGGAGGTTGTGCTTGTAGGTATTAACCTTTCTGCTTATGGTCTGCATATGGATTTTAATCTTGCAGATGCTGTTGAAGCAGCTTGCTCTGTGGAGGGAATAGAACGTGTAAGGCTCGGTTCGATTGAGCCCGAAAGAATGGATAAAGAGATGATTTCACGTCTTGCAGTTCAACCAAAATTCTGTCCTCAGTTTCATCTCTCACTTCAGAGCGGTTGTGATAATACTCTCAAGGCAATGAACCGCCATTATGATACTTCTGGATATGCAAATATTGTCGCTGATTTAAGAGGTGTCTTTGATAATCCCTCAATAACTACAGATATTATGGTTGGTTTTGCCGGCGAAACAGATGAAGACTTTGCAGAATCCTTGAACTTTGTAAAATCAATTGGCTTTGCTAAGGTTCACGTATTCCCATATTCTCAGCGCAGGGGTACCGCAGCAGCCGCAGCACCCGGTCAGCTGAGTCCTCAAATTAAAGAGCAGCGCGCAAAGCAAATGAGCAGTGTTGTTGAGCAGCTAAGAAGAGATTTTTTGACTTCTCAGCTCGGACTTATTGATTATGTACTCATAGAAAGGTTGCGTCACGGTTACCTTGAAGGGTATACTAAAAATTATACCCCTATACATATTTTATCAGATGATTTATCACTATGCGGTCAGCTTGTCAAGATAAAAATTATCAAAGCTTTTGATGATTATTGTGAAGGTATATTATGTTAAAAGATTATTAATATCGGAATAATGTTTCACATTTATATCCAATTCAAATATCTATAAATATATTCGGGATATTTCTGCAATGGCTTTGCGGCTAACTGTTGTCAAGTATTTCAGTTAGGTTCGAAATTTCTTTGCTGCTTGCTTCTGCTGTTAGGCTGTTGTAGCTGTAAAGTATAAATCCCTCTGCCTTATCATTCAGATTTATAAGTTCGTATTCTTGACTCAGGATTTCATCTGAGTCGAGCCAGGTGTTTTCATCACTGTCAGTTCCCGCTTTGTAGCCCGCAAGTCCTATATAAAGTTTTACACCGTCGGCATAGTTAAGATTTGTCCAGTCCTCAAGCGCTGTCTCAAAGGTAAGAGCAGGATTTTGAAGACTGAAATATATCTGAGGACAAATGTAGTCAACATAACCCTTGCAGGTGCACCACGACTGAACATCTGCAAACAGCTCTTTGTTATTGTCTATATTGCCCTGAGGGGAAATACCAAATTCAACATTGTCACTTATGCTGTGAATTTTTCTGTATGTATCAGCAATCAGCATATTTACATTAGCACTTCTCCAGTCTTCAAGACTCATATAACTGTTGCTTTCAGCATTGCTTTTATATATTTCATACTGTTCTTCATCAGCTGAATCAATATCAGCTGGGTAGAAGTAATCATCAAATTGCACGGCGTCAACATCATAATTATTTACAATCTCCTCAATCCCGTTTACAATCAGTTCTCTTGCTGTTTCATTTGAAGGATCAAGATAGATGCCGCTGTCAGTGGTTATTGCAAGCGAATTATCTTTTGTGTATGGATTACCCTCACTCAATTTTGACGGAGTGTCTGCTGTGCTTATTCTGTAGGGATTAACCCAAGCGTGAATTTTAAGTCCGTTTTTACGGCATATATCGCACATAATTTCAAGAGGGTCATATTGCGGATCTTTTCCCTGAGTTCCTGTTAGAATATGAGACCAAGGAAAATAATCTGATTCATATAATGCGTCACAGAACGGCCTCACCTGGACAATAAGTGTGTTAAATCCGCTAAGCTTACAGCATTGCACTATAGAATTGAATTTGTCCGTGAAGCCTTTTTCACTTTTATCACTTTCATTTTCCATACTCAGCTCCATATACGAAATCCATACACCGCGCATTTCACTATCATCTGTGTCAAAAATCGTATCATATGTTGCTGAATCCGAACTGCTGTTAAATAAATTTCCGGCAAGTGATGCTGACAGATTTTTATTAAAGGTAATTGATATAACGCCTATCAGCAAAGCTATTGCCAAAATAACGGGCAAAATACGTTTATTTTTCAGAAAATCGTCCCCTTGGAGTTAAATTTATGGATTTATTTTATATCCTCTTAATTATTTATCTGGTTTTTATTAACATAATATCAATTTGTATAACAATTTATGATAAAGTGCGTGCAATCCATGGTAAATGGAGAGTACAGGAGAGTACCTTATTGCTTTTTGCTTTGCTTGGCGGAAGTGTCTCTATGTATGCAACTATGCAAATTGTACGTCATAAAACCAGACGCCTTAAGTTTATGCTTGGAATACCTGCAATCATAATCTGTCAAATTCTGCTGGTATATTTTGTATGGAGCGTAATAATAAATGGACAATAATCTTATTTTTACAGTACCTGAAGAGTATGATAATGTTAAGGCGCTGATATTTCTCAAAGAAAAGTGCGGTCTTTCCTCCAGAATGATAACCCGTCTTAAAAGGCAGGAAAACGGCATTACAATTGATGGAAAAATTCTAAGAACAGTTGATTATGTAAGTAAAGGAAATAGAATTGAAATTTCTCTTCCATCGGAAAAGTCAGAAATTCTTCCTGTAAAAGGAGAGCTAGACATTGCGTATGAGGACGATCATTTTTTGATAGTAAATAAACCTCCTGCAATGCCCGTGCATCCTGTTAAACAGCACCAGTCTGACACGCTTGCAAACATTGTTGCATATTATTGCAGCCAAAAAGGTGAAAACTATGTTTTCAGAGCAATAAACAGGCTGGATAAAGACACATCCGGTCTTGTGATTATTGCAAAAAACAGGTTTTGCGCCAATGCAATGAAGGGGAGAACTGAAAAGACGTATTATGCTATTTGTCACGGAAGCCTGTCAGGAGAGGGCACAATTTCGTCTCCAATAGGGTTGCGCGAAGATTCAAAAATGGTTAGACACATACTGACTGAAGGTACTCCGGCAGTAACGCACTATAAATCGATTTACAATTCAAAAGAATTTTCTCTAATAGAATTATGGCTTGAAACAGGCAGAACTCATCAGATTCGTTGTCATATGTCATCAATCGGTCACCCTTTACTTGGTGACGACTTATACGGTGGCAGAGTTGACCTTATAGAACGCCAGACTCTGCATTGCGGAAAAGTAAGGTTTGTACACCCTGTAACAAATAATATGATTTATGTGTCTGCTGATATTCCTTCTGATATGAAAAATATTATAAATAATACAAATAAAAAACATAAGGACTGACAACTTTTCTAGTGTCAGTCCTTGTTTATCTTAAATATAATTATCATTTGGATACTACTTTGTAAATTTTAAATCCGCTGATTTCATCTGTAGAAATATAGGTTGCAGAACATCCGTTCTCGGCGTAGTAAGATGTAAAATATTTTTCCTTTTTAAAGGTTATAGAGTTATCAATTATATAAACATATCTGCTGCTAATTGCAGCCTGATACACGTTATCAGGAAGATTGAATTTTCTGCGTTGGTCAGTATTACAGTAATATCCGAAGCCGTCAACGTTATTCATAAATGATGATTTAAATCCCCAAAGAGGATGAATATAGTTGTCTGTATATTTTATATAATCTTCGGATGTCGCAGGGTCAAGCAGATAATATCTCTCAGGATGTTTGCTGATTTCAAGATAGAGACTGCTCGGACGATTCTTCATATTTACACTCACATAATGCGTTTGATATATAGCACAGTAAGAAACAAAGAGGCATAAAATCACACCATATGCTATAAGTACTTTGCCTTTATTAGCAAGCATAAAGATATTCATTCTTTTGGGGTGTATCTGATTAAAGTCAAATGAATTTATCAGCATAGCAAACATAATCAACCATATTCCATAAGTCAGATAGGTTGCCCCCGAAAATGCAAATCTGATATAAACGCCTGCAGCAACAGCGGCAATTGCATACAACATTGGAAAAAAACTGAATCTGTTCTTTTGTAATATAATATAAATTACTGCAATTACTGCGTAAACGAGCATAATAAGCGCCATTGAATCAAAAGAAATAAAATGTTCGTATGCATAAACAAATATATTGCCCAATTCAGTTAACAGAGTTTTGCTGTTGTTTTGCTGCTGAATATCATAAACCAGACGGAGTGCTTTGTTATTAAGCGACGCATCAGCATCATAATATCCGTTTTTAAGCAACTCATAATCATTTTCAGAGGTTATGCCGACCTCGTTAAATTCATCCTTATAGTCCTTATAATTAGGGTAGGGAAGATTGTTGATAGAATCAGTAAGCTCGCAATATTCGTAGTAATTACTTGCTTCATCAGACGAATTGTTTACCGAAATTGTATATTGATTAAGAGACAAAACAACAAGACAAATTAATATGAACGAAAGAAAAAACGGTCTTGAATACCAGAAAAATTTTCTCGGCGCAATCTTGTATTTCTTTTTTGAAATCATATCGGCAATAAAATATGCTACTGCAAATCCAAAAGCAATAAAGAAATATTCACAATCAAAGAAGGAGCCGAGAGTAATTTCAGTTATACCAATCCAGAACGGAAGGTTATATCTCTTGTTCCTGATTGCATTAAACACCAACAGAAATCCTGTAGCAAGCAACAGAGCTGCTGTTTTTGTACTGTGAACATCAGCATAATGATTAATCGAAAATAAAATATTCACCAAAAGTGAAAATGCAAGCGACTTATTCTTGCCGTATTTGTCAGCAAAAACATAGCTCATAGATATAAAAGCAATCAAAGAAAGTCCCGAAAGTGCAAGTACATAGCAATTAAATCCGTTTAAAATGTACTGAACAGAGCCGATTATAGTGGCAAGTATGTAGTTAATATCATTGTTGTAGTAATAATGATAGTGACATATGTAAAGGGAATTATAAAAATCATCAATGCTGTCATACGAAAAGGAGGAAACTCCTATGCAGAAAATAAAAATTATTATGTTAAGTGCTACAGCAAAGAAAAATTTGCTATTAAGAAAGTTAATAATTTTTTCTTTCATAAATTATTTTCTCCTATATTTTTAATTTCGCAGCTTTAGCAAAAA
>CAYQXN010000067.1:0-10161 GCA_964421585.1 uncultured Ruminococcus sp. | reverse complement strand
GTCAGAGCAGCAGATTCCTGTGAAATTAATCGGCGTGGGAGAAGGCATGGAGGATATGCGTCCCTTTGACCCTCAGGAATTTGCGGCGGCTTTGTTTGGAGAAGACAGCGGGGAATTATTTATGAAAAAATGTGAATATTGCGCAAAGGAAATTTCTTATTTTGATCAGTATTGCGATACTGAATGTCATTCAAAAGCAAATAAATTTTATAAGATAAGAGAAAAATTTGTAAAACTGTTTTCAGCAATAAATGTAATATGTGTTTTTGGGATACCAATTGGCTTTTTTATGTTTTCATTTTTAAGAGTACCCGGAATGATTCTTACTGTTGCCAGCTTTTTAGTTCTTGGCATAGTTCTTATTATTTTGCCGTTTCCCACTGATAATATGATATCAAAATACAAACTGAAAAAAGCAATAAATATTTCCCGTTTTGTGGGAGCAGCGGTTATACTGCTTGGAATTATAGCATTTATATTTATGTATTTATTCTGATTTTTTAAAAATATCCAATAAAAGTATCCGATAATATTTTGGCATTTATTGGATATTATTTATAATTGCATTTTAGACCTTAAATATCGGAAAATATGTATAATTGCTTAAATTGCGTCAACAATATTAGGGCATATCTGAAAAGTATTTAACTCATTCAAAACTGTTGTTTTGAATACATTAGCGCTTTTCAGATATGCCCTAAACAAATAGTTCATAAGGAGGATTATTTATGATTGATAAGCTTGCGCTGACGCTTCTTGTCATCGGCGGTCTTAACTGGGGTTGTGTCGGTATTTTTCAGTTTGACCTCGTAGCCTGGATATTCGGCGGACAAACGGGTATTATAAGCCGTATTATCTATATTATTGTAGGTCTTGCGGCAATCTGGTGTATTTCTCTGCTGTTCAGAGATACGGGCGAGAGAGTTGATGATTCTGTAAGGCAAACACATGCATAAGCATTAACTCCGAATTTTGTGTATCTATGCCTTAGTGCACATTTGTGTGTTTAATTATCCTATCTTGTACAAAATGCTATGGGCTGACTTCGCGTCAGCTCTTTTTTATTTTATAAAGTGCTTTTAGTATATATTATAAAAATTTTTAAAAATATATGTTGACAAATGTAATCTTAGATGGTATAGTTAAATCATCATATGAACATATTTACATATGTTCAATAAATTAAACAGAGGTATGTACTATGGAAACAAAAATTAATTGTAACGAAATTTCTGACGTTGAGGTATTGTTTGAGCTTGCCGACCTTTTTAAGGTGTTCGGAGATTCAACAAGACTCAGAATTATGGTGACAATCTCAGATAATGAAATGTCTGTTCTCAATATTGCCGAAACACTTAATATGGAGCAAAGCACAATCTCTCATCAGCTCAGGGTGCTAAGACAAAACAAACTTGTGCGTGTGCGCAGAGAGGGAAAGCAGATTTACTACAGCCTTGATGATGATCACGTAAAAAAAATAATTGAAATGGGTCTTGATCACGTGCTTGAATAATATTATGTTGTTCAGGAGGGTATACATATGAAAAAGAACAACTGGGATAAATATGCGCCAATATATAACCTGTTTATGAGAAAAGATAGGAAGGCTTACGAAGAAATGTACAGACTTATCCGCAGTGTTGTAAAAAATAAACGGGTGTTGGAGCTTGCAACAGGCACGGGGCTTATTGCAAGGAATATATCCTCAAGTGCGACGGTAATTGAGGCGACTGATTTTTCTGAAAAGATGATTGAACAGGCTACGAAAGAGAAGCTTCCTCCTAATTTGCATTTTTCTGTGCAGGATGCCTGTTGTCTCCCGTATAAAAACGGAATTTATGATGTTGTAATTATATCAAACGCACTTCACATTATGCCCTGTCCTGACAGGGCTCTTTCGGAAATCAGACGTGTGCTTTCCGACGACGGTATTATGATAGCGCCTACATTTACGCATGGAAGAATGAAGCTTCAGAAGCGTCTGTTGTCAAAGATTATGAGTCTTGTCGGTTTTAGAACCGAAAACAAATGGACAGCAGAGCAGTATATAGAATTTTTGCAGAAAAACGGATGGTATGTAAAAAATTGCAAAATTTTGAATGCGTCTTTTCCGTTAACATACGTTGAATGTACATCTATATTATGATTGATTGAAAGAGGGTATCTTATGAATTATAATTATACACTTCAGCATCTGAACTGCGCTCATTGTGCAGGAAAAATCGAAGCTAAAATTGCAGATACAGAAGGATTTAACAATGTAAGCTTCAATTTTGCAACGAAAAAGCTGATTTTCAAATCTGAAAAGAAAAATCCGCTGACTGAAATTCAAGCTATCTGTGACAGCATTGAGGACGGTGTTACCGTAGTCAATAATGAAAAAAAATCTGAAAGCGCCGAGACTAAAAAGAAGGATAAGTTAAATATCGGCTTTCCTCTTCTGATTGTCGCTATTGTGCTTGGTGTGGGTGCGATTGCCGTTGAATTTCTTGTGCCCGATACTGCAATATGGGGATATTATACTCAGCTGGGGTTAAGCCTTGCTGCAATAATAATGGCAGGCTATGAAACATTTATAAGAGGCTTTAAGAATATAATAAAACTGCGTTTTGATGAAACGGCGCTTATGTCAATTGCAGTGGTTGCGGCATTTTGTCTTGGAGAATTTGTTGAGGCTGCAATGGTAACACTGCTGTTTTCAATTGGAGAATATATTGAGGATAAGGCAGTTGACGCTTCAAGAAGAGACATTGAAAAGCTTGCACAAATCAGACCTGATTCGGCAACGATTGTTGTTGACGGCGTTGAAACGATTGTATCTGCGGAAAACGTTGCGGTAGGGAGTACAATAGCTGTAAAGCCGTATGAACGCGTCCCGCTGGACGGCATTATTATAAGCGGAAATACTACGCTTGACACATCTGCGCTTACGGGAGAGAGTATGCCGGTTGATGTATGTGCAGGCAGCGAGGCACTGAGCGGGGCAATGAACGGCAGCAATCTTATACATATTAAGACGACTAAGGAGTTTGGCGACAGTACAGCTACAAGAATACTGAAGCTTGTTGAGGATGCCGCAGCGCAAAAGGGCAGAAGCGAGAAGCTTATTTCACGTTTTGCCTCTGTTTATACGCCTATAGTTATAGCAATTGCAGTTTTGATTGCTGTTATTCCTCCGTTGCTCGGATTTGGTGTATTCACGGATTGGCTCTACAGAGCTCTTGTATGTCTGGTCGCTTCGTGTCCTTGTGCAATAGTGATTTCAGTTCCGCTTGCGTATTATTCAGGCATTGGCGCTGCTTCTGAGTTGGGAGTTCTTATAAAAGGCGGAAAGTACCTTGAGGTATTGGCAAAGTCTGATACCTTTATATTTGATAAAACGGGTACGCTGACAGAGGGCAGGTTGAGAGTAGATGAGGTAAGCTCGATTTCCGAATTCAGTGAGGACGAGGTCTTGGCGCTTGCGGCTGCGTGTGAAAAGTATTCTTCACATCCGATTGCAGAGGCAATCAAAGCAATGGCTGAAGGTCTGAGCTTGCCTGAGCTTAGTGATTACAGCGAAAATGCCGGTCACGGCACAAGTGCAAGTTATCGTGGTAAAAGGCTTGAATGCGGCGGGGTCAAGATTTTGACTTCTGAACAGAAAAAATCCGTTAATAACAGTGCGTCGGTATTTGTAGTGTATGACGGTGAGATTATCGGTACAATCAGCGTGAGCGACACAATAAGGAAAGAGGCAAAGAATGTTGTTTCTCAGCTTCACAGTCTCGGAGTCAGGAATACGGTTATGCTTACGGGTGACTCAGCTGTAACTGCCGAAAAGGTGTGTGCTGAGCTTGGAATGAGCGATTATAGGGCTGAGCTTTTACCCGCCGATAAACTGAAAATTTTTAGGGAGCTTAAGGAGAATTCAAAGGCGGCGTGCTTTGTGGGTGACGGAATAAATGACGCTCCTGTGCTTTCTGCCGGCGACTGCGGTATTGCAATGGGGCTTGGCAGTGAGGCTGCAATTGAAGCCTCTGACGCAGTGCTTGCATCGGGTACGCTGGAGCAGCTGCCGAAGGCAATCAAGCTTTCGCGCAGAGTTATGAATACTGTCAGAACGAACATTGCTTTTGCGCTCACAATCAAGGCAGCGGTAATCATACTTGCGGCTTTAGGTGTTGCAGCAATGTGGATGTCGGTAATTGCTGATACAGGCGTTTGCGTTGCCTGTGTGTTTTATGCGGCAAGACTGCTTAGAAAGAATAAGTAAATCATATAAAGTTAAAGTGCGAATATATAAAAAAACGGCGTCAATTTGATGCCGTTTTTTACTGTGGAAAAAGTCATTATGTTAGGTGAATTATAGTTTAGCTGAGTTTGGCAGAAAAAATAAAATTTAGGTCAAGCCTTTTAAAGACTGCCGGGAAATTCGGCGCCCAATTCGGGCAGATAGGTGAGAATAATTTAAAAGTGCTACCACTCATATTTGTATATAAATTATAAATTTAGCGCACATTTATTTTAATGCACAACACGTAGGGACGACCATTGGTCGTCTCAAAAATTTTACGCATTTTTTATTGAGATGCCAATTTGGTATCCTATGATTTGCTCTGTAAGGATATATTCTATATATTTCAAAATATAAATTCATCTCGTAAAATGGCTTTTTCTATAGTCTGATAACGTAAATTAATTTTGTTTGTCCTTTTCTTTTATTTGAAAAGAAAAGAACGAAAAGAAAGCAAATTCAAGGGGAAAGGGATTTCGATTCCCTTTCCCCTTGAAAATCCCCTTTTCCTAACCGACCAAAGGGTTCCCCTTTGGAATCCCGTTCTTACTCATATTTTCATCTAAACTATAATTAATTTACAAAATAAAACGGCGTCAATTTGATGCCGTTTTTTACTGTGAGATTATGCGTAATGATAACGTTTTCGTTGCGTTATAAAGAAAATTGCTGTAACGGCAAGCGAGAGCAGCTCAGCGGCAACAATGGCAAGCCGGATTCCGTTTATCCCAAGGATTATCGGAAGAATAAGCACTGAAATTATCTGAAACAGCAGAGTTCTTGAGAAGGAAATGGCAGCCGAAACTCCTCCGTTCCCCAGTGATGTAAAAAAGCAGAACCGTAAATGTTGAATCCGCAAATCAGATATGATATTGAAAACAGCATAAATTCGCCTCGTGTAAGCTCAAAAAGCTCTTTATCGTAACCGACAAATATGTTTGTGAGCGGAGTTGCAAGCAACTCTGCTGCCAAGGTCAGTGTAATGCCGAAGCATCCTATTAACATAATACTTTTGCGAAACATATTTTTAAGCTCGCTGTGGTTTGCGGCGCCATAGTTGAAACCGACAATCGGTGCGCTGCCGATTGAGTATCCGAGAAAGATTGATACAAAAATAAAGTTTACATACATAATCACACCATAAGCTGCAACCCCGTCCTCACCAATGAGGCTCATCAAACGGAGGTTGTAGAGCATATTGACAAGTGACATAGAGACATTTGTCATAAGCTCTGAGGAGCCGTTGGTACAGGCTCTTAGAAATATTTTGCCCTCAAATGTTGTTTTGCCCAGTCTTAGCAGACTTGTGTTTTTTCTGGAAAAATATATCAAGGGGAAAATTCCTGCAAAGGTCTCGCTCATTGCTGTTGCAGCAGCGGCGCCTGCAACTCCTAAATTCAGTACCGCAATAAACAAAAAGTCCATGACTATATTGATACAGCCCGCTGTTATAGTAACGGCAAGTCCTATCTTTGGTCTTTCAGCAGTGACAAAAAAGCTTTGGAAAACATTTTGCAGCATAAACATTGTAAGGGAAATAAATAATATTCTTGCATATTGTACACTGTCACTCAGCATTTCATCTCTTGCGCCCATAGCGGAGGCAATAGGCTCAATAAAAATTTCTCCAATAATTGCAAATGCAATTCCTATTACTATGGTTGCGTACACCAACATAGAAAAATATCTGTTGGCACGCTCCTTGTCGCCTTCCCCAAGCGTTTTTGCTACGATTGCGCTGCCGCCTGTGCCTATCATAAAACCGAATGAGCCAAACATTATAATAAAGCGGGATAATTAAATTAACGGCTGCAAACGAAGTTTTGCCTACATAATTTGAAACAAATAGTCCGTCAATTACGCCGTAAATTGATGTAAATATCATCATGGTGATTGACGGAAGGACAAATTTGAGCAGTCTTTTGTATGTAAAATGGTCTGATAGTTTTATTTTCATTAAATCACCTCAAATAAACAACAATAAAAAAGCACTCGGTGTCATAACCGAGCGCACTCGACATCTTATCGACCTTGCAGTTGCGACCGCAAGTCCTCCAATGATCGTATAATTGTATAAGTATTATATACATGTTGTAAATATAAGTCAATAGCCTAAATATACAAATTAATAATTAATTGTTGGTTTTTAAAGCAAAAATCAGAATTAATATTTGCAATATAACTTACATTATAGTATCATAGTTTATAACTATGAGGAGGAGAATATGAAAAACATAGAGTATAATATTTCAGGTGTTTTACTTTGTCTGGCAATAGCATTGCCTTCTTGGGCAATTGTAAGGGTTGTTCCTGCCCTTGAGGTTATCGGAGCTCCGGTATTTGCAATTATAATTGGTATGATAGTAACAATTTTCCTTAAGAATAAGAAGTTGTTCGAAAAAGGTATTAATTTTACCTCGAAAAAAATTCTTCAAATTGCAGTAATTTTGCTTGGCTTTGGACTGAACCTTGCTACGATAGGGCAGGTAGGTCTTGTTTCTATGCCGATTATTATATCTACGATAACAGTATCCCTTGTTGTGGCGTTTGTAATGTGCAAGTTGCTTAAAGTGCCGAGCAAGACAGCAACCTTAATCGGTGTGGGTTCGAGCATTTGCGGAGGTTCTGCAATTGCCGCAGCGGCACCTGTGATTGAGGCAGACGATGAGGAAATTGCCCAGTCAATATCGGTGATTTTTCTGTTTAATGTTATTGCTGCACTGATATTCCCAACACTTGGCGGATTGCTTGGAATGTCAAGCGAAGGTTTTGGTTTGTTTGCAGGAACGGCTGTTAATGATACTTCGTCGGTTACAGCAGCCGCTTCCACTTGGGATACACTCCACGGAACAAACGGCTCAGTACTTGAGTATGCCACAATTGTAAAGTTGACACGCACACTTGCAATTATACCCATTTCACTTGTGCTTGCATTTATCAGGTTGAGAAAAGAAAAAAAATCAGACAAAGGCTCTCAGACAAGGGTAAATTTGAAAAAGATTATTCCTTTATTTATTTTGTATTTTGTTCTTGCATCGGTTATTACCACAGTCGCTACCTCTGTACTTTCGGGTGACGCACTTGAGGCTGCAAAAAGCATATTTAGTTTTCTTAAGCAATTAAGTAAATTCTTTATTGTTATGGCTATGGGTGCAATCGGGCTAAATACGAATATTGTAAAGCTTGCCAAGTCAGGCGGAAAAGCAATTTTGCTTGGGTTTGCTTGTTGGTTAGCAATAACATTTGTAAGCATAACTATGCAGTATTTGCTCGGCATTTTTTAAATTTAATAAATTATAACGGACCTTTTTTTTATTGGAAGGTCCGTTTTGTGTTAGAAATATATTCTAATTATTTCCTATAAAATTAAAATCATTTTCCTTTAAAATACGGTCAATATTCTGTTTCGCTTCATCATCAAATTCATGATTTTTAAAGTAATATTTTCTGTCGTCATCGGTAATACTCTTTATTACTCTTGCAGGATTGCCTGCAACAACAGCCCATTCGGGCACATCCTTGGTTACCACGCTGCCTGCCGCAACAACTGAATTGCTGCCCACTGTAACACCCGGAAGTATAACGCTGTTTCCGCCAATCCAGACATTGTCTCCTATTGTAACCGGGATTCCGTATTCATACCCGCTGTTTCGTACATCGGGATGAAGCGGATGACCTGCGGTAAAAATAGAAACATTCGGGGCGAAAAAAGCATTGCTTCCGATAGTCACCTTAGCAACATCAAGAATTGTGCAGTTGTAGTTTGCAAAAAAATTATCTCCGACCTCTATGTTAAAGCCGTAATCGCAGTAGAAAGGCGGATTTATAAAGATATTGTCACCTGATTTGCCGAGAAGCTTTCTGACAATTTCAGAAAGACCTTCAAAATCGCTTCTGTCCATTGTGTTGAGCTTTTGAGTTAGCGTTCTTGCTTTTTTCTGTTGTTCCATTACCGAACAGTCGGAAATATACGCAAGACCTCTGTTGCGTCTGGTTATATTGTCCATAATATACCTCTGATATGAGTCTGTTATAACTTAGGGTAAGCCCTTATTAGAAAGATAATACATTATCCTGAGATTGTCAATTATTATTTGAGCTGTTTATAATAAGAATATCATCCTCTTTTATGACTGTTTTGCCATGAGGAATTATAACTCTTCCCTTGCGGTTGATGAGTATAATCAGCTTGTCTGAGGACAGCTTGATTTCCGAAAGAGCCATACCCAGCCATTCGTTATCGGCGTCAATTTCAATTTCGGTAAGACAGCCCTTGAAGTTTTTGTCAAGAGACGGTCCGCTGAGCACCGCAATATCGCCTTCAAGAATAGTGGTGTCGCCGCGCGGAACAATTTGCTTGTTATCGCGTATGATAAGGGCAAGAATTGTATTTGGCAGCAGACGTATGTTTTTGATTTTTTTGTCAACCCATGGGTGTTTTGCCTTGATCGGAAGCTTGATAAACTGAACGGGCGCCTCGTTAGTGTAGTCGTTAAAGGTTTTCATAACATCGCCCTTTGTGTCAATCATATCCAGCTTTTTTGCAACAACCGGCAGCAGTGTGCCTTGCAGAGTGATTGAGAACAGCACAATAAAGAATACAATGTGGAATACGTCGTTATCAAGATATGCAGGACTTACAACAGCCATAATTGCAAACACTATTGATGCGGCGCCTCTGAGACCTGCCCATGATACAAGCAGCTGTTGTTTAACGGGACATTTGAATGGGGTGAGTATTGCAAAGACAGACAAAGGCCGTGCAACAAGGGTAAGAAAAAGTGCAATGGCTAATGCCGGAAGAATAATGTCGAACATTTGTGAAGGGTATGACATAAGTCCAAGCAGGAAGAATATAAGAATCTGCATTAACCCGGTAATTCCGTCGAAGAAGTTTACAAGAGTTTTTTTGTTGGGAATATCGCTGTTGCCGAGAATAATGCCTGTAATATATGTACTGAGATAGCCGTTTCCTCCTATAAGCGTAGCGCCTGCATATGAAATCAATGCAGCGCCGAACATAAGAATGGATTCTCCGCCGCTGAAGCTGATTATGCCTTTTTTGAAAATGAATTTTACAAGAATTGCTGAGGCAACTCCGACAAGCGAGCCAAACACAATTTGTGTAAAAATCAGGTATAACAGCTCAAGCCAACTTGAACCTCCGCTCATAAGCGAGAGGACGATTACAGTCATCATATAGGCAACCGGGTCGTTACTTCCGCTTTCAACCTCCAGCAGGGGTGCGGTATTGTGTTTAAGGTTAAGCTTTTTGCTTCTCAGAACTGCAAAAACCGACGCAGCGTCGGTAGAGCTTATTACTGAGCCTATTAAAAGACTTTCAAGAAGTCCGAATCCCAGCACAAGCCAGCAGAACAACGCTGAAATTCCGGCGGTCAGCACAACTCCGACTGTGGAGAGAAGTATTGATTTTGAAGCAACCTTTTTGGCGCTCTTCCAGCTTGTGCCGAAGCCTCCGTAAAACATAATGAAAACAAGAGAAATTGAGCATATGTTTTCTGCAAATGAAAAGTTGTCAAACTGTATTTTAAAAATTCCGTCACAGCCGAACAGCATTCCGAGAAATATAAAAAGCAGAAGCGTGGGAAGTCCGATTTTGCCTGACAGTCTTCCGAGCAGCAGGCATAGAAAAATGATAATAGCGATAATCAGCAGGTAAAGTGACATTTTTCCTCCTTTGTAAAATTATAATTTTTATACGAATTGCAATAATAAAAGATAATATAAATACTCAAAAAATCAAGTAATCGGCATATACTATATTTAATTATAGCATAATATTTGCTTGCTGTATAATGATTTTATGTTGTAGAATTAATTATTGTTCAGATTGGGTTTTATATTATGTATAATGCGCTGTATTA
>CAYQXN010000066.1:0-10276 GCA_964421585.1 uncultured Ruminococcus sp. | reverse complement strand
CACAGTTCTCAAAGAGATAATTTGTTTTTTATTTTGCCTTTCCTGCTTTTCGGGAAAGGCAATTTTTTTATTGGTATTTAGCATTAGTTTGAGAAAGAAGGAATAATAATGATAGCTGCAAGATTATTTTCAGCAGATGACGCTGAAGCGGTAGCCGCTCTTATTGCAAAAACAATGAGAATATCGAACCGCAGGGACTATTCTTCGGAATTGATTGAAAGGGATATACAAACATACACGCCTGAGTATCTTATATGGCGTTCAACCTGGACGCATTTTTATGTTGTTTGTGATGATGATGAGATAATCGGCTGCGGCGCAGTCGGTCCGTATTGGGACAAAGAGGACGAAAGCAGTTTGTTTACTATATTTGTTTTGCCTGAATATCAGGGCAGAGGCATTGGCAGGCTGATTATGGAAACGCTCGAAAAAGATGAATATTTTATAAGAGCAAAGCGTATTGAAATTCCTTCGTCTATTACTGCGTGCGATTTTTACAGGAAGTTTGGTTACAATTTTAAAAACGGTATAGATACTGTTGATGAAGAACAGTTCTACAGGCTTGAAAAATTTAATAAATAAAGAACAGGACTGCAAGGCTTGCAGTCCTGTTATGCTTATTGTAATATTTTAAGTCAGCGCAATTTCGGTCAGTTTTTCTCTGTTTTTTATTATAACGCATCGGTATTCTGTGGCGATACAGCCTTCTTTGGCAAACTGTCCCAATGTTTTGCTGACCGTAACTCGTGACGCTCCTACAATATTTGCGATTTCCTCGTGCGTAAGATGCGCTTTGCCCTTTGCCTCGCTTTCAAGCAGCAGGCGGGCAATGCGTGCATCAGCCTGCATAAAGGTTATTGAGTCAAGCTGAGATGACAGCAGTCTTATGCGGTTTGCGAGAATTTCAAGCAGCTCAAACGCAAGCTTAGGCTGCTTTTTTATCATCTCGGTCAGGCTTTTTTCATCTATCATAATCAGCTCCGAATTTGTTACGGCACGGGCGGAGCTGACTCTGGGCTTTTTGTCAAAAAAGGCGCCCTCACCCAGAATTTCGCCGTGTGAAGCTGTGTTAAGCGTTTTTTCCATACCGTCCGCCGAGTTCATAAATACCTTGACCTTGCCGCTTTTCAGGTAGCAGAAACTGTCGGCATTGTCGCCTTGGCGATAGATTATTGAGCCCTTTGGAAATGTGCGTGCAATGCCCGATTTCTCAAGCAGAGCCTGCATATCTTTGTGCATTTCTGAGCTTGTATGACCGAAATATAACGAACGTGTTTCCATTCTTTCTCACCTTAATTGAATATGTAAAATTTATCCGAGAATCAAATCTATCAGCTCAGCCACACCGTTATCATTGTTGGAGGCAACAATGAGGTCGGCGTTTTCTGTGCAGAGCGGCGACGCGTTTTGTACAGCGGCTCCCATGCCTGCCCATTTTATCATATCAGCGTCGTTATCGGCGTTTCCGCAGGCGGCGGTTTGACTTTTGTCTATGCCCAGAAGACTGCACAGCCATTCCAGAGCATTTGCCTTGGTTGCGTTTCTTGCCATAAATTCGACAAAGCCTTTGGTGGAGGAGGTTATGTAGAATTCATTTGTGCTTTCCTCAATCTGCTTCCACAGCATTTTGCCGAGGGCTTCGTTCTGTTCGATAAATTCAATGCTGTCAAGGCTATGACGATGCTCATATATAAATTGACGCATATCGTCAATTCTGCCGTGCGCCGAGCGCACATAGTCAACATATGCCTCAGTGCAGCCGTATTTTATGGGGTCGCTGACATATCTTGAATCAGTGTAGGTCAGTCCCTCTATATATGCCTGAAAAATCAGGTCGTACGGCTTGGTTATTTCAAGCAGTCTGAGCACCTCGTCGGGGGTCAGCAGGAGTCTGCGGATACAGCTCCTGTTTTTATCATATACGGCGGCGCCGTTTGAAGCGATTACATAATCAATGCCCTTTATATTCAAAACCTCTTTGGGCATTGTTGCAAAGGGTCTGCCGCTTGCTGCAACAACCTCAATCCCGTTTTTTATTGCCTTTTCAATTGCGGTCTTTACAGTCGGAGACAGCTTGTTTTCGTTTGTGAGCGTTGTTCCGTCAAGGTCAAGCGACAACAGCTTTATATCTTTTTTGCTCATAAATTCCTCGTCAAATTTTCTTTTTGCAGAATTCATTCATACAGCAGCTTTCGCACATAGGCTTGCGTGCCTGACATACAGCCCGTCCGTGAAGTACAAGCCTGTGGCAGAAATCATTGCTTTCGTCCGGCGGCAGCAGGTCTCGCAGAGCAAACTCAATTTTTTTCTGGTCGCTTAGCTCGTGCAGTCCGAGCCTCCGCGTTATCCTTATGCAATGCGTATCAACCACAACGGCAGGCTTGCCGAAAATGTCTCCGCACACAAGGTTTGCGGTTTTTCTGCCTATGCCGGGAAGTTTTGTGAGGTCGTCAATGTTGTCGGGCACAATGCCTTCAAATTCATCTCTGAGCATCTCAGCCATAGCAACAATATCCTTTGATTTTGTTTTGTACAGACCGCAGCTTTTTATGTATTCTGCCACCTCGTCAGGAGTTGAGTCTGCAAAATCGTCAACCGTTTTAAAGCGCTCAAAAAGAGAAGGTGTAACTATATTAACTCTTGCGTCGGTGCATTGCGCCGCAAGTCTTGTGGCAATCAGCAGTTGCAGCGGATCGGTATATATAAGCGAGCAAACAGCGTCGGGATATTCGTTTTTTAAAGCTTCAACAGCCTTTAAAGCAATTTGTTTTTTTGTCAAAAAAATCACCTCGGCTTAAGTTTATCACAATTTGTCGGCTATTGCAATTGAATACGAAAAATGATAGAATATACTATAAAACAACGCAGCCGCTATGAGTGCGCGGTATTTTGTGTATTTCCAAGAGGTGATATGATGTATAAAAATTATATTTTCGATCTTTACGGTACTTTAATTGATATTAATACAGACGAGTGGGGCGATGAAATATGGAAGAAAATGGCGATACTCTACGGATATAGAGGCGCGCACTATACATATGACGAGCTGAACAAGGAGTACGGCAGGCTTGTTGAAAAGGAAAAGAAAGCGGTAAGCCGCAGACATCCCGAGTACTCAACAATTGACATAAAAATTGAAAAGGTGTTCCGCGGACTCTATACACAGAAGGGCGTCAAAGCTACAAAGGCTCAGGTTCTCTACACCGCTGAGGCGTTCCGCTGTTTTTCCACTAAGTATATCAAGCTTTATGACGGTGTTCTTGACTTGCTTGACACTCTTAAAGCCAAGGGCAAGAAAATTTACCTGCTGTCAAATGCTCAGCGTTCCTTCACGGAAAATGAGCTTAATATGCTAGGACTTACAGATTATTTTGACGGTATCTGCATAAGCTCTGATGAGGAGTGCTCAAAGCCCGATGTAAACTATTATAAGATTCTCTTTGAACGATACGGACTTGAGAAATCCGATTCAATTATGATTGGCAACGATTTTCGTTCCGACATCGGCGGCGCAGCGGATTTCGGCATTGACAGTCTTTATATTCACCAGAGTATTTCACCCGACATTGACGGTGAGCTGAGGAGTACATATACAATTATGGACGGCGACGTGTTCAAAATTAAAGGTTATACGGTAAAATAAAGTCTCGGTTTTTGAGAGAAATCTGAATAATTGTGAAGGTTATATGTATTTTGTTGACATTTTTCAATGACTGTTTTATAATTATACTGTTAAATTCTGAAATTTACGGAGGTTACCCAAATGAAAAAGCCTAACAAGAAGGACACCCTTAATTTATTTTTCTCAGCATTCCTTGTTCTTGCGTTTATTATTTGCGCGCACTTTTTTACACAATTTACAAGCACGTTGTCAACAACAGCAAGCGCAATAATCTCAACACTTCTCTATGTTGTATTCGGCTTGCTCCTGTTTTATGCCACACGTGTGGGTGACGGCAAGGCTGTAAAGCGTTTTTCGGCTATTACGCTGATTATTATGGTGCTTCCTTCGCTGTATATTATTATTGCATCCTTTGCAACAGGTATGCCGCTCAATTCAGTATTCGCTTCCGACACACCCGGAACTGTAAGCGTAATCGGTGCGCTTGCAGGTGTAGCGCTTGGTTATGGAATTCCATACACCTTCCTCAGCGGATTTGAGGTTCCTGTTGAAAATGATGATGAAGCTTTGGAAGACGAAGCTGCGAACTCTGTTCTTGAAGGCGGTATTGAGGCTGACCTTATGGCAGAAGAGGAAGAAGCTGACAATCAGGCTGATGAAACCTTGGAAGAGCCAGCCGAAGAGGTTGCAGAGCCAGCCGAAGAAGCTGCTGAGTCAACTGAAGAAGCTGACGAATAATCCGCAGAAGTACAAGTTACTTTTTGGGGATTGAAAGCGGATTACAAATGCTTTTACCGCATAAAATTGGGTAATTCCTGATTTGAATAATACAATAAATTCATTATAATAAATCATAAACCGCTGACATGCAGTGTCGGCGGTTTATTTTTTATGCTTGTATGCTGTTATTTGCACAAATTAATACAGAACGCTGTTTAATATGCAGGTGTACTTTTGACGTATTTTGTTTCACGCTTTGTAAACGACAGTATAAAATACAATTAACAAAACTACGCAAAAAAAGGTGGCGGATTACAAAATAATCCGCCAGTCAGTAATAAAAGATACAAAATATTGTGGTATCTAGTTTATATGTTTATTATAACATAAATTACAAAATTGTCAACAGATATATTACATTTATTTCCTTTTTTGCTTTACAGAAAAGCGCTTAGACAGGAACGGCACAAAAATGTAATCCGATATTTTGCTTTATGCTCGGACAGGTTGCAACGTCACGTTGCGTTTTATTTTTTGAATTTTCCGTGCATAATTCCGTGCATAATTAATGTTTATCAAATATGTTGTTAATACAGAAAATCGGGAGCGGTTGAGAAGAAAGGGGAAGGATTTTTCAATAAAATTTTAAAAATTGTATAAAACAATGCAATTTTTTGGATTTATATCGCTTAAGCGGAGGTGAAAAAATTTGATTATATATAATCTCAGAACGCCTGTTGACTGCGAAAAATCCAACTGCGTAGGTGTGACAGGCGAAAATCTTACATTTATTCAGAAGTTTTTTATAGGGGAAATGACCGATTCCTCATTCAGCTACAGTATTCATCTGCGTTTTGCTGACGGTCAGGTGAACACGGTAATCCCTGATGAAGTATTGGTTGACAGCAGAGGCACGACAATTACGTGGAATGTCAAAGAAACAGATATTTTTATTCACGGATATTTTGAGCTTCAGATTGAAGGCAGAAATGACGATGGCAAGGTGTTCCAGACAGAAATTGTAAGGCTATATGCTGATGAGAGTATTCCGATTGAGGATATGGAATATGAAAATCCCAATACCGAAACTCTCAGACTGCGTGAGGAAGCATACAATTTGTTGTCTGAGCTTAAGCTTCAACAGGAACAGCTGGACACAAATATGAAAAATCTTCTGGCAACGGACATAACCAAAAAGGCAGATAAAGCGCAAACAGAGAATGAACTTTACTATAAGCTTGATTGTCCTGAGGAGTATGAGGACATTACCGATACTCTGGAGATGACAGAAGGGCAGGAATACTATAAAGATGCGCCTGCAAGAAAAGTAACCAGCGCAACTAATATTTTTAGCTCTCAACTGTTATCCTGCTCCACGGGTGAAAAATACAGAATAACATCAGCACATATAGCAGGTTATCCCGTAGTTGTTTTTTTTGATGAAAACCTAAACTTTATAAGTTGGGTTTGCTATGAACACCCGTTGTTACAGATACCTTTTTATACCAAGGTGCCTTTTACTATTCCCGAAAACTGCTGTTATATGGGAATTAATTTTTTTAAATATCAGAATACTACTCTGGCTTTGGAAAAAGTAATTCCAAAACAGATTGATGTAGTGCAGATGAGAACAGAGCTGGAGGCAGAAATAAGTAACTGCTACACCAAATCAGAGACTGATGATGCGCTTGCACAAACGGAAAAAGCAAACAATAAGGTTGAGGGGCTTGCTACAGGCGGCGGATATGTATTAGCAGAGCTTGATGAACCCTATCCAAGTTTGTTGTACTTGAAACAGTACTACTATAAAGCGGACGAAGTTGACGCTGTTGTTGCTGAAAAAGCTGATAAGGCAACCACCCTTGCAGGATATGATATTGCTGATGCCTATAGCAAAACGGAAATAGCTTCTATTGTCGATGAAAAGGCAGATAAAAATGTTGAAAGTTTAATTTCAGGTTCTCAAGCGTTAATAAATCTGAAGGATACTGAATTTACGGTTAGCGGACTCACTATTACAATCAGGAATAATCATATTCATATCTCTGGCACACCTACGGCAGGTGTAACTTGTAGTATTCCTGTTGACATAGGTATAACAGAATTTGAAGAGGGCGTCAATTATGTTGCTTCTGTTCAGAATATACTGCGTAACGGTGAAGATGAAGCCTTATCGTTCAGTATTTATCTGTGGGGTACATATCCAACAGAATATCAGGTTATTTCTGTGCCGTATAATAATACTTCATGTTCAGTAAATATTGATACTGCTGCTTCACGCTCAATTAACCTGAGACTTAATATAACAACAACAGGAAAAACAATTGACCGTGAATTTGACTTTATGATTGAACAGGGGGAAGAAATGACAGACTTTACTCCATATTACATTTCAGCCCCATATTCTGTAAATAAGTCTTCTTTAACTGCTGATATTCAGGAAACGCTTGATGCGGTTGCCGGTAAGTATGATTCCTATAATGTAGAAAGCGGTTCAAGTACTCTTACTGAGGCTGTAGGTGAGGACGACGTTGCTGTTTTGTCAACGGCGAGCGCAACATATCAGAAATTCGGGGATTTTGTAACAGTACAATTTAATTTTGCCGCAAGTTTAAGTATGACAGAAGATAAAACAATAAATATCAGCGGTCTGCCTTTCAGGAATGACGTTCAGATTTCAACTCAGTTTGTAACGGCAACAACACGAACTGTCTGTACGGCAATTGTTTCTACATATACATCCAATATGATTCTGATTTTGCCGAACGGTGTAAAAAACGGCGAGAGGATTTCGGGAAGTATAACATATAAAATCTATTAAAGGGAGTGTTCAAAATAGAAATCAAAGAGAAAATCACTTTGGATATGCTTACGTCGGAGGGAGTATCAATACTAAGACAAAAGTTTGTTGATGTTGACGGTGTTGAAACACAGCTTGGCGGCAATGTCAGAAATGCCTATATGAATGACAGTACAGGTCGCGAGGCGGTTAAAGATATTCTTCCGACTGAATATTACAATGCAGTGTTGGCTGTATGGGATACATAAAATAAGAGCCAAAAGTTATTTTTGCTTTTATTGTTATTAATTAACGGCATTTTAGTCAATTTTGATATAATAATTTACCGGAATAATATTATAAAAAACACTAACCGGGCAACCAGAAAGAGTTGCCCGGTTTTTTATTTGCATCTTAATGCGACTGACTTTCATTTGTTTAAATTTTTCTTTGCTGATTGTACTGTTTTAGGGCTTTTCACCGGTTAAAAACGCTATGCTGCGTTCAATGGAGTCCTTTGATGTTCCCCATTCCTGCCCCTGACTTCGGTAGTCGAACATCGAGCAGAAGTGTGTGATGTCCTTTTTCAATTCCTCAAGATAATTCTTTGTGAGTGCGGCGGTTTCGGAGTGGAAATCCGAAAGGTGCTTTGAGGGTATTCCTCCCTTGCTTGTGGCGCAGTCCATTATAAATGAATAATGCTTAAGGCATATATAGGGCTGTTCATTATACAGCTTGCGAAACTCCTCGCCTTTTGCCCACTCAACAAATATTGTTGCCATAAAATGATGCATATCTGATTCGATTCTGTCGCATACATAACAGGCGTCAAGTTCCTTTTTTATTCCGTCAAGCTGCTTTTTGTCAGGCTTGCCTTTGAGTTTTTTTGGCATATAGCTATCGAGAATTTCCTGCAAGTGGCTTTCAAGAATGAGAGCATTCGGCAGCTTCTGACCGCTTACAAACATCTGTGAAAAATGTCTGTGACAGAAGCCTTTTTTGTTTGTCTCAATTCTTATGTTAGGCTCCATCATTGCGTCTCCTGTAATGAAATTAACATACTGTTTCTCAAGCATTGCCTCCATTCGGCAAATCGGACAGTCGTCCTTTGGCATAAAGATGTCGTTAATTGGTATTGTACATATAGTTTCTTTCATATAATCACCATTTTGATAAAATACATTTATTTATAAAACATTGTATCATAAAAAGAAGAAATGTGATATAATTTTTAAAAAATTAATAATAGGGCGTTTTGGATACTTTAAAGCTACACCCTAAATTAACGGAGTGGTAAATGTGGTTTGTACGGAAATTGAAAACGGAATAAAAATATCAGAGGTTAACGACCTTGACCTTGCGCAGACGCTTGACTGCGGTCAGAGCTTTAGGTGGGTGCAGCAGCCCGACGGTTCATTTGACGGTGTTGCTTATCGTAAAAATGTTAATGTCAGATTTGAGGACAGCAGTCTTTTGATATATAATGCGACAAGGGCTGATTTTGAAAACATATGGTGCAAATACTTTGATTTGGGGCTTGATTACGGTAAAATCAGAGAAGAAATAAGCGAAATCCACCCGGTGCTTAATGAGGCTGCCAAATATGCGCCGGGCATCAGAATTTTGCAGCAGGAGCCCTATGAGGCGCTTTGTACATTTATTATTTCACAAAATAATAATATTAAAAGAATTAAGGGGATTGTTCAAAGGCTTTGCGAAAGCTTTGGCGATGAAATTGAAGAGAATGTTTTTGCTTTTCCTACTGCCGAAAAAATGGCGGCTCTCACACCCGATGACCTTGCTCCTCTAAGGGCAGGATTTAGAAATCGCTATCTTATTGATGCGGCTCAGAAAGTTGTATCGGGCAATGTGAGCCTTGAAAAGTGCAGGACTATTGAATATGATGCGGCAAGGTCTGAGCTTATGAAGATTACGGGAGTGGGAACAAAGGTTGCCGATTGCACATTGTTATTTGGTTTGCACAGGATAGAGGCTTTTCCAATTGATGTGTGGATGAAAAGAGCAATGGACAAGTTGTTTCCGAAAATGACAGGAAACGATTTCGGAAGATATGCGGGTATAGCTCAGCAGTACATTTTCCATTATAGCCGAATGCATCCTGAGTTATTTGTGTAACAACAGTGATTGTAAAAAATAGTGGCGGATTTACCAAAGTTTTGCGTAATTTAAAACTTTTTACAATATCCAGAACAGGATTTTGTAAAAATTAACAGTTAATTTGTCAAACTGCACATAAAAGTATCATAAACATTTAATAGATGAATTGTTGATAATTAATTGATAGTTTTATTTTGCTATGTTATAATTTACTTAATTTAGCAGAATTATCAACAAAATCTATTATATTGTCTGTATAATTGCTGCTGAATCGCCGAATGGCGGTAGTTTTTAGTTCCGCATTTTGCCTTTTTAGAAGTTTCAGGTGTAATGTGGAGGAGTATTTTTTAAAGGAGCAATAGAAATGAAAAGGTTCACAAAAACGCTTTCGGTTGTTCTTGCGGTAATGATGATTATGTGCACAATATCTGCACTTTCATTCAGCGTAAGCGCAGCGGAAACAAACACAATCACGGTAACGTCAAATGTTGCAGACTCTGTACAGTACAATTACAGTTCAGACAGCACAAAGTTTACAGTTACTTACATGCTTCAGTCAGACTACAAGATTATTAATACTCAGGCTATTCTCAGTTACGATGAAAGCGTTCTGAGATTGGCTGACGAGGTAACAGTTTCGTCAGCGTTCCCTATAATCGGTCAAGCAGGTTTTGTAGCTAATTTTAATCTTGAAAACAAGATTAAGTTTAATTGTACAAGCTTAAGTCTTTATGATTTCAAAACAAGCGGTGTATTTGTTACTGCTGTTTTTGATATTGTAGGTACGGGCAATACAGAAGTAGATCTTGAAGTTGAGTTTCTTACAGCTACAACTGCAAACAGCAGTGACGAGATTTCAGACTCTAACGATGTTCAGCTTGTCAAAAGGCAGGATATAGCTTCCGATAAATTCACAATGGTGGCTTCGGGTGAGGTTACAACACCTGTAGATGCATGTACAATATCATTTGCTGTTCCAAGAGTTGCTGCAGGTAGAACGACATGGGATGGTGTTCAAATCTATTATGGTGATACAA
>CAYQXN010000065.1:0-10388 GCA_964421585.1 uncultured Ruminococcus sp. | reverse complement strand
GATATTTTAGCCGCTAAGGCAAGATATGTTCGCACGCAAGATGAATATGTTAACTTCTCGAAGGCTATGGGTTTGCCTCAGCAATGGGACAGAGTGAATATTGATAGTCTTGGAAATATAGGTGACAAAACTGTTGCAAATTCGGTTGAAAGTGGTATAATAAAATCAGAAGGAAGAAATGTTATTTCTGCAAATATTCAATTATTTGCAAAAATACCAAAAGAAAAATTCACTAAGTATGCATTAGACCCTATAAAACAACCAGATAAAGCAAGAGCGTTCAAAGAGGCTTTAGGATATACCATTGAGAATTACGAATATTTAATTGATAATATACAAAAGAATTTTGATGAATCGTTATTAAAATTAAAGGCTTCGGATAAATATGGGGATAGATACGAATTAGTTATGAATTTAAAGGGTGCAAATGGCAAAAATGCTAATGTATGCACTGCTTGGATAAAAGAAAATGCTAATTCCGAACCAAGGCTTACAAGTGCTTATGTAACCAAGAAAGAGGTGACAAAAAATGAAAGTCATTAAACTTTATGATAAGGTAAAAATGAAAGATGGCAGAGAAGCGTCAATAGTTGAGATTTTAGGCAATGGAGAAGCTTTTATTGCCGACATTGATATCGGTGGAGATTATGAAACCGATACAATTTATTTAGAGCAAATTGACAAAGTAATAGCTTAACCGCTCCCACAATGTGAGGGCGGTTTTGTTTTGCAAAAATTTAATAAGTCAAACAAAGATTAAGTATTACCTATAAGTAATATTTAGTCTTTTTTATATTACTGAAATGAAAGGAAGAAAATTATGTACAAAGAAAAATTAGCTGAGCAAATAACTGAATTAGAAGTGCTTCAAATGAAATGCAGCGTTTGTGATGTTTCAGAATTTATTGAAATCGGTCGCAACATCTTGTTATTAGCAAAGAAAATTGACGATTTAGAAACAGAACAGAAAGAAGGTGAAACCAGTGAAAGTCAGAGTAATTAAACAGTTTAACGACAAGACAGAGGGCTTTATAACCCGACCTGTCAATGAAACCTTTGAATGCTCAGAAGAACGAGCCAAACAGCTTATCTCGCGCGGTTTTGTTGAACCTGTGCCGGATAAACCAAAGAAAACTAAATCAACTGATTAAGCACTTTTGTATTTATTGCAAGGGTGCTTTTTGTTTATCAAAATTGACCGTTCCTAAGTCGTAAAACTAAGGATAGAATGAGGTGCAACCTCGTAAAAAAGCGTATCGAAGAAAGGATGATTATTTACAATGCAAAGAAAATTTTTAGAGGACTTGGGACTTGAAAAGGAAATCGTTGACAAAATCCTTGATGAGAACGGTTCAGACCTCGAAAAAGCAAAAAGCAAACTTGAAGCCGAGCGTGATAACTACAAATCACAGCTCGAAACCGCTCAAAATGCGCTAAAAGAGTTTGAGGGAGTAGATGTTAAGGAATTACAGGGTAAAATCGAAACCCTTAACAGCGACCTTCAGAAGAAAGAAACCGAGTATCAGAATAAGATTGCTGATATGGAGTTTAATTCAGTACTTGACGGTGCAATCGCAAAGAGCGGTGCAAGAAATTCCAAGGCTGTCAAAGGGTTACTGCTTGATGACCTTGATACCTTGAAGAACAGTAAAAATCAAGCGGAAGATATCACAAAGGCTCTAGAAAAAATAAAATCAGAAAATGATTTTATGTTTACATCAGAAGAACCTTTTAAAAACCCCGTAGGAGATACGGGGAGTGGCGGGGGCTTTGAAAGCCGAGACGAAGATGCTATGCGTGCGGTTATGGGGCTGCCTGCTGAAAACAAATAATGAAAGGATGTTTTAATTAATGCCAAACGTATTAACATTGCCGAAAAATTATGTTGCTCTGCTTGATGAGGTTTATAAACTCTCATCTGTAACATCTGACCTTACAGGCGACCAGTCAATGGTAAGAGCAGGAGTAAACGTCAATGAAATTTGCTATCCTCAGATGTCTGTAACAGGTCTTGGCGATTATGACCGTAACAGCGGTTATACAGACGGCTCAGTAAGCCTTGAGTGGAAAACTGTAGCTTATAATTATGATAGGGGTACTAAAATTTCTGTTGACACTATGGATAATCAGGAAAGCTTCAATCTCGCTTTCGGTAAAGCTGGTTCAGAGCTTATCAGAACTAAAGTCGCACCAGAGGCAGATGCGTTCACCTTTGCAACTCTTTCGGGAATTGAAGGAATTTCAATGGCTTCTGCTGCAACTTATGCCGACGCTTCAGAATTCCTTGCTGCGCTTATCGAAGCTAAGAATAAAATGGATGAAGACGAAGTACCCGAAGAGGAACGTCACCTTTATGCTACACCGACACTTCTTAACGGTGTTATGGCGCTCGATACAACAAAGTCAAGAGAAATACTCAGTTGTTTTTCTATTAAGAAGTCAGTGCCTCAGTCACGTTTTTATACCGCAATCGATATGCTTGACGGCAAGTCGTCAGGAGAAGAGGCAGGACACTATAAAAAGGCAGAAGCAGGAAAAGATATCAACTTTATGATTATTCATAAACCTGCGCTTATCAAGTATGACAAGCACATTGCACACGACCTCATTGCTCCTGCAAACAACCCGGATTCTGATAGTTATATTCTCAAGTACCGTAAGTACGGACTTGTTGATGTATATAAGAATAAGGTTGCAGGAATTTATCTCAGTCATAGGGCATAAGACGCAAGGAGAAGATGATTATGAAAACAGTAGGCTTAAAGGTTGGAACAAAGAGACCGAAGGAAAAATCAACAGAAAAGCCAAAGGAAAAATCAAAAGAAAAGCCAAAGGAAAAATCAAAAGAATAGAGAAATTAAGGAGTGGCGGTAAAATGGCAATCTATGCAGATTATGCATTCTACAAAAATGAATATCTTTGCGGCAAAAGGGCGGTCATTGATACCGCTTCTTTTAATTTCTATGCTAAAAAGGCTTCAATTAAAATCAAGGAATACACTCTTGAAAATGTGGATGAAAGCAATATTCCTGAATGTGTGAAGCTGTGCTGCTGCGAAATTGCAGAGTTATTTTACAATTCAGATAGCAGCGGCAGTGCAGGAAAAGGCATAGCCTCTGAGAGTGTAGGCGACCAGTCAATCAGCTATGAAAGTACAGACAGCTACAGACAGGCTTTGTCAAATGAAATACGGACTGTAATCTATTCATATCTGAGCGGCACAGGGTTGCTCTATAGGGGTGTAAGATGAGAACCGAAAGCAGCTGTACGATTTTTAATTACAATGGTATCGGCTTTAACCGATACTATGTCAGCTCCTGCCATTGGCAGGAAAACAAAGCGAGAAACGTGTTAAAAAGCGGCGACCAGAACGCCGACAGCGTGACGGTGTATATTCCGCTTGACAGTATGCAGCTTGAGCCGGGCGGAAACGTCTTACCGTCTGATTACCTTTTGCCAAGTTCTGAAACAGTCCCTAAAAATGCTTCTAAGGACATAATCGTTAAAGGCGAATGTAATTTTACTTTTGACAATTCAAGCCAACAGACGGCTTCTCAGAGCCTTAGAAGGCTTCGTGAGGAATATCAGACTTATACCGTAATGAGCATTGACCGCAAGCTGTACGGCTCAAAAAATTTGCAACACATAAAAATCTCTGCGAGGTGATGATATGAAAATCATACAGCCTAACGACATGAATGTCAGAATGTCAAGCGGAAGTCTTGACTTAACGTGGGATAAGAGCTTTGGGCACAGAACAACCGAGACATTTACAAAAACTCAAAAATATATTGACAGTGAATGTATCAAGCTTATGGTACCGTATATGCCTTTTAAAAACGGCTTGCTTGCGGAATCGGCAACAATAGGCACTGTAATCGGCAGTGGGGAAATTCAACAGAATTTACCCTATGCACACTATATGTATTATGGTGTAGTTTACGGCCCGAACTTCCCGATTGTCGAAGAAAACGGCAACAGAAGGGTAGTATTTGGAAAATATGAAGGTAGTGGAGTAATCGTCGGTTGGTGTAGCCCGAAGGGAAAGAAGAAACACCCTACGGGAAGAGAGCTGCAATATAATAATACAATACATCCGCAAGCAGGAAAGATGTGGTTTGAACGAATGAAAGAAGACCACAAAGACGATATTTTGCGGGGCGCTGCAAAAATTTCAGGAGGCAAGGCAGAATGAACATTATTGAGTTGGTTAAATCAATTTTACAGGAGTTCCCTAAAATTAGTGAACTTATTAATATTGACAGTCTCGGCACTAATCCTGATGACTTCGGATTATATCCTACGGGCGACAAACTGATAAAGACTGATGTACTGGGAAACGAAACAAGACAGCATACATTCATACTCTATGCGGTATTTCAGTCTTTCAATGATTATGACCGTCTTGCAAACAGCGGCTTCCTGCTTGAGTTGCAGATGTGGCTTGAACGTCACGCTCTCAATCAGGAGCTGTCTGTTGATGTAGGCGAAAAAACACTTACAGGAGAGCTTACAGAGCTGACCTGTGCAAACGGTATGCTTTATAACATACCGGATAATAACACAAACAGCGGTGTGCAGTATCAACTGCAAATCACCGCAGAATACACTATTGAAAGTGAGGAATTTTAATTATGGCAACACCGGATATCGGTAAGTTAAAAAGACAGTATATTTTACATTTCATTGACGCTTCTTTCGGCGGAGCAACTCCTATTTGGTATCTTATCGGCAGAGACCTCGAAGACATGTCTGTTGAGCTCAACCCGAGCACAGAACAGATACAGAATATTCTCGGCGACACTGTTACTTACGACGAAGGGTATGAACCGAGTTTTGACGTCGACACGTATTATGCAAACACAGGCGACGCAATTTACGAAAAACTAAAGAACATTGCGCTTAACCGTCTGACAGGCGAGGATTGTGAAACAAAGTCTCTTGAAGTAGTTATTGATAATAAAACGGGTCCTTATGATGCATGGATTGAGGACTGCGTTGTTAAGCCTCAGAGCTATGGCGGCGATACTAAGGGCATTAATATCCCGTTTAATGTTTTATCTAACGGCAACCGCAAACAGGGCACAGCGACACTTACAGACAGGGTACCGACGTTTACAGAAAATGTATAATCACTAGGGCGGTGTAATAACCGCCCTTTTAAATTACAGGGAGTGATATTTTGGAAAGAATCAATTTCAGCAGTGGCTATAAAAAGTACTGTATAAATGATGATGAAACGGCAGTCATCAGAATAAATACAAGAGATAATGCTATTCTCGGCAGAATTAAGACAGCTCTGGAAAATCTTCAAAATCTTGCAGAAATACTCAAAGGAATTGAGAATGATAATAATGCCGATAACGTAATAAAAACTCTTGCGGAGGCTGACCAGAAGGCAAGAGATGAGATTGATTACGTATTTGGTAAGGGCACGAGCGAAATTGCTTTCGGTCCCACGGACAGTTGCTCAATTGTAGAAGGGCAGCCTGTATTTATGAATTTTATTAATGCAGTTATTCCGCTGATTGAAAAAGATATTATGAACGAGCAGGAGCATTTATCAAAGAGAGTTGAAAAATATACTTCTCATGCTCAGAAGTACTCAAAATGATAGGCGAACTTCCTAAGAGTCTTAAGGTTGACGGTGAAGAATATGAGATTAATTCAGATTTTCGTGTTGTGCTGACAATTTTTGAGGCTTACGGCGATATTGAGTTATCAGATTATGAAAAAAATTACATTTGTCTCCAATGCCTGTATAAAGAAATGCCGCCTAATGCGGACGAAGCTCTAAAAATGGCTGTATGGTTTCTTGACGGCGGTGACATGCCGAAATCAAAACAGGCGCCTAAGAAGATTATGGACTGGGAATATGACCAGTCTATTATTTTTCCTGCATTAAATAAGAGTGCCGGATATGAAACGAGAGAATGTGATTATCTGCACTGGTGGAGCTTCCTCGGTTTATTTAATGAAGTAGGCGAGGGTTTATATTCACAGGTGATGAATATCCGCATGAAAAAAGCTAAAGGTAAAAAACTCGAAAAGTGGGAACGTGAATTTTACAACGAGCACAAGGCTCTTGTTGATTTAAAAGAAAAGCTCACTCCCGAAGAACAGGAGGAGCTTGATTTTATTAAGAGCCTTATTTAAGAAATATTTAGCTTAGATTTGAGTGCTTCTTGCAGGACGGACGAAAAATTCAATTCTGCACGTTCTGACATTGTATTGAGCCAAGAAGGGATAGTCAAAGTTTTCTTGACTGATTTATTATCAAAGAATTTTCTGTATTCCAAGGTATCACAAGAAATCAAGGTAGTAAATTCATTTTTTTCAAGGCTTAAGCTGCGAATATCAGAAGGCTTATTAATTGGTAAATCCTTTTCTTCAAGGGTATAAAGCATTAAATTTAATGCGTCTTCAGCCATAGCAACAGCTTCTGATAATGTGGTTCCCTGAGTGGAACATCCGGTAATATCAGGAAAATTCACAAAGTAACCGCCTGTGTCTTCTTCATGAAATATTGCAGGATAAATGTATTTTGCCATAGCAAACAACTCCTTTATATTATTGTGAGGGGTGCAGGACTTTTTATTCAAGTCCCGCATCCTTTTTAATTGATTTAAGTGTACCTGTTGCTACTTCTTCGCTGTTGTGCCTTCCGACGGTAAAATAGTTTTTTGTTTTAGAACTATACCATATTTCATGGCTTTTACCTTCGCGAAATAGGGTGCAACCGCTTTTTTTCAGCAACTTTTTTAATTCACTGTATCGCAAAGGATTCACCTCACAATAATATTATAATACGTATTAATACGTGTGTCAACAACGTTTTGAAGTTTTTTATAAAAAATTTTACCGAAAGGAGGAGATAAAATGGCAGTTGACGGAAGTATTCGTTTTAGCACTAAATTTGATACAAGCGGTTTTGAACAAGGAATGAAAAATCTTTCTTCAAAATCTCTTGAACTTGTTAACAAAATCAAGACGACAGAAAACGAAATCAATCGCCTGAAAACGGAGCTTAAAGAACTTGCGGAAACTCCTGTAAAGAGCAAAGCTCTTGAAACTCTTGAAAAGCAAGTTGACAGCGCAAAATCTAAACTCAATGAATTGGACACAGAAGCTGATAACATAGCCGATTCAAAGATTAATGAGTTAAAGGATATTGGGTTCAACTTAAGCGATGAGGATATAAACAATCTGCTTGCTCAGGATAGCGCATGGAATAAAATACAAAGCCAGATTAGCATTGCAGAAACCAAGTTGAGCGGCTACGAAAGAGAGCTTGAACAAGTTAAGGCTGCTTCTGCCGGTATGAGCGGCACCGACACCGCCGAATATCAGAAAAAGGCTCAGAAGCTCGAAGAATTATCAGGCAAGCTCAATGTATATAAAGCTAAGCTAAACGAAACGCAAGCAGCGGAATCAAGCACATCAGGCTCCACATCATCAGCCGCACAGTCTGTAAACAATTACAAGTCGGCGGTATCAACAGCGATAAGCGGGATTGAAAAACTCATCTCAGCGCTTAAAAGAGCCGGACAAACGTTACTTTCTGCTTTTAAAAATTCTGCTGTAAGTCTGGTTAAACGAATCGGAACTAATGCAAAAAGCGCAGCAAAGCAGACAAATGTCCTTGAAAAAGCGCTCAAAAGAGTTAAACAAATTCTTTTGAGTCTTATTGTTTACAAGGGAATAAGGAATATGTTCAGCTCAATAGGTGAAAGTTTTCAGGACATAGCAAAGTTTTCACCTGAATTTAACGAAAATATGTCTAAGCTGGTTTCTACGTTTACAAAGCTGAAAAATGCGATAGCAACCGCTTTTGTACCGCTAATTAACTTTGTAACTCCGATTCTCACCTCGTTTATGAATGTGTTGACCGCCGCAACAGATAAGGTTGCGCAATTTTTTGCAGTCCTCACAGGAAATTCTACATACACAAAGGCTATTGATGTTCAGACAGATTATGCCGAGAGTGTTTCGGATTCAACAGAAGCCACCGAGGAAAACACAGCGGCTACCGAAGAAAACCAGAAATTTCTTGCAGGGTATGACGAGTTAAATGTTATGCAGGACACTTCGAGCGACACATCAAGCAGTACAGACAATAACGATGCAGCGGCTTATACCACAGCAGGCGTAACAGGTGCTGTAAGCGGATTTGCCGAACAGCTTTTGAATTTATTTAAAAAGCAGGATTTTAAAAAAATAGGACAGGTTATTGCTGAAAAACTCAATGCTGCTATGTCAAGTATCAATTGGTCAAAAATACACAGCACTGCAAAAAAATGGGCAAGTAATATTGCTGAGTTTTTTAATGGTGCGGTAGAAAAGCTTGACTGGTTTCTTACGGGCACTACCATAGGTAATGGCATAATGACTGCTGTAAACTTTGCTTATACATTTTTAAAAACTTTTGATTTTTCAGAATTTGGCGCAGGGATAGCGAATGCGATAAATGGTATTTTAAGCTCAATCAATTGGACAACCGTAGGGAATACCATTTCAACTTTAATAACAGGCTTGTTTAACGGGCTGTTATCGTTAATAAAAAATGTTAATTGGCAGAAAGTGTCCGATTCCATAATTTCGCTACTGAAAGGAATAAAATGGAGCAATATAAGCAGTGTGGCTGTAAATTTAATTAATCAATTTGCCAAGTCATTAAAGAAAATTGATTTTAGCGAGATTGGCAAAGCGTTTTCTGACGGAGTTTCAAAAATAAACTGGAGTGGGCTGTGGGATAGCTTAGTTAATTTAACAACGACAGCTTTACAATCTGTATTGGATTTTTTCAATTTAAAAGGTGCAAACACTTCTAATTTGAACAAATCGTTAAAAACTATTAAGGACTCTTTTTCAAACATCAGCACGACACTTAAAAACGCTGTCAGTACACTGATAAAGCCGATTGTTAATAAGTTTCTTCCGTCCATCGTTGACCTGATAGGCTCTGTAATGAACGGATTAAGCCCGATTATTGAAGCTTTGACGCCTGTTTTTGATGTATTAATTACAAGCGTTTCAAGCGTTATTGAAACACTGTCTCCAATCATTTCTAAAATAGGCGACGTTGTAGGAAAGTTAATAACAGCGTTAACTCCGATTTTCACTCCAATCGCAAATATGATTACAAATATAGTAAATATTCTTTCTCCGGCTTTGGATATAATCCTAGATGTTGTCGGCGGTATTCTTGATGTTTTAACTCCTATATTTGAAGTCATTGAGCAGATGGTTGGTGAGCTGTCGGGATTTTTTGGTATGGATAATAGTAATATTACCATATCCGAAGCTATGCAAGCTGAAATCGAAGAATTGGAAACTGTTGAAAATAATCTTAAAAGTGTGACCGATACTATGATTGCTGATATTGAATCAGTTGAAACTTCAATATCAGAGATTTCCGAAGAAGCAGGCACTGTTGATGATATGAAAGACCGAATGGTAGAGCTGTTGAGTCAGAGCACACTTTCTGACGAAGATATGCAGGAACTTAATACTTTGGCTGATTTGATTTCTGAAAAATATCCGGAGTTTGAAGAAACATGGAAGAACTACACCAAAGCTAACAATGACGGCACAATTAAACTGACGGAAAATCAAGATGTGGTTAAAGAGGGAATCAAATCGGTTATTGATAAGTTGAAAGAGCAGTATTTAACAGAGGCTCTTCAGGAGGAATATACCGAATTATACAAGCAGCAAATTCAGGCAAATAAAGATATTGCCGGTGCACAAGACGATATGACAGATGCTGCAGAAAAATATTCGGCTGCTCTTGATAAAAATCACGAAGCAACTAATGAGTATAATAAAGCTACTAACTGTCTGGCATACGGTTACAAACAGGCGGAAGAAGCCGGAGTTAACTATGAAACTTATTTGTCGGATTTGCTCGAAACTCAAAATCAAACTTTTGAAGACGCGATGGCGTATAGAGATGAGCTTGAAAACACAGCTACGGCATACCTAGAAGCCGAGGGTGCCCAGGAGGAAATGTCAACAGAGCTTGATAAATTAACAGGGATTATGGATGTTGTAAACGGAAAATATGATGATTCTACTGAGAATTTACAGGCGATTCGTGATGCATATGATGAGGGCTTTATTGATGAAGAAACGTTAAAAGACACTTGGAATATGACAGCTGATGAACTGTATGAAGGAACATTGTGTGCGGCAGCTATGGCAAACAAAGGTTACACCCTTGGCGTTAGGAAGGGTGAAAAAAAATTATACGATGTTTCGGAGGATATGGGAGATGTTGCGCTTGAAGCATTAAGAAAGGCTCTTAATGTAAATTCACCGTCTAAAGAAACTGAAGAAATTGGCGAATATGCCGTTGAGGGGTTTGTAAATGCTTTCGAAAATGACAC
>CAYQXN010000064.1:0-10389 GCA_964421585.1 uncultured Ruminococcus sp. | reverse complement strand
CTAAGCGTAAATCTTTAGAAAGGGTATGATTTGGTTACTAACTATATCATACAAGAATGAATATGGAACATCCTATTGGAAGTTTAATGGACACTACAATGAACAAAATAAAGGAAATGGTTGACGTCAATACTATCGTCGGTGAACCCATTATATCGCCCGACGGCACTCTTATTATTCCTGTTTCCAAGGTCAGCTACGGATTTGCCGCAGGCGGCTCCGACCTACCTACAAAAAAGGAAAACAAAGACTGCTTTGGAGGCGGCTCCGGTGCAGGAGTAACAATCCAGCCTGTTGCTTTTCTTGCTGTATATAAGGGTGATGTAAAGCTTATTCCGGTTGACAAGTTTGAAGGCACGCCCGACCGTCTTGTTGGTATGATTCCCGATGTGATTGACAAGGTAAGAGATATTTTCAGAAAGGACAAGAAAAAATCCTCTGATGCGATTGACGACTTTTCCGAAATTACTCAGGACGACTTAGAAGAATAATCTGACAAACAAGCCTCATATCCGCTCTCTCCCCTGCATAAAATATTCAGGGTGATGTTTATGAAAAAATTTCTTTCGGCTTGTGTATGCTTATTGTTTGCACTTACAACAATACCTGTTACTTATGCAGCGGACAGCACAGAAGCTCCTTCTGTATCGGCAGAGGCATATGTTCTTTACTGTGCAGACAACGGTCAGATTATCTGCTCTGACAATGAAAATAAGCAAATGAAGCCTGCCAGTACCACCAAGCTGATGACCGCCCTTATTACATTGGAAGAGGCAGCCTCCTCCAATAAAAAGGTAGAATTCACGCAGGATATGGTAGCCGAGGGCAGCTCAATGTATCTTGAGATTGGCGACGTAGTCACTCTTAGAGACCTTGCGGCAGGTATGATGATGGCGTCAGGCAATGACGCTGCCAATGCAGCCGCAATCTCTATAAGCTCAAGCAGTGAAAAATTTGCATACAGAATGAATGAACGTGCTGCTCAGATTGGAATGAAAAATACACATTTTGTCACCCCGAGCGGACTTGATGATGATAATCATTATTCTACCGCCTATGATATGGCTCTGCTTATGACATATGCACTTGAAAACGAGGAGTTCGCTGCTCTTACTTCACAAAAGTCGGCAACCGTAAGCTTTATAAATCCCGAGGATAAACAAACAACATATTCTAACCACAACCGACTTCTGTCAATATATGAATACTGTATAGGCGGAAAAACGGGATACACTATGGCTGCAGGCAGATGTCTGGTTACAGCGGCAAAAAAAGACGGGCTTACTCTAGTATGCGTTACACTGAACGACCGCAACGACTGGAACGACCATATTTCTCTGTACGATTACGGCTTTTCAACGCTTACCTGCTACGAAACCTCAGATAAAGATTTTGCAGCTGACATTCCCTGTGTGGGCGGAACAAACGACAAGGTAACAGTTGCGGGTGAAAGGAACCAAAGTATTGTTATCGCCCCTGACGAAAAGGATAAAATTACACGCAAAATCTACTGTGACAGCTTTCTGTATGCTCCGATAAAGGATAATCAGGTTGTCGGCAGGATTGACTATATACTTGACAACAAGGTCATTTCCAGCACTAATCTTATTGCTTTGACCGAAGTTAATTCTAAACAAGAAAATAATAACATTTTTACTATTATAAAGGAATTTTTTACATATGGCTAAAAATGAACCAATCAGACTTCAGAAATTTCTCTCAATGTGCGGTGTTGCTTCTCGGCGCAAGGCTGAGGAGCTTATTCTCAACGGCAGCGTAAGGGTTAACGGCAAGCCTGCCGTTCTGGGAGACAAGGTAACTGCCGCAGACAAAGTTTATATAAAAGGCAAACGCATTATTATGCCTAAATCAAACAGTCGCTACATTATGCTAAACAAGCCTCGCGGTTTCATCACAACAATGAGTGATGACCGAGGCAGAAAATGTGTGGCTGAGCTTGTAAGCGACGTTGGCGAGCGGGTATATCCTATCGGCAGACTCGACAAGGACTCCGAGGGTATGTTGATTTTCACAAATGACGGCGATTTTGCAAACAAGGTTATGCATCCGAGAAACAGTATTTATAAAATTTATCGTGTTACCGTGCGCCCTTCAATCAATGAAGAACAGCTTATCAAGCTTGAAACAGGCGTAACACTTGATGACGGTACAAAAACTGCTCCGGCACAAGTCCGTGTGCTTCATCAGGAGCAAGGACGTGTAGTTCTTGAAATGGTACTTCACGAGGGCAAAAACCGTGAAATACGCAGAATGTGTGAAGCAATAGGACTTGAGGTTGCAAAGCTCAAGCGCATACAAATCGGAGGAGTAAAAATGAGTATGCTCAAGCTTGGCGACTGGCGTGACCTTACTGAAAAGGAAGTCAAAAACCTGCTTGCAAACCCTATGGACAAAAGTAAAATTTAATCCTATACAATAAAATATCAACCTGTCAAAAAGTCGGGTTGATATTTTATTTTTCTTAATCGGAATATAACAAAATCCTTAGAAATCGGCGGTTAGTCAAATTGTCAATAAATTTTGGAATTTACTTTAATAACTATATAAACTGTTAAAAGTTGCAAAAATACACACCTTTTTCTTGTACTTTTCGGGAATATGCGCTATAATGTTATGTGTAGTAATTTAGTATATGGCATAATTTCTGCCGTATATTCAATACATTGTATTGGAGGATGTTTAAGATGAGTATTGAAAAAATCAATCAGGCTAAAGCTGAAATCTCTGCAACATCTGCTTATAAAACCATTACAGAGTTTTTTGATGCAGACAGCTTTTGCGAAATTGACGCTTTTGCAAAATCAGGCGACGGTTTTGCCGAAGTTGTTGCCGGTTTTGGCACTGTTGAAGGAATGCCTGTTTATGCTTTTGCACAGAACAGCGACATCTGCGGCGGTGCAATGAGCAAGGCTCAGACCGCCAAGCTGAAAAAGGTTTATAATCTTGCGCTTAAGACAGGCGCGCCTGTTGTAGGTTTCTATGACAGCGTAGGCGGCAGACTTGCACAGGGAACTGAGCTTCTTGCAGGATGCGGTGAGGTTCTGAACAGTGCAGCAGCACTTTCGGGTGTTGTTCCCCAGATTTCCGTAGTCCTCGGCACTTGCCTTGGCACAAATGCTCTCAACGCTGTAAGCGCAGATATTGTAATTATGAGTGAAAAGGCTCAGCTTTCGCTTGATGTTACGGGCAAAAATTCTGACGCTGAATTCAACGCAGCACACGGCAACGCCGCTGTTGTTGTCAAGGATTCTGCTGAAGCTGTTGAGAAAGCTAAAGAGATTATACTTTACCTCCCTTCCAATAACCTTAATCTTGCTCCACAGTCTTTTGAGGAAAATCCCGCTGATGACGGCTGCGGTTGTATCGTAAGCAGAATAGTTGACGGCGGCAGCAAGTTCAAGCTTTATGACGATTTCGGCAGCAACGCAAAAACACGTCTTGCTCATCTTGGCGGTCAGGTTATCGCTGTTGTCAATACAAACGGTAATAACCTTGATTGCAAATCAACTGCAAAGGTTGCAAAATTCGTTCGTTTCTGCGACGCATTCTCTATTCCTGTTATTACCTTTGCAAACTGCGGCGGTTTTGAATCGTTGGGTTCTGCTGCAAAGCTTGCCTCTGCATATGCTGAGGCAACAACAGTAAAGATTTCTGTTGTAACCGGAAAGGCAATCGGCTCTGCTTACATTGCACTTGCAGGCACAGGTGCAAATGCTGACGCTGTATATGCTCTTCCTGATGCTGTTGTCTCTCCTGTAAATGTTGAGGCTGCCGCATTCATTATGGCGCCTGATGAAATGAAGGTTCCTGTATCAGAACAGAAGGCTGCCGCTGAAAAATACGCCGCTGAAAATCTTTCAGCATTTAATGCCGCTCAGAACGGATATATTGACGGCATTGTTGAAGAGCCAGAGCTCAGACAAACCTTGATTGCTGCTCTTGATATGCTTGCCGGCAAGCGCGTTCCTACACTTTCAAAGAAACACTCAACAATTTGACAATAATAACGATAAGTTAATATAAAGGGGATTTTTAAAATGAAAAATTTAAGAATTACAGTAAACGGCACAGCATATGACGTTCAGGTTGAAGAGCTTGGCGGTTCATCAGCTCCTGCAGCTGCTCCTGCGACAGCACCAAAGGCAGCCGCTCCTGCTCCTAAGCCCGCAGCTCCTGCAGGCGCAGCAGGCTCAGTAGTAATAAAGGCTCCAATGCCCGGAACAGTAGTAAAGATTGAAGTTTCAGCAGGTCAGGCAGTTAAAGCAGGCGATGATCTTGTATTTATTGAAGCTATGAAGATGGAAACTCCCGTTAAGGCTCCTCAGGATGGCACTGTTGCTACAATAGAAGTTGCAAAGGGCGAATCAGTAGATTCCGGTAAGGTTCTTATAACACTTAACTAATACTGCATTAAATCAAGATTACTTTGGAAAGGATTGTCTAAAATGGCAAAGAAAATTCAAATTACAGAAACTGCCTTGCGTGACGCTCACCAGTCCCTAATTGCCACAAGAATGACAACAGAGGATATGCTCCCCATTCTTGATAAGCTCGACAAAATCGGCTATTACTCGCTTGAATGCTGGGGCGGCGCAACATATGATTCCTGCCTTCGCTTTTTAAATGAGGATCCATGGGAAAGACTTCGTACTATTAAAGATCACTGTCCAAACACAAAGCTTCAGATGCTTTTCAGAGGTCAGAATATGCTTGGTTACCGTCATTATGCTGATGACTGTGTTGAATATCTTGTAGAACGCTCCGTTGCAAACGGTATTGACATCATCAGAATTTTTGACGCTCTTAACGATATTAAAAACCTTAAAACGGCAATTAAAGCCGCAAAAAATCAAAATGGCAAAGCTGAAGCACAGGTAGCTATAAGCTATACAACAGGCCCTGTGTTCACTGACAAATATTATGTAGAGTATGCAAAGAGAATTGCAGACGCAGGTGCAGACTCAATATGCATCAAGGATATGGCGGCGCTCCTTACTCCGTCAAATACAGCAAGTCTTGTGCAGGCTATTAAGGAAGCAGTTCCTGACATTCCTGTACAGCTCCACACGCATTATACCTCAGGTCTTGCATCAATGTGCTTACTCAAAGGTGTTGAGGCAGGTGCAGACAGAATTGATACTGCTATAAGTCCTCTTGCCCTTGGTACGTCTCACGCTCCAACAGAGTCTATGGTGGCCGCACTTCAAGGCACAGAGTATGACACTGGTCTTGATATTAAAGCTCTTGCCGAAATCCGCGCATATTTTATGACTCTGCGTGAGAAATATATAAAGTCTGGTCTTCTTGACCCCTCTATGCTTGCAACAGATGCAAAGGCTTTAATTTATCAGGTACCGGGCGGTATGCTTTCAAATCTGCTCTCGCAGCTTAAACAAGCCGGTCAAGAGGATAAGCTTACAGAGGTGCTTGAAGAGGTTCCGAGAGTGCGTGAGGATTCTGGTTATCCTCCTCTTGTTACTCCGACATCACAGATTGTTGGTACACAGGCTGTTTTCAATATAATTACAGGTAACCGCTATTCAATGTGTACAAATGAATTCAAGGGACTCGTTGCGGGTGAATACGGAACAACACCAATGCCCATCAATCCTGAATTCCAGAAAAAGATTATTGGCGACAAAAAGGTTATCAAAGGTCGTCCTGCTGATGCTCTTGAACCTGAGCTTGATAAATTAAGAGATGAGATTTCCGAATGGATTGAACAACCTGAAGACGTTCTCTCTTATGCACAGTTTCCTAAGGTTGCTTTAGATTTCTTTGAAAAGAGAAGAAATGCCAAGGCCGGTATTAACGGTGACAAGCTGGATAAAGAAAATCAGGTTCATCCGCTATAATAAAAATTATCAATAAAGTTTCTTCAGCTCTCTCGCAGTGCGAGAGAGCTTTTTCAATATTTATCTTAATTATATACGCATAATTGAAGCCATCACACAAACAATTAATTTTATAATAAAACTAGACAATTTTTACTAAATACACTTATAGGCACCAGTATAAAACAAAATATAAAATTTGTAAAAAGATTTTTGTTACTTTATATTAGAACACAATAAAAAACAGCACTCCAAAGTAGGAGTGCTGTTTTGATTTTAAAATTACTTGAGATAAGTTGAAGTACCGCCGATTGCACCGCTAATGCCTGTGAAACCGTCTGCACAGCAAACATAAACTCTCATATTAGCTGTACCGGGATTTGCAACGCTCAATGTGCCGTTAGTAACAACCTGAACATCACCTGTAACAGCGTCAATATATGTACCGTTAGGAATATTCTTGAATGTTGCACTATTAGAAATAGTAACACAAGCAAGGCTGTCAGTGCTCTCATCTGTGTAACGACGGATATAAGCCATATTGCCTGTTACATAAGAACTTGATACTGTGTACTGACCCTTCTGGAGAGCAGGAATAGCTCTGCGGATTGCGTTAAGCTTCTGAATGTGCTTAGCAAGAGGATAGTTGAGTGTATCAGCAACAGCACCTGCAGCAGATGAATATTCGCTGAAATCAGTTGTTACAACATCGCCCTCAATATTATCGCCGAAGTAAGCACGACCTGTTGTTGAGAGAGGAGCGTCAGTGCCCTTATCTATCTTTACACCGGCCTGGAATTCAATCTCTGAACCATAGTAGAGACAAGGAATACCACGGAATGTGAACATAAGGTCAAGATTTTCTGCCCAAGCCTGTGTACCGCCGTCATATCTGTTATCTGTTCCGGGACCGTAGTCGTGAGAATCAACATATACTACATTCCAAGTAGCATCGTTATAATACTTGTCACCTGATGTTGCAGTACCAAATGCTCCTGAAGCACTGCCGAAATTCCAATGCATTGCAAAGTCAATTACGCCCATACCGGAAGCTTCAGTGTAATCAGGATTATGATATGTTATTCCGTCAAGGAATGCATTGTCACTTGTAGGCTGCTCTGAAGGATAATAATTATCAATCCAATGGTCAAGAGTTAAGTTCATATTCTCGCCAACTGCTGCTGCATCAGTACCCCAATTCCACTGGTTTAAATAAGTTTCATCTGATTCAGCCCAAGTATAGAACGGAGCAGACTCACTTGCCATGCCACGATACCAAGGATCTGTATATCTTGTACAAACCTCACCAAACATATAGAAGCCTGCACCGCCGGCAGCATTAAGCCGGTCGTTATACATAGCGTTTAGTGACAAACGAGAAATATGTCTTACTGTATCAACACGGAATGCGTCAACACCCATTTCCAGATATTTACTGTAAGAATCTACCGTATATTCTGCAACTGCAGGATTCTCTGTATTAAGGTCAACGCAGTCACCGGCAATCTGAGCATACTGTGTTGCATAATCATCCCAGTTATAATTTCTCCAATAACCGCTGTGATAATAGTTATTTGAGTTATATGTGGAATCATCAGCAAAAAGTCTGTCAGGGTTTGCCTTATCAGATGCAATACCGTTTAAAAGACTCTGGTAATAATTATCGTTATCAAAATCTGAAAAATTGCTAACTGAAGGATCTATACCCTTCATAATTGTAAGTCTCTGATTGTGCTGAACACTAGCGGTTTGAGCCCAATATTCTTCAGCAGATGAAAGACCCCATGTATCAAGGAGAAGGTCTGTAGGAATCATTGACTCCTCAAGATTAGAAAGGTCAGCGGTTGTATCCTTAGTAAAAAGCTCACAGAAATATGCTTCACCAAAGTTGCCTGTGTGCTGTAATACAACGTCCTGAATAATCTTCATACCTTTTTGGTGTGCCGCACGAATTAAATCTTCATAATCAAAGTCATCACTCTCATAACGAACATCAACAGTTGAAAAATCAAATGCGTGATAACCGTGATAGTCATATCCGGAAGCATTTGAAACTACAGGGGTAATCCAGATAGCCGAGAAGCCAAGAGCCTTGATGTAGTCGAGCTTATCAGCAAGACCTTTGAAATCGCCTCTCCAAGCGGGATCGCTGTCAGGGTTGCCAGCTGAGCCGTCATCCCAGCAGTGAACATTGTTGCCTGTATCACCGTCATAAAAACGAGTTGTAATTACAAAATAAATACTATCTTCACGCAGATCAACGCTGGAAACCGGATCCGGCTCGTCAGGATCATACTTAGTCCACTTGCCGTTATCGCACCACCACTCATACTGAGAAGTAAGCTTTTGCTCACTTGAATACTGATTTCCTTCCGCGTCTGTAATAATAGCGTTTACCTTTGTTACATCACTTATATAATAATCAAACCATTCCCCTGATTTAGTAAGCTTTTCGCCGGGATATGAGTCTGACATAGCGCTGTTTGTCGGAAGTGAATTCCATAAATAAACATACGGCTGTGCCACATCGTCATCTCTTACGTGAATTGTAATTCCTGTAGCAGTATCATCTGCAGCGACCTCAGCATTATCGCTTTCAGCCGCATTAACAGACAATACACCGGCAGTAACAATAATCATCACAGAGATAACAAGTGCACAAATCTTTTTTATGCTTGTCATCATTTGTTCTCCTATTAATCAATTAAATTAAATCAGCAATTATCTTCTGAACAATAGTAGCATCCATAATTGAGATTTCACCATCGTTATCCATATCACCGATTTCAAATGTTACTTCAAAGCCGTCAAAATCAGCAACAAACTTCTTAATGTAAGTTACATCATCAACGTCGAGCTGTCCATCGTGATTTACATCACCCTTGATGAAATCAGGACCTGTAGTTGTAGGAACAGGAACTGTTGTTGTTGGAACAGGAACTGTTGTTGTCGGTACAGGAGCTGTTGTTGTTGGTACAGGAACTGTTGTTGTCGGTACAGGAGTTGTTGGTACATCACCTGATGTTGCTGTATATGTATAGGTCTTGGTTGCATACTGGTTATCAGAACCCTGAACATATACCTGAACCTTATATGTACCGGCTGTTGTAGGAGTAAAGCTGTATGTGCTGTTAAGTGTGTAATAAGGTATATTCTGTACACCGTTAGGGTCAGTAACAATATACTTGTAGAAGAGCAGGTTTGTGCCTGTGAAACCACCGCCTGCCTTAACAGAAACTGTAGCTGCTGTGTTAACCTTGATAAGGTTGAGGTCAGCAGGAGTAACACTCTTGATTACAGGCTTAACAAGTGTTGAATCGTCGCCTACTGTAAGTGTTGTTGTACGGCTGTTTTCATTGCCGTCTGTGTCCTTGAAATCAAATGTGATTGTATAAGTACCTGCAACTGTAGGAGTCCATGTTACTGAGCTTGTGCTGCTGAAATCTGAAATAACAGATGTGCCGCCGCTTGCATTTGTTACAGAAAACTTATAGCTTACAGTTGCACCGCTTGTATTCTGAGCTGTTGCTGAAAGAACAACATCAGTTTCGGTATAAATACCTGTTGAAGGTGTAGCAGAATATGAAGTTACCTGAAGAGGATTTGTATCATAAACTTCCCATTTACCTGTGCTGTTATTATAGATATAATTGTTCTGTGGAGTAAGGTTGCCTGTCTGATTTGTATTGCTGCCGCCGTTAAAGATGCAGTATTTAAACTCTGTATCAGAAGTGTACTGATAAACATTGCCGCCAACGTTTGTCATTTTTACACCCGGCCAATTAGCATTCTGATCACTTGAACCTGTAGTCCATGCATAGCAGTATGGTGTTGCCCAACCTGCTTCATTCTCCAGGTAAACTGTGAAATTGCCTGTAACCGGTGTTGTTGCTGTTGTAGCCGTTGTTGCCGTTGTTGCCGTTGTTGCTGTTGTTGCACCGGTTGCCTGAGTAGCTGATGTTGAAACTTCAACATAGGTTGACCATGTGCCGCTTGACAAATCATAGATTTTGCCGTCGCCTGCATAGTCAAGGTTACCTGTCTGATTTGAACCGTTGCCGTTGTTGTTAAAAATAACCTTGTCATAATCGCTATTGAGTGTGTATGAATATACATCTCCCTCGACAAGCGTCATCTTAACGCCCGGCCAATCGGCATTACTGCCTGAACCATTTTCATGCCACATATAGCAGTAAAGATTGGTCCATCCGTTGTTTGCTTTTACGTAAACAGTTTCACCCGATGCCGCAAAAGCGCCTACAGTTCCTGCTAAAACAGCAGAAACTGCGAGTACTAAGCAAATAATTAAGCTTAATACTTTGTGTTGCTTTCTTACCATAATGATTTTCCTCCAAATTCATTTTTATGGTGTATACTTATAGAGTACGCTAACACTACTCCATAATTACAACTATATTCTACATTATTAAATATTTCCTTATTTTCTTTTTTAGAAAATATTGACGTTTTCACCTACCAAAATATTTCTATTAAATTTGTGTGTTTTTTACAATGTTTTTTTACAACATCAAAA
>CAYQXN010000063.1:0-10512 GCA_964421585.1 uncultured Ruminococcus sp. | reverse complement strand
TTGTCTGTAAGAAGAGATTTAATTTTCCTCGATTTAAGCTTATTAGGCAGTTTAACAAATTTATCCATCACATACACTCCTTAATTTAATATTATAATCCACTTTTGTCTTATAAATGTTAATCTTATATAATTATTTTTATTCTACCATATTATTATAACTTTTTCTATAGATTTTTACAATTTTCTAAAAAATAATTCTACAATAGCAAAAAGGCTGCCTTATGGCAGCTTTTTAGACAGTTTATTAATTTAATTATTACGATAAATCAAATTTATTGAAAAAAATTATTGTTTGCAATGTTTGCAAAATATCGCAGAATAATTACTTTATGTGAAGCTTTTCTTTTTTGTTCACACCTATTATTCCTCCTAAAGCGCCCATTATAATTGCAGTAACCAAACGTGCAATTGTAAGATAGGTCATTCCGTCCGTACTTTTTATCAATCCTATGATTGTTACAACCATAAAAACGGTAAACCCAGTAATCAGTCCCGTTATAAGTCCGCCTGACTTTGTAATTCTTGCAGCAATAAATCCCCCTGCAAAGGTTCCTACTGCAAGTGCTGCAACAGCAAGGATGTTCGTAAGCTCAGTAGGTAGTAATCCTGACGTCAGCATAAAGCCGGAAATTGCACAAAGTATCATTACAGATACAAGCATAGCGCATAGCGTTCCAAATAATGCAGCCTTTACCACAAGTCTTTTATTTTGCATAAAAAAACCTCCGAATATAATCTGTTTAATTATATTCGGAGGCTTGTGTTTTAATTCTGAATTTTGAATATTAGGATTAATATTGTACCGTCGATACTTGATTAAACTTGATAAGTGTTTTTAGTTTTTATCTGTTTTGGGCTCTGTATCGTCATTCTTTTTACGGGCAAAAAAGCTTTTCTTTTCAGGCTTTTCAGTTGCCGACTGTTCTTTAACGGTATCAACAGTGGATATACACCACTTTTTGAATTTCATCTTTACTCTGTCTGAACCTGTTTCAATGATAAGGGCATCCTCTTCGTCCTTAATGGCAACTACTCTGCCCATAATACCGCCGATTGTTGTGATTTCATCGCCGATTTCAATAGAATTACGCATTTGAGCTTCTTCTTTTTTCTTTTTTGAATTCGGTCTGATTAAAAAGAAATATAATGCGGCAAACAACACCACATAAATTGCAACAAAGCCGATTGTTCCAAAGTTATTTGTAGAAGCAGCTGCTGTATCAGCAATGCCAGGCAAAAAATTAATCAAATTTATCAATCCTTTCATATAATATATTGATTATAACAGTTTTGGTATAATCTTGCAAGCAATTTAGTAAAAATACTTTAAATTCTTTTGCCGAGAATATTTCGCTGACAGTTATAAAAATCTGTATAAGTGCCGTCATCAAGCTTTTCCCTGATTACTTCCATAAGATTGTTGTAAAAATAAAGATTGTGCATTACGGCAAGTCTCATACCAAGCATTTCTCCGCTTTTAAAAAGATGTCGTATGTATGCTCTTGAAAAATTTTTGCAAACCTGACAGTCGCAATGTTCATCAATAGGGCTTTCATCAATTTCATACTTTGCATTATTTATATTTCTGATTCCATCCCAAGTAAACAAATGCCCGTGGCGTGCATTTCTGCTGGGCATCACACAGTCGAACAGGTCAACGCCTCTGGCAACAGCTTCAAGTATATTTACAGGAGTACCGACGCCCATAAGATATCTTATCTTGTCCTTTGGGGCAAAAGGTTCAATATCCTCAATAATTTCATACATTTTTTCTGCCGGTTCTCCCACCGCAAGACCGCCTATTGCATATCCGTCAAGATTCAGCTCCGCAATTTCTTTCATATGATTTATTCTCAGGTCGTTATAGACTCCGCCCTGATTTATTCCAAACAGCATTTGTTCTGAGTTTATGGTATCCTCAAGGCTGTTTAGCTTGTTCATTTCAGTTATACATCTTTTCAGCCACCTTGTTGTTCGTTCAACGCTTTGCTTAGTATAATCATACGGGGAAGGATTTTCAACACATTCATCAAACGCCATAGCAATTGTTGAGCCGAGATTAGATTGAATACGCATACTCTCTTCCGGCCCCATAAAAATCTTTCGTCCGTCAATGTGCGAATTAAAATAAACGCCTTCCTCCTTAATATTTCTAAGCTTGGCAAGCGAAAAGACCTGAAATCCGCCGCTGTCTGTCAGAATAGGTCCGCTCCATCTTGTGAACTTGTGCAAACCTCCCATTGTTTTTATCTTATCGTCACCGGGTCTGAGATGAAGATGATATGTATTACACAACTGCACCTGACATTTTATATCCTTAAGGTCGAGCGCTGATACAGCGCCTTTGATTGCGCCGCAGGTTGCAACATTCATAAATGCAGGCGTCTGCATAACTCCGTGCGTAGTAACAAACTCGCCTCGTCTTGCAAATCCTTCCTTTTTAATTACCTTAAACATATTTCCTCCTATGATATAAACATAGCGTCACCAAATGAGAAAAATCTGTATTTTTCATCAACGGCTGTCTTATATGCATTCATAATATTGTCATATCCCGAAAATGCCGCTACCAGCATAATTAATGTGCTTTCAGGAAGATGAAAGTTTGTTATAAGTCCGTCAAGCACCTTGAATTCGTATCCGGGATATATAAAAATATCAGTAAATCCGTCGCAGGCTTTTATTTCTCCAAAAGATGTTGCAACACTTTCAAGAGTTCTGCATGAGGTTGTCCCCACTGCAATCACTCGTCCGCCGTTTGCTTTCGTTTGTTTGATAAGCTCTGCGGTTTCAGCGGGGATTTCATAGTGCTCGCTGTGCATCTTATGCTTTGTAACATCGTCAACCTTTACCGGTCTGAATGTACCCAAACCTACGTGCAAGGTTACATAAGCAATATTAACGCCTTTTTCCCTAATTTTATTCATCAATTCGTTTGTAAAATGAAGTCCTGCAGTTGGGGCGGCAGCTGAACCAAGTTCATGACTGTAAACAGTTTGGTATCTTTCCTTATCATCAAGCTCGGCAGTGATATAAGGGGGAAGAGGCATCTGACCGATTTTATCAAGCGTTGCAAAAAAGTTTTCATCGCAATCAAAATCAACAATTCTGTTGCCGTCTTCCTTTACTTCTGCAACGGTAGCCCTCAGAATACCGTTACCAAAGAAAAATACAGCGCCTTTTCGTGCCTTCTTTCCCGGTTTACAGAGAGTTTCCCATTTATTCCCGTTGATTTGTCTGAGCAAAAGAAATTCAACTTTTGCACCGGTTTCTTCTTTGATTCCGTAAATTCTTGCAGGCAATACTCTTGAATCGTTGGCTACAAGCAAATCCCCCGGATTAAGATATTCAATAATATCATAAAAGTGCTTGTGCTCTGTTTTTCCGCTTGTTCTGTCAAGAACCAGAAGTCTTGAGCTGTCTCGCGGTTCAATAGGCGTCTGAGCAATCAATTCTTTTGGCAAATCATAGTAAAAATCACTTGTTTTCATTTTTATCCTCGTTATGTTATAGTTAATATGATAGCTATAATTAATAAAATTTATGAAATACAATTCCGAAAATAATTGACAATATCAATGTAAAATGGTATATTAAAAATAATATAAGCAGTGTGCTGAATTGTATAGAAGCGGTACTTTTTAAGAACGCTGTTTCTATAATATAATATTTTGACAAATAAGGCAACTGCTTTTTTAAATTTGTTTCATTCGGAGGAATTATTGTGAAAAAGTATAAAGTAGGTATTATCGGTGCTACAGGTATGGTTGGTCAGCGTTTTGCTCTCCTCCTTGAAAATCACCCGTGGTTTGATGTTGTTGCTCTTGCGGCAAGTTCAAGAACAGCAGGCAAAAAGTACGGTGATGCTGTAGAGGGAAGATGGCATATGACTTCTGAGCTTCCCGAAAAGTACAAGGATATGGTAATACTTGACGCTGAAAACGTTGAAGATGTTGCTTCAAAGGTTGATTTTTGCTTCTGTGCTGTAAATATGAAAAAGGACGAAATCAAGACTCTTGAAGAAAAATATGCAAAAGCTGAGTGTCCGATTGTTTCCAATAATTCAGCACACCGTTTTACAGACGATGTTCCTATGGTAGTTCCGGAAATCAACGCTGATCATATTAAAATTATTGAGTCACAGCGCAAAAGACTCGGCACAAAGCGCGGTTTCGTTGCCGTTAAGTCTAATTGCTCACTCCAGAGCTATGTTCCGGCCATTCATCCGCTTAAGGAGCTTGGTGTTGATAAGGTGCTTGCTTGTACATATCAGGCAATATCCGGTGCGGGTAAAACCTTCAAAACATGGCCTGAAATGGTAGATAACCTCATTCCTTATATCGGCGGTGAAGAAGAGAAGTCAGAGCAGGAGCCGCTCAAAATCTGGGGTAAAATCGAAGACGGCAAGCTTGTTAAAACCGATGATATTTCAATTACCTCTCAGTGCCTTCGCGTTCCTGTTTCAGACGGTCATACAGCAGCAGTATTTATGTCGTTTAAGGATGGTGTAAAGAAGCCGTCCGCTGATGAGATTATTGATGTATGGACCAATTACAAAGGAAGAGCTCAGGAGCTTGAGTTACCAAGTGCTCCAAAGCATTTTCTTCACTATTTTACAGACCCGGATCGTCCGCAGATTAAATCTGAAAGAAATCTTGAGAACGGTATGGCTGTGTCAATCGGCAGACTGAGACCCGATACACAGTACGATTATAAATTTGTGTGTATGTCACACAACACACTCAGAGGCGCAGCAGGCGGTGCAGTTCTTCTTGCAGAGCTTCTTTGCGCCGAAGGGTATATGGATTAATTACGGAGGTAAATTATGGCAAATCACATTTTTACCGGCTCAGGTGTTGCTATTGTTACACCTATGAAGCAGGATGGCAGCGTAAACTATGATGTTTTAGAGCAGCTGCTTGAGTTCCACGTTAAAAACGGAACTGACGCTATCATTGCTTGCGGCACGACAGGCGAAGCTGCTACACTTTCAGAGAAAGAGCATTGTGAGGTTCTTTCTTTTGTTTCAGACAAAATCAACGGAAGAATACCTGTAATTGCAGGCACAGGCAGCAACGACACTTCAACTGCCGTAATGCTATCAAAATCAGCTCAAAAAACAGGTGCTGACGCACTTCTTTGTGTTACTCCATATTATAATAAAACTTCTCAGGCAGGTCTCATTAAGCATTTCAACGTTATTGCCGATTCGGTTGACCTTCCTGTAATTCTCTATAATGTTCCTTCAAGAACAGGCTGTAATATCCAGCCAAAGACTTATAAGGAACTATGCAAGCATCAGAATATTGTCGCTGCAAAGGAAGCAAGCGGAAATATATCTCAGGTCGCAGTTATCCGCTCTCTCTGCGGTGATAATCTTGATATTTATTCAGGTAACGACGACCAGACTGTGCCGTTTATGTCTCTTGGCGCTCTCGGAGTAATTTCAGTATTTGCAAATATTTGCCCTGCTGAAATGCATCAAATCTGTCAGTATTGTCTTGATAATGATTTTGCAGCCGCTCAGAAACTGCATTTCCATTATCTTGAGCTTATGAATATTCTGTTCAGTGATGTTAACCCAATTCCTGTTAAGACGGCTATGAATCTTTACGGCTTTGATGCAGGTGAGTGCAGAATGCCGCTTGTTTCTATGAGCGCATCCGGCTACCACGACCTTAAAGATTGTCTTGCAAATTATAATTTACTCGGTAAGTTTAAGGGTTAGATTATATAATTTTAGTAATTATAAATTTCGGGGGAACTGCAAAAGGTTCCCCTTTATCATAATTGTTTATTTAAGGGGATTGTTGAAAATGGTAAGAATTGCAATTGTTGGCTGTAACGGTAAGATGGGTTATTATGTTGCCGATTCTGTTTCGAAGCGTGGTGACTGCACTGCCGTGTTTGGTGTTGACGCTTATGGAGAGAATAAATTTGATTTTGTGACTTACAGAAGTTTTAAGAATATTACGGATATTCCTGATGTTATAATTGACTTTTCAAATCCGGCGGTTCTTGATGATATGCTTGATTTTGCAATAGCTAATTCGGTTCCGTGTGTAATATGTACTACAGGATATTCTGTTGAGCAGATTAAGCAGATTAAGGCTGCTGCCGACAATATTGCCGTATTCTATTCAGGAAATATGTCTCTTGGTATTAACCTTCTTATAGAGCTTGCAAAAGAGGCAGCCAAGGTGCTTGGCAATGAATTTGACATTGAAATTGTAGAAAAGCATCATAATCTTAAGGTTGATGCACCAAGCGGTACAGCGCTGATGATTGCTGACGGAATCTCAGACACTCTTAAAAATGAATCTCAGTATGTTTACGACAGACATTCCTACCGCAAAAAACGTTCAAAAAATGAGATTGGAATTCATTCTGTAAGAGGCGGCACAATTGTAGGTGAGCACGAAGTGATTTTTGCCGGACATGATGAGGTGATTACTGTTTCGCATCAGGCACAGTCAAAGGAAGTATTTGCAGTCGGTGCAGTAAATGCCGCTATTTTTCTTGCAAAACAAGTAGCGGGTATGTATGATATGTCAAGTCTTCTTTCGTCTAAACTCTAATAAAATATCTATAATTCACTTAAAGACGCAGCAAAAAAGCTGTGTCTTTATTTTTGTGCCAAGTTGTTTCTGTTTATCATATTATGTATTGTAGATTAATACGTTTAATTATACAGGTGATATATCTATTAGATAAAGACTTATTTTTGTATAAGCGGCAAAAAATAAAAATAATAAAGGTGAAAAATATGGATAATAATTTAATAATGTTCAATTCAGTTACACTTGCCATAAGAAGCAGGGATTTATTAAAAAAACATAATATTGACGCTCGTATGGTGCGTACTCCCTCACATCTTAGGAACAGATCGTGCGGATACAGCCTGCTTGTTACTCACAACTTTTCCCAGGCAATAAATATAATTGGAAGCAACGGCATAGTCGTTCTTGGTACAGCAGCCGTTGATTTTAGATGATATATCTTGATAATGGGGCAACCACATTTCCAAAGCCTCGAGCAGTTACGGGAGCGGTCAATAGAACACTTTTAAGCAAAGGTGCAAATCCGGGCAGAAGCGGTCACAAAATGTCGCTTGAAGCTGCCGAAATTATGTACAACTGTCGCGAAAATGCATCTCTGCTGTTTAACATTGATTCTCCAGACAAGGTTATTTTTACAGATAATTGTACTACAGCGCTTAATATAGTCATCAAGGGAATTTTAAAAAGCGGTGACAATGCAGTTATATCATCGCTTGAACACAACGCTGTAGTGCGTCCTCTTGAGGCAATGAAATCAAAGGGAGTAACATATAATGTTGCAAAATTTGTACCATATGATGATGAAAAGACAATTGACAATTTTCGCAACGCAATAAACGATAAAACCAAGCTTGTAATATGCACACACGCGTCTAACGTTTTTGGTTACAAGCTTCCTGTTGAGCGTATTTCCGCACTTTGCAGATTATACGGAGTATTATTTTGTGTTGACGCTGCACAGAGTGCAGGAGTAGTACCGCTGTCACTTAAGGATTCCTGTATTGATTTTCTCTGTACCGCAGGACATAAAGGCTTGTATGGACCTATGGGCACAGGAATTTTGATAATCAACAGAAACATAAATCCCGACAGTCTTGTTCAGGGAGGAACGGGCAGTATGTCATATGATAAAAATCAGCCTGACACTCTTCCTGATAAGTATGAAAGCGGTACACCGAACCTTCCGGGAATTGCCGGACTTAATGAAGGTATAAAATTTGTAAAAAGAAGGGGAATTGAAAATATTGAACGCTATGAGATGAGACTTGTTCAAAATCTTTATGACAGACTCAGTAATATGAAAGAAGTTATTTTATATACAAAAAGACCTGAATCACGCACAAGTGTACCTGTTTTGTCCTTTAATATAAGGGATATGGACAGTGAAGATATTGCTTCAAAACTTAATGAATATAATATTGCCGTGCGCGCCGGTTTGCATTGTGCTCCTCTTGCGCACGAGAGCTTTAATACAATAGATTCGGGAACAGTACGTGCTGTTGTTTCAGTGTTTAACACAAGCGAAGAAATCAATTATTTTGTTTCAAGCATAAATAAAATAATAAAATCTAAAAAAAGAATTTAAAAAGGTTGAAATTGATAATTGATATGTGTTAAAATTAAATATAAAGAATTTTGAAATATATGAAGTAGAAAAAACGCCGAATAAGCACTATTATTAAATGTGCTTTAATTATCGGTACGCTCTAAAAAGAGGTGAGGACGGCAAATGGAAATTATCAGCAATATTTTTTCAATTTTGAAAACAATTCAATTCAGAGATGTCATTGACATTATTGCTATTGCGCTTATAATTTTCAGTTTGATAAGGCTTGTACGTGAAACTCGTGCAGCTCAGCTTTTGAAGGGAGTAGTAGTTCTCGTAATCCTTTATCTGCTCTCATCAGTATTTGGTCTTGTAATGCTGTCGTCGCTTTTAAGAGTAGTATTTGAATCTGTCATCATTTTAGCAATAGTTATTTTTCAGCCTGAAATTCGTAAGGCGCTTGAGCAAATGGGCAGAAATCATAATTACAAAAAGTTTATTAAGTTTTTTTCTAAGTACGGTAAAAGCGAAGAGTGGATAAAGGCTGTAAAGAAATCTATTGTTGACGCTGCCGATACTTCAGTTTTGTTTTCACGTTCAAAAACAGGCGCATTGCTTGTGTTTGAAAGAGATACAAAGCTTTCCGACATTGCTTCAACGGGAACTATTGTCAATGCGGTGACTTCGGTTGCTCTTTTTGGAAATATTTTTTTCAACAAGGCGCCTCTCCACGACGGTGCCAGCATAATACGTGATGGCAAGCTGTTTGCAGCAGGATGTATCCTTCCTCTTACCGACAACAAAAATGTTGACCCAAATCTGGGAACACGGCACAGAGCCGCACTGGGCATCAGTGAGCAGAGCGATGCTGTTGTGCTTGTTGTAAGTGAAGAAACAGGTGTGATTTCACTTGCGGTGAACGGTATTTTGTTGCGTGACTTTTCAAGGGATGAGCTGATAAACAAACTTGAAAAATTTATGATTGAAGATTATATGCTCGAGGAAGGAACAAAAAAGTCTGAAAAAAACTCGCGTTGGTCATTAAGGCATAAGGAGAGTGACGAATAATGAAAAAACATAAGTTTTCGCTCAGTTTCCTTCTGCAAAACAATAAAATCGTGTTTATAATAGCAGTTTTTATATCAATTTGTATATGGGTTTATATGAGTATGGGGGCGTCGAACGATACCACGGTAACAATCACAAACATCCCCATTCAAATTGAGCTTTCTGATGAGGCAACAAAGAATGGTTTGCAAGTTTTTTCGGGAGGCGACCAAACGGCGTCTGTTACAATATCGGGTAATCGTGCAATACTCGGATCGGTCAACGTGTCTGATATAACTGTAACAGCTGCTGCTAATGCAATTGATACTTCCGGCGAATATCAGGTTTCTGTGTCCGCTTCAAAAACAAATCCTTCAAGTAATTTTGAAATCGATTCAACTGTCACGCCGTCTATTGTTGAAATATTTGTTGATTATCTCAGAGAAACAACTTTTCAAATACAGGATAATGTTGTTTATAAGGTTGCTGACGGATATTATGCTTCAACAGCGCTTTCATCTGATTCAATAGTAATATCCGGACCTCAAACAGAAATTTCGAAAATTGGCAAAATTTCTGCTGTTGCAGAGCTCAATAACACAATTAATTCTTCAACAGATACAAAATGTGAAATTGTTGTTTATGATATTGACGGAAATGAGATGTCAACTGAGCTATTGTCTATGGATATAAAGTCTGTAGACGCAACAATTTCTGTATTACCTGAAAAAACTGTTGATGTTGTCCCCTCATTTTTAAACAAGCCCGATGGACTTGAAGTCACAAGCGATATGCTTACAATCGAACCTTCATCAATTATTCTTGCCGGACCAAGCTCTGTGCTTGACTCTACAGACAGCGTTAGCCTTGAATCTGTTGATTTTACTACTCTCAAGAACGATATAATTACTTTTGACGAATTAGGCATAGACATTCCCGCTGAATGTAAGAACATCAGTAATTCAACATCTGCTGATTTTACACTTGATTTAAGCAATTTTGAAAGCCAATCATTTACTGTAAATAAATTTCAGGTCGAAGGACTTTCAACCGATTATACGGCTGACGTAACGCAAAATAGTCTTTCTGTAACAATCATAGGACCTGAAAGTCAAATTAAAAGTCTTTCAGCAAGCAGTATTACAGCTGTAATTGATACTTCTGATTTCAATGGAACAGTTGGCTCTGTTCAGATGCCTCTTAAAATTAAAATCAATGGTGCTGACAGCTGTTGGGCTTATGGAAGCTACAAAGCAAATCTTACAATTTCAGAGGCATAAAAAAACAGGCAGTTTCTGCCTGTCAGCCTGTAGAAAAACCCTAAACTTCGGAAGAGGTTTAGGTTTTTTGTAATGAA
>CAYQXN010000062.1:0-10522 GCA_964421585.1 uncultured Ruminococcus sp. | reverse complement strand
ATTAAAGCCGCTTCACAGTGTTAAATTTGTGTGGCGGCTTTTGTTTGGAGAAATTGAAAAGAGGTGAGCCTGAATATGGCATTAACAGAAAAGCAAAAAAGATTTATAAATGAATATTTAATTGACCTTAATGCCACTCAGGCGGCTATTAGGGCAGGATATTCAGAAAAAACTGCAAATAGAATTGGTACCGAAAACTTGTCAAAACTTGTAATTCAGAATGAAATTAATAGGAGGATGAAGGATCGTGAAATCAGAACCGAAATTACACAGGATATGGTTGTCCGGGAACTTGCTGCTATAGCTTTTTCAAATGGAACTGATTATAGCAAGGTTGTAACAAGGCACGGTGTTGACGATACAGGAAACACCGTTGAATATTATGATGTAGAATTAAAAAATACTGATGAGCTTACAAATGAACAAAAAAAGGCTATAGCAGGAATTAAGCAGACTAAATTTGGCATATGTGTTGAGACCTGCGATAAAGTCAAGGCTCTTGAACTGCTTGGAAAACATCTGGGTATGTTTAAGGATAAGGTGGAATTAAGCGGAGAAATCAAATCAGAAAAGCTGTGCGATGTGTTCAGACAATTAGGCGGTGAGGGGCTTGACGAGTAGTTTTCCTCTGTCTCAGAAATATATTGATTTTATAAATTCTGTCAATAATGTATCAGCGGATTTTCTTGAGGGTACCACGGCAAGTGGTAAAACAACTGTCGGTGCAGGCGTTAAGTTTATGCGAATGGTGTCTGCGAGTTCAAAAAAGCTGCACGTCATAGCCGCAAAAACAACAGGTAAGGCAGAAGAGACTATTATTCAGCAGGACAATGGAATACTTGACCTGCATCACAACGCTAAGTATTTTGGCAACGGCGACAAAGACTATAAGTTGCCTCACATAAAGTTTGAAGATAAGATTATTTATATTCTCGGTTATAGCAGTAAAGATAAATGGGAAATGGCGCTCGGTGCTCAGTTTGGGTGCGTTTACATCGATGAAATAAACACGGCGAACATAGAATTTGTGCGTGAAATTTCAACGCGAAATGATTATCTTATGGCAACGCTCAATCCCGATGACCCGAACTTGCCTGTTTATAAGGAGTTTATAAATCGCTCCAGGCCATATAAAAAATATGCTAAAGATATTCCACCTGAGATTATGGCGGAACTTATAGAAGAACCTGTACCGAAATGGCGGTATTGGTTTTTTTCTTTTATCGACAATTTAAGTTTGACAAGGGAAGATATTGAAAAGAAGAAAGCTTCTGCGCCAAAAGGTACAAAGCTTTATAAAAATAAAATCCAAGGTTTGCGAGGACGTGCAACAGGGCTTGTATTTCCAAACTTTGAACGGTCAAGGCACGTAAGGTCGAAAGAATGGGCAAAGCAATTTCTTAAAAGCGATTGCGGCAAAGAACATTTTATACAGTTTACAGCAGGACTTGATACCGCATACAGTCAGAAATCTCCAGACACGATTGCAATGATATTCGGTGCTATTACAAACAAAGGTAAGTACATACAGCTTGATGAAAAGGTTTATAACAATGCAGAATTGCAAACTCCAATCGCTCCAAGTGATACGGTCAGAAATTTTATAGATTTTCTTGAACGCAACCGAAAAGACTGGGGATTTGCAAGAAACGTATTTATTGACAACGCCGACCAAGCTACTATTACTGAGCTTAACAAATACAAACGTCAAAACGGTTGTGTTTATATATTTAATCCTGCTTGGAAGAAAACACAGATTATTGATAGAATTAATTTACAACTCGGTTGGTTTGCGGAGGATTGCTATTTTCTGCTTGAACACTGCACACATTCAATCGCAGAACTGGAATTGTATTCTTGGTTGGAAGATAAAGATAACACACCTGAAGATAAAAACGACCATACGATTAACGCTGATCAATATGCTTGGTTGCCGTATAAGTCAAAAATAGGAGTTGAAAAGAATGGGGCTGATACAAAAAATGACGGATAAAATCAGAATAGGACTTCGAAATTTTATTCAGTTCAATCCTGCACCTGAAACTACAATAATAATTAATGAAAATCTTGATCATTTAACTTCTTGTGTTAAAAACAGAATATGGTATCGTGGCATCAGCAAGCAACTTTCACAGCTTTATGAGCAGCTTGATGTACCTAACACTATGTTTTGGAAAGCGAAGATGACGCACGGACAGGAAATACGCAAAATTCACGTTGCTTTGCCCGCCTTGATTGTCGATACTTTGACAAACATCATAATATCCGATTACAACGGAATAAAAATTACGGACAAGAACAGCACCGCAAGTGCGGAGCGGTGGGAGAAAATCGAAAAAGAAAACAAATTCCCCGAAATTCTGAAAGAAGCAATAACAGACATTGGCATTGTCGGCGACGGTGCATTTAAGATTTCATATGATGAAGAAATATCGAAGTTTCCGATTGTTGAATGGTACTCCGCCGAACGTGTGAAATTTATATATGCTCGTGGAAGAATTCGGGAGGTTATATTTTATACCGACTATTTTGAAAATCACAGAAAATATCAGCTTGCCGAGATTTACGGTTACGGATATATAAAATATGAGCTTTACAATGACAATGGTCGGGAAATTCCGTTAAATTCAATTCGTGCTGCTGCTTGGATTGACTGCAAAGGTTATACGTTTGATAAATCGTATATGTGGGCGGTTCCTGTCATTTACGGCAAATCAAGCTGTAAGGGCAGAGGAAAAGGACTTATCGGGGGCAAAGAGGACGCATTTGACAGCCTTGATGAAGCTTGGAGCCAGTGGATGGACGCACTGCGTTCCGCAAGGACAAAACAGTATATACCCGAAAATATGGTGCCACATGATCCTGACACGGCTTTGCCGATTAAGCCGAATCCGTTTGACAACAGATTTATCGCTGTCGGCAGCGATATGTCCGAACCGGGAAAGGAAAATAAAATTATAACTGAAACCCCGACAATTCAAAGCGATGCATATTTAAATTCTTACATAACCGCACTTGACCTCTGCTTGCAGGGGATTATATCTCCTTCAACGCTTGGCATTGATGTTAAAAAGCTCGATAATGCCGAGGCACAGAGGGAAAAGGAAAAGACAACTCTTTATACTCGACAGAATTTTGTTGAGCTTCTAAGCAACGTCTTGCCTAAACTTGTGCTTGCCGTACTTAATGCGGATAGAGAAATACACAAAGAGAGTATTTTAAGTAATGTTGAAGTTGCTGTAAAATTCGGCGAATACGCAAATCCGAGCTTTGAAAGCCAAATTGAAACAATAGGTAAGGCACGTCAAAATGGAATTATGTCTGTTGAAACAAGCGTTGATGAGTTGTACGGCGACAGTAAAAAAGATGATTGGAAAGCTGAGGAGGTCAAAAGAATCAAGGAAGAACAGGGAATTACAACGGTTAAGGAACGTTCGGAAGTTGACGATATAGATATTGAGGTTTCATAATGGCTGACTATGATATTTCACAGGCTTTTAAGGCTGTCGAAAATGAACTTATAGACAGTATGATGAAAAATTTCAGCCGACACCGAGCCGAGGAAACCGCCGAAGGCTATAATTGGTCGCAATGGCAGGCTGAACAGCTTAAAAGTCTTGAGCAGTACCGTAAGAGCAATATTAAAAAATTCAATAAGCGGTTTTCTGAAATCAACAGTAAAATTTCTGAAATGCTCAAAACAGCAAGAGCGGATGGCAATGCAAGCCAGGAAGTAAAAATACTTACGGCTATAAAAAATGGATTTAACGGTCCGAGTAAGCCGTCAGCAAGCTCTACAGCGGAGTTTTTTAAGGTCAACGACAGAAAGCTTAATGCACTCATAAAATCCACCACAGACGATTTAAAGAGTGCAGAAACGGCAGTTTTAAGAATGAGCAATGATAAGTACCGCAAGGCGATTTATAATGCTCAGGTATATGCGAACTCTGGCGCGGGAACATATGAAAAAGCGGTTGATATGGCTTGCCGTGATATGTTGAGCACCGGGCTTAACTGTGTTGAGTACAGTAATGGTGCAAGGCACACGCTTTCCGATTATGCGGAAATGGCAATCAGAACGGCTAACAAACGTGCTTATTTGCGTGGTGAAGGTGAGAAGCGAGCCGAATGGGGTATATCTTTAGTTGTTGTCAATCAAAGACAAGGCGGATGTCCCGACTGTGCGCAATATATCGGACAAGTATTTATTGACGATGTTTACTCAAACGGTAAAAAATCGGACGGTGATTATCCGTTGTTGTCTGAGGCTATTGCAGGCGGTCTGTTTCATCCCAGATGTAAAGATAGCACCAGTACATACTATGAGGGTATAACAACGCTTAAAAAAGTATCAAAATCCGAGCTTTCGGAAATGGGAGAACGTGAAACCCTTGAACAGCAAAAGGCAAATGCTGAAAATCAGGCGGAAAAGTGCGATAGAATTGCTAAATATTCGCTTGATGAGGATAATAAAAGGGCTTATCAGAGCCGTGCCGAGCAATGGCAGGATAAGGCTGATGAAATCGGAGAAAAACTTGATGAATTTGTTGCAAATTATAAAAATGATGATATAATAAAGATAAGGGATGTGGCGGATTTGGAGCAGGCGAAAAAGAGAGACCACAAGATTTATATCAATGATATTGCTATTGATAAAATCAAAGAAGCTAAAATTTCTGAATTATCAGACAGTCAAAACGCAAAAATTGATAGCTTTCATAGAAAATTATTGAAAATGGCAAAAGATGATAACGATAGTAATGAGGTGGCATTTTTATTTGACTTGCAAACTGATGATAGTGCTTACCATCTTGGAACAGAGCACAAGGTTAATGTGTTTTTAAATCCTATCGCGTATTCTATGGCTAACAACGCTAAAGGCAAAAGCCTGTTTCTTGCACATAATCATCCAAGTACACAGGATTTTTCTTATTCTGATTTAGGTGTATTTTTATTGAATGATAGTATAGGAGGAATTTCTGTTGTATCGAATACAGGCAATGTACATATACTATTTAAGTCTGAATCCTATTCTTACAATAAAGCAGTTGATTTTATTTCAGATATAAGGAGCAAGTACAACGATTATAGCTCTGACGTAGATAAAGCCATTGTGAAAGAATTTTTAAAAGTGGCTAAAAAAGCCGGAATACTTCAATATTAAATAAGGAGGCATATTGTTATGGAAAATACAAAAAAGCCATTTGGGTATTTGGATACAAATGATAAAGATGATATAAAGGTTATGGAACAGATGTTGAAAGAAAAAAGAGATGTTAATAAATCTACCGATAAACATAGCGATACAGATTTTAAGGTTGCTTCTGCATAGAATATCTAAAAAAATACCGCCTACAGAAGTGCAGGTGGTATTTTAATACCCAATTTTATAAATCTGCACCTTGCAGAAATGCAGGGTGCTATTTTTATACTTATTTTTAGGAGGTGTTTTTATGGCTATATTTTTAATTTTACTTTACGTTCTTGAAGCTAACGGAGCGGTAATCCCTATTGGCTGTTTTGTTGCTGCTTGGGTGATGTTATTCGTAAAGGCTTTTTTGAGCTTCATTAAATTTGCTGTGGAAAGCCGAAAGGATAAATAAAATTATGACTGTTACAGAAAAATGGAAAGGTTTTGACGATGAGATTTGGAAGGTGGTGACGAAAATAGTGAAAGTCAGAGTAATTAAACAATTCAACGACAAAACAGAGGGCTTTATAACCCGACCTGTCAATGAAACCTTTGAATGTTCAGATGAACGAGCAAAACAGCTTATCTCGGGCGGTTTTGTTGAAATTGTGCCTGATAATCCAAAGAAAACTAAATCAACCGATTAAGCACTTTACGATTGCGTGAGGTGCTTTTTTACTGCCCAAAAACGATATGGCGTAAAACTGTGCGTTGGCGGAGACACCGAGGAAAACTGTTATAGAGAGACACTCTAAAAACTGATATGGGGAGACACCCCGAAAACTGAAAGGAGCTTTTTTATATGAGCGAAACAAATACTCAGACACAATCAGAAGGTCAGCAGACGCAGCAGACCGAAGGTCAGACACAGCCTGCACTTGATTATGACAAGCTCGCAAGTATAATTACGGGCAAACAGGCGGTGGCAGAAGATACCGTTTTAAAGTCATATTTCAGGCAGCAGGGATTATCAGAAGATGAAATGTCACAGGCGATTAGTTCTTATAAAGAACAAAAAGCTAAAAATACGCCAAATGTGACAGAATTGCAGAATACAATTAACAGCGAGAGAAGTGCACGTCTCACAGCTGAAATTAATCAGTCTGCAACGCTTGAAGCCATTAAGCAGGGCGTTGACGTAAAGTCAATTCCGTATGTGCTTAAAATGGCGGATTTTAAGATGGCGACCGATACCAATGGCAATATCAATTCTGAAAAGATTGCCGAAGCTATTAAAACTGTACTCGATAATGTACCTGCTCTTAAAGGAGCAGCGGCACAGGACGGCGGCACAGGTGGTGTGCAGAAAATCGGCGGTGACGGTAACGGTGCAAGCGAAACAACCGAAGAAACTCTAAGAGGGATTTTCGGAATCAAAAAATAAGATAAGAAAAGAGGAATAATTATGGCAGTTTTAGAATATGCAACCATATTCAGCAACGTATTAAGAGAATTGTACGGTCAGGAGCTTACTTGCGATGACCTGTACCATTCAAATTCAGACATTCAGATTGTAAACGGCAAGGACATCAAAATTCCAAAGCTTTCTGTAAGCGGTTATAAGGATCATACCAGAAGTGGCGGAGGCTTTAATTCAGGTACTTACTCAAACGGTTATGAAACAAAGACGCTTGACCATGACAGAGATGTTGAGTTCGCCATTGATCCGCTTGACGTTGACGAAACAAATCTTGTGGTATCAATTGCAAACATACAGAAGCGTTTTGAGAAAACACAAGCTATTCCCGAGCTTGATTGCTACACATACAGCAAGCTCTTTACAGAAGCCGAAAGAGTTGGCGCAACAATAAAAACAACCGCGCTTACGTCAGCTAACGTGCTTTCGGATTTTGATGACAACCTTGAAGCATTCACGGAGGCAGGCGTGCCGCTTGACAGAGTTATTCTTTACTGTACCCCGACTTATAAAAAACTTCTCAAAAACGCAGAGGGTATTGAAAGAACTCTAAATATTAATTCCGAAAATGCAATTGACCGCCGCATTCGTTCTGTTGATGACATTAATAAAATTGTAGAAGTTCCGAGTGCAAGATTTAAGTCGCTCTTCAACTTTACGGACAGTTGTATTGCAGACGACACAGCAAGACAGATTAACTATATCTTTATTGACCCCGAAGCGCAGGTGTCAAGAATTAAGTATTCTTATATCAAGGTATTTACTCCCGGTACAGACAGCAGAACAGCTGATAACTATATGTATCAGAACAGACGTTTTAACGGAACCTTTGCTATTGACGAGCTTATGAAAGACGGCGTTATTATTCATGCCGCGGTGTAAAGGAGTGAACTGCGATGAAAGCTATTAAAGGCAACAAGGTCTATACGGTAAACACAAGCGAAGAGGCAAAAGCCTATCAGGCACAGGGCTTTGACATTTATGATGATAACGGCAAAATCAAGGAGCACGCCTTAGGCAAAACTGTTTCGCTTGAAAAGTACGAAGCTCTTGAAAAGGAAAACGTAAAGCTGAAGGCTGAAAATAAGAAGCTGAAAGCAGACCAAAAGGAGTGATAATATGTACAGCGTATATATCGAAAACCAGGGCACTACTGATGAATATCTGCTGAAAGCTGCTGAGCATATTGATACTCTGACTTTTAACCGAATAATAGATTTTGAAAAGCTTACCGAGTTACAAAGAAGACTTATCAAGCGTGTGCATACACGCTTTGCAGAGTTTGAACGTGAAAACGAGGACATATTAAGCTCTCAGCTCTCCAGTTATTCACTCAATGGCGTTTCAATGGCATTTGGCGGTCAGAGTGTGAAATTTATTTGCGGGGTAGCAATTCCAACGGAGCTTTACACAATGTTGCTCTCAACAGGACTTTGTTATCCTGCAATTTGAGGTGATTTTATGAAATTTCCTTGCCTTGTCCGCCCTCGCTTTTGCAAGACGCCGATTTATATCACGTTGTATGGCGAGGGTGTAACCGAAGACGGTGCGCCTGTCATTATATACGAGCGCAAGGAGTTATATCCCTCTGACGATTTAGTTCCGTCAGATGAATTATACGGCGACTATATTTTATGCAATTATCAGGATAAAGCCAAAACGGTTTTTACCGCAGAAAAGAAACTTGTAGAAGTCAATGGCGTTATTCTTATTCCGGGTGACATTTGTCCTGGTTCACCTGTAATAAGCGGCGGATTCGTTGAGGTTTTCGGAGTTCGCAGGGATATTGTTACGGGCGTAAAGGCTCGTAACCCGGACGGCACGGTTAATTTTACAGAACTGGACGTGATTTAATGGGAGTTTTTGAAGTATCATCAACAGTCAATCTGAATTTTGGATTGTTAAAGCAGCTCGAAAAAAATTCGCAAAAAGCCTTGGAAATGACTACAGATGCATTGCTTACTGAGGTTAAAAATGCCGAGGTTATGCCTTTTGATACAGGAAATTTGCAGAACGAAAACACTTTTGCGGATTATTCGCTTTCTGCAAATGGCGTTACAAAGATTGTGTCGTCAACGCCGTATGCCAGGCGGCTTTATTTTCATCCCGAGTATAACTTTAAAAAGGATGAACACGCTTTTGCAAGAGGAGAATGGTTTGAACCGTGGCTTAAAGGCGGTACAAGAGAAAACTTTTGCACTGAAACTTTTGCAACAATTTACAGGAGGTTGAGCGGTACGTGATTACACTTGCCAATATACGGGACTGGCTGAAAACCTTTGAAATTGCCGAACATTATTATATCGGCAAGCTGGACAATAAGCAGGATAAGTCTCTAGGCGTTTATACACTTAAACGTAGCGAATCGCCAACTACTGCAATCGGCGGCGAAAGTACATATGACATTATTGGCGTTTCTTTGCTTCTGCATTGGAACAACAACGCTGATGAAACAGAAATCACCGCCCGTCGGATTTATGAGAAGCTGCGGACAATTAAAAATATTAGTATAAATTACGCTCAGATTTATATGATACAGCTTCTGGTGCCTGAACCGATAGATGTCGGCACAGATGATAAAGGTATCTATGAGCGTGTGATTGAAATGAAAATCTATTATGAAAGGAAATGATAATTATGTCAGCAAATACAGGAGTATTTCCCTGTTATGAAAATCAGTTTAAAGTAGCATTGGCAGGCTCAACGAGTGCAGGCGTAACGATTGCTAACTGCGAAGAGTTCAGAGTATCTTTTGACAACGGCGTTGAGGAATGGAATGCATTTGAACAGGAAGGCTGGAAGTCAAGACTTATGACTGCAAAGAGCGTTAGCATTTCGGTCAAGGGAAAAAGAACTCTCGGTGACCCAGGAAACGACCTTATAGCAGGACTTACCTATACGAACGGAAGAGACTGCGAGGTCGATTTTACATGGCTCTTTCCTGACGGTGCTACTGTTCTATTTAAAAATGCTGTTGTTTCAGTTACTCAAAATGGTTCCGGTTCTTCTAATAGTGTGGCACCGCTTGAATTTGAGGTTATGTCAAACGGCAAGCCCACATATACACCGGCAGTTTAAGTTTAACACGCTCAGAGTGGCACATATTTGCCCTCTGAGCAACTTTTATAAAGGAGTAAAGAATTATGTCAAAGATTATCGATATTACAAATAAACTCAATTTTAAGGAAAAGCCAAAGTTTAAAATTAAAGATATTGAGGTTGAAGCTAACAGTGATGCCGTGACAATGCTCAAAGTGGCAGCGATATACACTGACGGAAATATTAAAGTATCTGATGTTCTTGTAGTATATAATCTGCTTTTTGATGAAGAGAATCAGAAAAAGATTGAAAGCCTTAAACTTGATATGAATGACTTTTCAACCGCTATTACTGAAATCGCTTCAGGATTGCTCGGCGGCGGAGAAGACGACGAGGGGGAAACTCCGACCCCGGCTACGACTTAATTGACGATTTCGATTTAATCGTTTCATCTTTCAAGTCGAGTTACGGGGTCAGCATTTATTCAAAAGACTTTGAGAATATGACTTGGACGGAGTTCCGCTCCCTTTTGCAGGGACTGGGACCCGATACGCCGCTTGCGAGAACTGTGCAGATAAGGCTTGAGGACGATAAAAATGTTCTTAAAAGCTTTTCATCTTCACAGCACAAAATCCGTAACAAGTGGCGTTCACGCAATGTCAGTAAGTACACCGAGACGGATATGGAAAGGGTACTTGCGGAATTCCAGAAAGCGTTTTCATCAATGTAATTAAGTATCAGCTCTTTTAATATTAAATTTTTTTGACTTTTGCTATTAATTATTGTAATATAATAGAACAGAACAGTTATTTTATTTAGCAAAGGGAGAGCAGAATATGATAAGTAGAGTATTTTCAACTATTACTTGGCTCATT
>CAYQXN010000061.1:0-10785 GCA_964421585.1 uncultured Ruminococcus sp. | reverse complement strand
GGTTTATCTTTATGCGTAACAAGTGGACAACCATTATTCATCTCAGGAAAGCACATATTTTTCATTGAGATTACCGTCGTGTTTATATTCAATTTAATTGTAAAGATATATTTTAATCTATAATTTGTCTTTTAGCTAAGCTTATACGGTTTACAGCTGCTCTTGCCGCATGAAAAAATCGGCAAGTTTGAATTTGAAATTTAAAACACATAGAAATTTTTCAATTAACATATAATCATCACATTTTAATTGTAAATTATAAATGAAATCAACTGTAAATCATTCAAGGAAAAACTTGTATTATTGGGCGTGCTGCCTTGATACAATAACATATTAAAAAATAGGGGGAACTGCATATGAGCAGAATTTTAGTAGTTGACGATGAATTCAGAATCAGACAGATTATAAGGAAATATGCTGAGTTTGAGGGATTTGAGGTTGAAGAAGCCGTTGACGGTATGCAGGCAATTGAGATATGCCGCAGTGAGGAGTTTGATCTCATAATTATGGACGTTATGATGCCCGAGCTTGATGGCTTTTCGGCTTGCCGTGAAATCAGAAAATTCAGACAGACGCCGATTATTATGCTCTCAGCCAGAGGTGAGGAGTATGACAAAATTCACGGCTTTGAGCTTGGCAGCGATGATTATGTTGTAAAACCATTCTCGCCTAAGGAGCTTATGATGCGTGTAAATGCAGTCATTAAACGCACAAACGGAAGTGCTGCACAGGAAGAGTCAAAAAATGACGTGTTTACTTACGAAGGTTTGACGGTTGACTTTTCTGCAAGAATTGTTTCAATTGACGGCGAGCGTGTAAATATGACGCCTAAAGAGTATGAGTTATTTTTCTATATGGTTAGAAACAAGGGACTTGCCCTAACACGTGAAAAACTTATCAGCGAGGTATGGGGCTATGACTTCTTCGGTGATGAACGAACCCTTGATACTCACATTAAGCTGCTCAGAAAAAGCCTTGGCGAATACAGCAAGTGTATAGTTACCTTGCGAGGGGTGGGCTATAGGTTTGAAACGTTATAATCGCATAGGCAGAAAATACCTTCCGCTTCATTATAAGCTGCTATGGTATTTTTTGCTGTTTGGTCTTATTATTCTGATTGTGCTTTGGGTGTTCAACTCGTTTTTTCTTGAAGCCTTCTATACCCGCACAAAGGCTGCTCAGGTTGAAAAAAATGCCTCGATTATATCAAGGTCAATTGAATCAAATAAGAATGTGCAGGGAACAATTGAGAATGTGGCAAGCTACAATTCGCTGGCCGTATATCTTTATGATACAAGCTCTCTGTTTACGGAAAAATACAGATGTGATTACGATAGTCCCGCCACTTCTCTTGATCTTGAATATCACGACGCTTATTCATATTATAAAAGTGCATTGGAAAATGGCGGAAAGTATTTGTGTGTTACAAGCAGCCTGAGAGGAGAAATTGAAAAAATCAGGTTTGAACGGATACTTAACAGCTATTCCACAGATGATACTCCGGAAACCGAAATACGGCTTATAAGCAACGGCACTGACAAGGTGCAGAATATGGTTTATGCTGACATTATTGAGCTTGCGGACGGCAGCGAGTGTTTTTTAATAGTCACATCTTCGATTACTCCGCTCAGCAATACGGTTGATATTATAAAAAATCAGCTGATTATTGTTTCAGTAGTGTTTGTGCTGCTTGCATTGATTTTTTCATTGTTTGCAAGCAGGAGGATAGCAAACCCTATATCCAAGACAAACAAATCGGCCAAGGAGCTTGCAAAGAAGAATTATGATGTAGAATTTGATGCGAAGGGTTACCTTGAGGTTGAAGAGCTTAACGCAACTTTGAATTATGCAAAAACAGAGCTTGCTGCTACCGAAAAGCTGCAAAAAGAGCTGATTGCAAATATTTCTCATGATTTAAGGACGCCTCTGACTATGATTACAGGCTACGGCGAGGTTATGCGTGACCTGCCCGGAGAAAATACTCCTGAGAACATTCAGATTATCATTGACGAGGCAACCCGTCTTTCAAGTCTTGTCAACGACCTTCTTGACCTTTCAAAACTTCAGTCGGGGTCAATTCAGCCTGAAAAAGTCAGATTTTGCCTGACCGACAGTATCAAGGATATATTTGTGCGCTACGCAAAGCTCAAGGAGCAGGACGGATATAATATTACCTTTGAGAGTACTGAAAATGTGTATATATTTGCCGACGAATTAAAAATTTCTCAGGTAATATATAATCTTGTCAACAATGCGATTAACCACGCGGGAGATGACAAAACTGTTATAGTTACGCAGACGATAAAGGATAAAAAGGTACTCATTGAGGTTACCGACCACGGTGAGGGAATTCCTGCGGATAAGCTTGAATATATCTGGGACAGATACTACAAGGTTGACAAGCAGCATAAGCGAGGTGTTATCGGCACCGGTCTGGGTCTTTCAATTGTCAAAGGAATTTTGGACGCGCACAGTGCTCATTACGGCGTACGCAGCACACTCGGCAAGGGCAGTACATTCTGGTTTGAGCTTGATTTCGTGGCAGCTAAGAAGGATAAAAATAAATAAAAGATAAAAAAAGACAAGCAGGACTGCTAATTAAAGCGGTTCTGCTTGTCTTTTGAAACGGGACCAGGAGTGTATTAGAAAAGTATCCGACGCGCTTGAATTATGGCTTTTGAATGAATTGATGCTTTTCGGAAACTATTTGGTGCAAATTAGAATTTGTCACCCGGCTTTGTACAAAGAGCAGCAATAAGACCAAAGAAAATTGCAGCAGAAATTCCACCGGCACCGATTGTGAGACCGCCTGTCAGAATTCCGAGAGCTCCGTCGGTTTTCAATGCTTCCTTGACTCCCTGACTCATAAGATTGCCGAAGCCGCTGATTGGCACGCTTGCACCTGCTCCTGCAAAATCAACAAGAGGCTGATACAATCCGATTGCCCCTAAAATTACTCCCGCTACAACAAAACCTGTTAGTATGCGTGCAGGTGTGAGTTTTGTTTTGTCAATTAAAATCTGACCTATCACGCAGATAAGTCCTCCCACCCAAAAAGCATTTAAATAATCCATACTTTACGTCTCCTTTTTATGAATTAAATTATAGTTTGTCGTATTCCTCGACAGCCAAATCTAGCAGACAGCTTGATAAAAAACAAAGAGTGTTTGCCCGAAAATTTAGTTACATATAATTTTGGCAATGCACTTTTTTGATTTAGCTGAAGTTAATCTTTATGCGTAACACGTAGGGATGCTCAGCGGGCATCCCTTTGAAAAATGTGCGATTTTTTCGGACGACCGATTTAAGCTCATATGTGTCGCGCAAAATAGAAATTTTCATATTAAAAATAATTTGATAGAGATAAACATTTAAATGCAAATCAATTTTTAACGTTGAACAACCGCTGTATGAATATAACGTCACCATAATCTGCCTTATTTTAAAATATTATTTACTAAAATTGTCCGATAATTCTCTGTAAGGGCACATTATGTGATGAACTTTTGAATTTTTGTGTCAATGTTTTGATTTTTTATAAAATTATCTACACAAAATCCCAATTTTGTTGTATAATCTATAATGTTCAATTCTGCTTATATCCAAAAGGGTTTCTACCGGGCTGAAGATAGGCAGATATTTAGTTTGAAATTAAGGAGTGGATGGCGCATGGTTGAGGTTAAAAACCTTACCAAATGTTACGGCGATATAAAAGCTGTTAACGACATAAGTTTTACCGTTGAGACAGGTGAGGTTCTCGGATTTCTCGGACCGAACGGAGCGGGCAAATCAACAACTATGAATATGATAACGGGGTACATTTCTTCAACAAGCGGTACCGTTACCATTGACGGGCATGAGATTCTTGAGGAACCTAAGGAGGCAAAGAGTAAAATCGGTTACCTTCCCGAAATCCCTCCTCTCTACATTGATATGACCGTAAGAAAATATCTTGAGTTTATGTTTGAGCTCAAAAAGGTTAAACTGCCCAAAAAAGAGCATATAAATGAGGTTATGCGTCTTGTGGGTATTATAGAGCAGGCTGACCGCATAATCAAGAACCTTTCAAAAGGTTTTCGTCAGCGCGTCGGATTTGCACAGGCTTTGCTCGGCAATCCTCCTGTACTTATTTTGGATGAGCCGACTGTCGGTCTTGACCCCAAGCAGATTATCGAAATTCGCAAGCTGATAAAGAGTCTCGGCAAAAAGCATACGGTAATTTTTTCATCTCACGTGCTTTCAGAAATTTCTGCGACCTGCGACAGAATTATAGTTATCTCAGGCGGAAAGATTGTTGCCGACGCCAAGACTGATGAGCTCTCTGTAGTAAGCTCGGGTCAGAAAAAGCTTGCAATTGTGGCTGAGGGCACAGCCGCGTCAATTATCGCAGAAATCAAGAAGATTCCTTCCGTTATCCGTGTGTCTAAGGTGCAGGATATGCGTGAGGGCGCTGCAAAGTATATGATTGAATATGACAAGGGCTCATATATTCAACGAGAGGTATTCAACGCTATGGCGCGTATTAATTGTCCGATTGTTGATATGCAGTCGGGCAATGAAACACTTGAGGATATGTTCCTCAAGCTAACCTCGGGTCAGGGATATGTGAAGGGAGGAACAAAATAATGGGAGCGATACTCAGAAGAGAGCTTTCTTCTTATTTTAATTCTGCAATTGCTTATGTTGCAATGGCTGTATATTTTTTCTTTTCAGGTTTATTCTTTTATCTGAGCTGTTTTGAGGGCAATACCTCAAGTCTTTCGGCCGTATTCAACAATATGTTTTATGTAATTCTTTTCATTATTCCTATTATTACCATGAAAAGCTTTGCTGAGGAAAGACGTCAGAAAACCGATCAGGCGCTTTTAACAGCTCCGGTGAACCTTTCTGAAATCGTAATTGGCAAATTCCTAGGCGCATTTATTCTGTATGCAGTATGCTGTGCTGCTTTTCTTGTGTATGCAATTGTAATTGCATTCTTTGCTGCGCCTGATTGGTCAGTGTTTATCTGCACTTTTATAGGTATAATTCTTTTTGGCGCGGCGCTTGTTGCAATAAATATTTTTATTTCGGTGCTTACAGAAAGTATGATTATTGCGGCAATTGTGGGTATGGCTGTAGGCTTTGTTATTTTGATGATGAACGTTTTTGTCAGCTATATATCAATTGATTGGATTTCAACTGTGCTTGATAAAATTAATTTTATTAACTACTATGTAAACTTTTCATACGGTTTGCTTAGTATTACAGACGTAGTATTTTTCCTGAGCGTTACGGGAGCATTCCTTTTCTTTACTGCCCGTGTGCTTGAGAAAAGACGCTGGAGCTGAGGGAGGTTATATTAATGAGCGAAGAAAACAAGAACTTAAACAATTCAGCTGCTCCTGAGAGCTCTTCATCTGAAGCAAAGGCAGTGAAAAATGCAGATAAAAAATCAAAAGGCAAGGCTAAATCTTCAAAAAAGGACGGAGGATTTAAAGCCTTTATGAAGTCGCGCAAGGCTAAAAACGGTACTGTGGCAATTGCTATTGTTGCCGTGGTTGTTGCAATTTTATTGGTTATCAATATTATTTGCAGTCTTCTTGTAACCCGTTTCCCAAGCCTTAAATTTGATATGACTTCAAATAGCTCATATGCCCTTCAGGAGGATACAATCGACTATGTATCTCACCTTGATAAGGATGTTACAATTACAATCCTTATGACGCGAGAGCAGTTTGAGAGCGGCGGTACATATCTCGTTCAGGCAGAAACTCTGCTGGACAAAATGGTGAGCAATTCAAACGGTAAGATTACTCTTAATTATGTTGACCTCACCTCCAATCCGACTTTTACTTCAAACTATACGGATGTTGACTGGACAACTTCAAGCAGTAATTACATTATGATTATTGAGTCCGGCGAGCATTACAAGGTGCTTACGCTTGAAGATTGCTTTGAGTATGATGAAGAGGCTTATTATTATGGTACTCTTGAGTTTACAGGCACAACAATTGAGCAGACTGCCGTTACAACAATTCTAAACGTTACCACAGACGACAGAGTTATTGTTGATGTGATTACAGGCAATCAGGAGCAGGATTACTCCGCAATTGTTACATTGCTTGAAAACAATGCATATGATGTAAACGAAATTTCACTTGCAACACAGGATGTTGACGAGGATGCAACAGTGGTATTACTTTATGCACCGTCGGTTGACCTTGATGGCAGTGCGATAGATAAGCTTTCCGAATGGCTTGAAAACGACGGAGAATACGGAAAAACACTTATATATATTCCTACGGCAGATATGCCTGATACACCTAATCTTGATGACTTCCTTCTGGAATGGGGCATATCGGTTGATACTGGATATGTGTTTGAAACAAGCAACGACTACAGAGTAAGCAGTGCATCCTCTTATGCATTCCTGGTTGATTATACTGATTATTATACAGACGGACTTAAGAATTCAGGGATTCCCGTTGTTGTTTCAGATACACACGCTGTGGAGGTAACAGATGAAACCACAGCGCACACCTTGCTTACAACCTCTGATAAGGCAGGAATTTGCCCGCTTGATATAGACGAGGATTGGGATTATAACGATGCAATCACAGGCGAACCAATCAGTGTTGCTGCTGAGGGCACCAGGACAAACACAGATGATAATTCCTCCAATGTAGTAGTATTCGGTTCATATATTATGTTCAGTTCAAGCGTTATGAGCTATAACAGTTACAATAACTCGGCATACATTATGAACGTATTTAATACTGTTTCGGATAAGGACGACGTTGGAATAACAATTGAAACCAAGTCAATGGAAAGCGCAGAGCTTGGCATTACTGATGTAGCTACAAAGAATGTTATAATGACCATCTTTGTTATTGTTGTTCCTGTTGCAGTAATAATAATCGGATTTGTACTTTGGATTCGCAGGAGGAATAAATGATGAAGAGCAAGGAGAAAAAAACAAATAAAAAGAATAAAATAAATAAAAAAATTCTTATAATTGTTGCAGTTGCAGCAATACTTCTTGTTGGGGTAATGCTCCTGTTAATTTTTCTGCCAAGCGGCAGCAGCGGTACTGCTACCTATGACGAGGGTGTGGATATGACAACCTCCGTTGATGAAAACGGTGTGCATCAGGCAAAGATTATCACAAACTCAAAGGGCGAGATTGATAATAACAGCTTCGGAACACTTTTGGAGTATTATCCGGCTGATATTTCTTCTATTCATATAGAAAATCGGTCTGGCTCGTTTGATGTTGATTCATACACACCTGTTGATGAGGACGGCAACAGCGAAGCCACAGAATATACTCTTGTCGGATTTGAGGAATTTGACCTCAAGACAGGCGCTCCTGATGATATTGCAAATGATGCGGCACAGCTTGAGTTTTCAACTGTTGTAAGCCTTGACGGCAGCGATTCCTCAGACTTCGGTTTTGACGACCCTGTTGCCACAGTTACAGTAAAATACACGGACGACACAAGCGCAGTGATAATTGTTGGCGGCAATGCTCCGCAGGAGGCGGGCACATATGTAAAATTCGGTGACAGTGATACGGTTTACTTTGTTGAGGTTGACGCTGTTGATTCGTTCAGCTACAGCATTACAGATATGATAAGCCTTACAGTCAATGAGGCTGCATCCGACACGGACAGCAATCAGGCTAGCTCAATCACAATCGGCGGTTCCCACGTTGACAGTGATATCACAATTGTGCCTAATGGTGACTCGAATATTTCGGCAAGCTATGAGATTACAAGTCCTTCAAAGGGATATGCAAGCGAAACGGCAAGCAGTAACGTTGAAGGTGATATCAGAGGTTTGTATGCCGAAAGCGTAAAAATGGTCAATCCGTCTGAGTCACAGATTAAGGATTTGGGACTTTCTTCTCCGTATGCAACGGTTAAGGCTGTTTATCCTGACACAACAGTTGAGCTGCTTGCTTCAAAGCCGGACAGCGACGGTTATGTTTACCTTATGGTAAAGGGAGGAAAGGTTGTCTATACAATTGCATCTGACAAAGTTACCTGGGCTACAATGACCTATGATGAGATGCTTAATGAGTATCTTGTAAGACCAAATATGATTTCGCTTTCGGGTATGACGGTTAACGATGGCAGCAAGAGTTATGAATTTACTTTAAGCTCAACTACCACAACTACTACGGATGATGATGGTGAGGAAACTACCTCAACCACCACTACAATAAGCTATGGTGATGATGAGGTTGAGCTGGGATACTTTACAACCTATTTCCAGAATATTTCTTTGATTACACGAGCTGACGGTGATACCGAAAGCTTCAGCGGCAATCCGGTGTTCAGTGTAACCTATAACTATTCGTCAGGCGGCAGCAATACAGTCAGCTTCTATGATACAGGCAATAGCCGCTACCTTGCGGTTCTTGATGGTAAGGCTGTAGGTCACGTCTATAATGCAAGTATCAAAAAGTTGATTGAACAGGCTTCAAAGGTCGCAGCTAACGAGCAGGTTGACTCAATTTAACTATTAAAAATTTTTAAGTTGTATAAGCTCATAAAACATACAGGGGACTGTAGCTTTTTTGCTACAGCCCCCTGAAATTTTGTTATTATGGTTTAGCGTTGTATAAGAAAATGTTTTATAAGATAAGTTGTATTGTATTTAAGCTTCCGCTCTGTTAATTGCGTTAAGCACGCCGAGCACGGATGCAACATTTACATTTGAATCAATGCCTATGCCAAAGATGTTTTCGCCGTTCGTTTTTTTAAGTTCAATATATGAAACAGCCTTTGAGTCGGAACCCTGAGAAATTGCGTGCTGGCTGTATGAAATAAATTCATATTTGTCAAGACCAACAGCCTTAATAGCATTGAAGAATGCGTCAATAGGTCCGTTGCCGACTCCGTTAAGCTGAATTTTGTCGCTGCTGCCGTTAATTGACATTTTTCCTCTGAAGTGAACATAATCCCTGCCGCTTTCGCTCTCTTCATAGATTTTTCTGCTTGCAAGCGCATACTTTTGAGGGTGACAGATATAGTTCTTTTCAAATACCTCAAAAAGTTCTTTTGGAATCAGTTCACGTCCGAGCTCTTCGCATTTTGCCTGAACAAGTTTTGAAAACTCAGGATGCATACGCTTCGGAAGGTCGTAGCCGAAGTTGTGGCTCATAACAAAGGCTGCACCGCCCTTGCCCGACTGTGAGTTTATGCGGATAATCGGCTCGTATTCTCTGCCGACATCGGCAGGGTCAATCGGAAGATACGGAATTTCCCAGTATTCCGTTCCGCTTTCTTTCATATATTGCATACCTTTGTTTATAGCGTCCTGATGTGAGCCTGAAAATGCTGTGAATACAAGCTCTCCGATGTATGGCTGGCGTGGGTCAATCTTCATATTGGTGCAGCGCTCGTATATTTCGCGCAGCTTAGGGAGATTTTTAAAGTCAAGCTTGGGGTCAACGCCCTGAGTGTACATATTAAGACCCATTGTAACAATATCCATATTTCCGGTGCGTTCTCCGTTGCCAAAAAGTGTTCCTTCAACACGTTCGGCACCTGCGAGCAAAGCAAGCTCGCCTGCGGCAACGCCGCATCCTCGGTCGTTATGAGGATGAATACTGATGATTGCGGCGTCTCGGTTTTTGAGATGACGGATAAAGTATTCAATCTGATCAGCGTAGGTGTTCGGAGTGCACATTTCAACTGTATTTGGCAGATTAAGAATTACAGGATTTTCCTTGGTGGAGCCGAGAGCCTCAATAACTCTGTCGCATATGTCAACAGCATTGTCCATTTCTGTTCCGCTGAAACTTTCGGGAGAATATTCAAGGCGGATGTTTGTATCGCCTTTGTACTCGTCTATGAGCTGCCTGATGAGCTTAGCCCCGTCAACGGCAATTTTTGTTACGCCCTCCATATCGGTTTTGAAAACGACCTTGCGCTGCAAAGTTGAGGTCGAATTGTAGAAATGAACTATTACATTTTTGGCGCCCTCAATCGCTTCAAAAGTTCTGCGAATGAGGTGCTCACGTGCCTGAACAAGCACCTGAATAGTAACATCGTCCGGAATGTGATTGTTTTCAATAAGCTCACGGCAGATTTCATACTCGGTTTCAGAGGCGCTCGGAAAACCTATTTCGATTTCTTTGAAGCCCATATCGCAGAGAGCGTGAAAGAATTCGAGCTTTTCTTCAAGGTTCATCGGGTCAACAAGCGCCTGATTGCCGTCTCTGAGGTCAACACTGCACCAGATTGGCGCTTTGGTGATGCTTTTGTTCGGCCACGTTCTGTCCGGAATGTCAATCTGTTTGAAGGGAATGTACTTCTCAAATGATGGTTTCATTATATATATCCTCCGTAATATAGAAAATACTCACAAAAAAATCGCCCCTAAAAAGGGACGAATAAAATCCGTGGTACCACCCAAATTCAGACACATATCACTATGTGCCCCTTACAGACTTCCAACAAAGTCCTGACTGATAACGCTGTCCTGCGTTCCGCATTACATAAAATTCATACGGAAAACTCGGGGATGAGCTATTCATACAATTCCTCGTACCGACTTACACCAACCGTCGGCTCTCTGCGCCGAAAAAATTATATCTTGTTCCCGTCACTGTTTTTAAGGGGATTTATTTGTTATCAATATTATATAAAGTAAAAATGATAATGTCAAGATATTTTAATAAAAAGAAAAATAAAAAATTGTAAAAAGGGTTGCGAAAGAGGAAATAGTTTGATATAATATCAAAGCTGAAATAAGAGAAGCCCTTAAGAGCGGATTACGGAAAAGGAATTCGGA
>CAYQXN010000060.1:0-10969 GCA_964421585.1 uncultured Ruminococcus sp. | reverse complement strand
GTGAGAATTACGACCTTGTTATAACAATCGGTCCGCTTATTATGATGAAGTTTGTTGTCAAAACCACAAAGCCTCATAACATACCTACAACTGTGTCAATGAACCCGATTATGATTGACGGAACGGGTATGTGCGGCGGCTGTCGTCTTACCGTTGACGGTCAGACAAAGTTTGCTTGTGTTGACGGACCTGACTTTGACGGATTTAAGGTTGATTTTGACGAGGCTATGAAGCGCGGCGCAATGTATAAGCCGTTTGAACGCCATGCATATGAAGATGCCTGCAATTTATTTAAAAAGGAGGTTGAATAATTATGCCTAATATGTCTCCTAAAAAGGCTCCCATGCCAACTCAGGAACCTGACGTAAGAAACAAAAACTTCCTTGAGGTAGCAACGGGTTATACTCAGGAAATTGCAGTAGAAGAAGCTCAGCGCTGTCTTAATTGTAAGCACAAGCCTTGTGTTTCGGGCTGTCCTGTGCATATTAATATACCCGGTTTTATTAAAGAGGTTGCCAACGGCAATTTTGCAGGGGCTTATGATGTTATTTCACAGTCAAGCTCACTTCCTGCTGTGTGCGGACGTGTGTGTCCGCAGGAAACACAGTGTGAGTCAAAGTGTGTAAGAGGTATAAAGCACGAGCCTGTCGGAATCGGCAGACTTGAAAGATTTGTTGCCGACTGGCACAATTCCCAGGAGAATGTTGTTGTAAACAAGCCTGAGCCGAATGGCCATAAGGTGGCAATCATTGGTTCGGGTCCTGCCGGTCTTACCTGTGCAGGCGACCTTGCAAAGAAGGGCTATGATGTTACCGTGTTTGAAGCTCTCCACCTTGCAGGCGGCGTACTTGTTTATGGTATTCCCGAGTTCAGACTTCCAAAGTCAATTGTTCAGAAGGAAGTCGATACTCTTAAGGCTCTCGGCGTTAAGGTTGAGACAAATATGGTTATCGGCAGAGTAATTTCTATTGACGAGCTTATGGACGAATACGGCTTTGAATCGGTGTTTATAGGTTCAGGTGCAGGTTTGCCGAGATTTATGAATATTCCCGGCGAGAACCTTTGCGGTGTTTACTCTGCAAATGAATTCCTCACACGTACAAATCTAATGAAGGCGTACAAGGATGACTCTACAACTCCTATTATGCATGCTAAAAAGGTTGCAGTTGTGGGCGGCGGTAACGTTGCTATGGATGCTGCGCGTTGTGCAAAACGTCTTGGTGCAGATGATGTTTACATAGTTTACAGAAGAAGCGAAGAAGAGCTTCCTGCACGTAAGGAAGAGGTTGAGCACGCAAAGGAAGAGGGCATCATCTTTAAGCTTCTAAATAATCCTGTTGAAATTCTAGGTAATGAGGATGAATTTGTAACAGGTATGAAGTGCATTAAAATGGAGCTTGGCGAGCCTGACGCGAGCGGCAGACGCAGACCTGTTGCAGTTGAAGGCAGTGAGTTTGTTATTGACGTTGACGCAGTTGTAATTGCTATCGGTACTTCGCCTAATCCTCTCATTAAGGCTACAACAAAGGGTCTTGAAACGCAGAAGTGGGGCGGCATTATTGCTGACGACAACGGTCTTACATCACGCGAGGGTGTTTTTGCAGGCGGCGACGCCGTTACAGGCGCAGCTACTGTAATCCTTGCGATGGGTGCAGGCAAAACTGCGGCGGCAGCAATGGATGAATACATTCAAAGCAAAAGCAATTAATTGAATTAGGATTATTAATAATATTCTGTATAATTAACCGCCTTGTGCATTGGCACAGGGCGGTTTTTGTATTGCAGTTAGTATATAATAATAGCCGTTATTTGCACATATTGCAAAAATTACATATTGAAAAGTTTTGGAGTTTATAGTAAAATATACTTTTAGTGGGAATTTTATCCCACAAGACAGTTCAAAATATTGTTGAAAAGGAAGTAATTTTATGGCTAAGAAACAGTTTAAATCCGAGTCAAAAAGGCTTCTTGACTTGATGATTAACTCAATTTACACCCACAAGGAGATTTTTCTAAGAGAAATCATCTCGAATGCAAGCGATGCAATTGACAAGCTCTGCTTTATCTCGCTTACAGACGATAAGGTGGGAATGGACAGGAGCGACTTCAAAATAGAGATAAAGGCGGACAAGGACGCGCGCACCCTTACAATTACCGACAACGGAATCGGTATGGATAAGGATGACCTTGAAAACAACCTCGGCACAATCGCCTCCTCCGGCTCCTATAAGTTCAAGAGTGAAATGGAAGAGAAGCAGGATGATATTGACATCATAGGTCAGTTCGGCGTTGGCTTTTATTCTGCATTTATGGTTGCTAAAACGATTACTGTAAATACTAAAAAATACGGCTCGGACGCTGCTTTTTGCTGGCAGTCAAGCGGCGCCGACGGATATACAATTAAGGAAATCGAAAAGGAATCTGTAGGTACGGAAATTATCATTGACATTAAGGAAAATACCGAGGATGAAAATTATGATGAATTCCTTGAGCAGTACAGGATTCAGAGTCTTGTCAAGAAATACTCCGACTATATCCGCTATCCGATTATTATGGATATGACCCGCAGCAGGGTTAAGGAGGATACAAAGGACAGCGACAAGCCTGAATATGAGGACTATATCGAGACCGAAACCCTTAACAGTATGGTGCCAATCTGGCAGCGCAGAAAGCAGGACGTTGAGCAGGAAGAGTATGATAACTTCTATAAAGAGAAGTTTATGACTATGGAAAATCCTCTGAGAACAATTGTTACCTCAATTGAGGGTGTTGTAACCTACAAGGCATTGCTTTTTATTCCTGCTTCCGCTCCATATGACTACTACACAAAGGAATACAAAAAAGGCTTGCAACTCTATTCAAGCGGTGTTCTCATTATGGAGAACTGCGAAGAGCTTTTGCCCGAGCATTTCCGCTTTGTAAGAGGTATTGTTGACAGCGCCGACCTTTCTCTTAATATTTCAAGGGAAATGCTCCAGCACGACCGCCGCTTGCTTACAATTGCCCAGAACATTGAAAAGAAAATCAAGAACGAGCTTAATGCAATGCTCACAAATGAACGTGAAAGCTACGAAAAGTTCTTTACTGCCTTTGGCAGACAGCTAAAATACGGTGTTGTTTCCGACTACGGTATGCATAAGGAGCAGATTCAAAATCTGCTTATGTTCTATTCTTCAACAGAGAAAAAGCTTGTTACTCTTGATGAGTATGTTGACAGAATGAAAGAGGAGCAGAAGTTTATCTATTTTGCAATGGGTGAAAATTCTGCTGCAATCGATAATCTGCCTCAGACAGAGCTTTTGCGTTCAAAGGGTTATGAAATTCTTTATTGTACAGAGGATATTGACGAGTTCACTATTCAGTCTCTTATGCAGTACAAGGAGAAAAAGTTCTGCTCGGTTACAAATGACGACCTCGGAATTGAAAATGACGAAAATGATGAAAGCGAACAGGACAACAGCGCGCTTCTCACTTTTGTAAAGGAAACTCTGGGGGACAAGGTTGCAGAGGTTACAGCCTCAAAGAAACTTGTTTCTCATCCTGTATGCCTTACGGCAAAGGGCGGAATTTCATTTGAAATGGAGAAGTATTTCAATGCAGTTCAGCCTGAGTCGGGTATGAAGGCTCAGCGTGTGCTTGAGCTTAACCTCGGACATTCGGCAGTAAAATCAATGGCGGCGATGATTGAAACCGACATTGAAAAGGCAAAGAAGTATGCAGAGGTGCTTTATTGTCAGGCACTCCTCATTGCAGGACTTCCGCTTGAAAATCCGTCGGAATACACAGACCTTGTATGCTCATTTATGTGATTGATTTTTCAAATACGTATCGAATATAAAGAAGGGACGCATAAAATGCGTCCCTGCTTTTTGAGTGAATAGAACAAGTTTTAATAGATTATTGTTTAAAGGATATTTTGCCAAATGCTTTAAGGTAGAGCATATTTTTGATTATAATATCGGATTTCCGCCAGTTGGCGGCTATTTCAAATTCCTTGTAATTGTTATGCCACAGCCACGTAATGGGGTATGAACCGTCAGGAAGCTGCTGTTTAATAATTATATCTGCTTCGGCTTCTGCAAGTTCACTGTTTACATACTTAAAAACGCTGTTGTTTCCAAAGAATATCGAGGGTTTGCAGACGTATTCCGTGTACCATTTTTCAGGCTCTTTGCATACAATTTTATTCACCTGTAAAATTATTGTTTGTCTGAATTTATTAATATCAAACGGAGGCAGATTTTTGATTTCTTCACAGTATTTGAGCAGGTCGGAAAAGCATCTTAACGTATGGAATTCGTTTGTCGGATTTTTAATGAATTCATCAACAGCCTTAGCTGCAATCTTTTCTGCCTTTTTATAAATACGGCTTTCATAATCTGCAAATTTTAATATAAAACCTGCAAGACTTACAGTAGGATTATCGTCAGGCAGTCCGCTGCCGTTTCCACATTCCCACCAGATTGCATGAGGATAATCATTATTGCCTGAAACTACATTATACCATTTGCCGTCAGAAAAATCCTGCCCGCTGTCAAGGTATTTTAAAATGCCTTGAATTATCGGGTGAGACGGTTCCTCAAAACCGATTTCACGCAGTATCATTGTAGCAACCCAGGCGCTTATCGGAGTTGAATTTATGTTCCAGTTGTCAGGCTCAACGGCATATGCAAAACCGCCGTCATCATTTTGATAAAATGATAAAACACTCAACACATCATCAATGCTTCCGTTCTCAAAGTGAAGTTTCCACCTTGCCAGGTCAAGCGGACGGGCATTTCTGTATATGAATTTTTGAGATTTTACAAAAATACTTGGATTTGTCATAATTGTCTTTTTCCTTTATCTTTCTTGATCTTTTTTTCGGGCAAATCAGGAAACATTTCAATAATCATTTTTTGTAACAGCTCTTTGTTATCAATAATTGTGACCGTCAGCATGGGTTTTGCACCTTGATACGGTGGATATGATTCACTGTCAGGCATATACTTTTTGCTGGCTTCCGTAATCTTTACCATAAATCCGTTTCCGTATATTCCGCCGAATATTTTTTCTTTATAATAGAAAATATATCCTCCCATCATCGGGATGTTGCGGATTTCCTCCAAATCGGATAGCTGTTCCATAATATAGGCGGATAGTTCTTTAGTATTCATTGACTTGCCTCCTTACTTACTATTCTGCATTAAATATTTAATTTTGTATTGTAAAAATGCGACATTATTTTATGACCGAATTTTGAGCTGCGCCCAGTGGCATGCCATGATATTTTTTAAAATCTCTGAGTAAATGCGATTGGTCGCAGTAGCCGAATTTTTCAACGGAATTTAGAATATTAAAATCTGATTTCAGACTTTCCTGCCACAATAATTGATAGCGTATCAGATTTATCATCTGTTTTGGAGAAACGCCCGTATTTTCAAGGAATTTTCTTTCAAGCTGCCTTTTGCTGACGTAGCAATAATCGGACAAGTCTGTAACGTTTGCATTGCAGCTTCGGTTTATTATGTAATAAACGCAGTTCATTATATCACTGTTTTCTCTGCGGACATTAATTTTTCTCAAAAGATATTTTTCGGCAATAGCCTTGCGTTCATAAATGTTATCGGCAAAATATATCCTTTCGCTTAATTCTTCGGTAAACCCCGAAAAATGCTCCTTGACATCTGAGAAGATGTTGAGAATACCGTTCAATTTTTCGTCAGAAAACAGCACGACGCTCCATGCATAAAATCTTATGCCGAAACAGAAGTCGGCGCTTTCCTCAGAAACATAGGGAGCGTTGTTTATACCGCAAAAACCACTGTTTATCTGATTGCCGTCAGTATTTGCTGTTATTATTATGCCCATACAGATGTCGGGAATCACTAGGGAGGTATTAAAATTTTCGCCCTTGCGCTTTATTCTGCTGTGAAGGCTTCCCCAAAAGCATCTTATGTACGGCTTTAAGGCTTTGCAGGGTTCAATTTCAAAATAATTTCCCTTGCGAAACGGATTTGCCGTTATTGTAGTGAATATTTTATCAAGACTGAATGGCATACTATCACCGACTTTTTATTATACCCTCAGTATAGTAAAATTAATTTTTGAATTCAATAGAACTTTTTGGCTTGTACATATAAGCGTGAGGTACGGAAAAGAAAACCTCTGATAAACAATAATTTGTAAATAAGTTTGATTAAATTTACAATTGAGATTGATTAAAAAGTATTGATTTTGTAAAATTGATATGATATAATAAATTGAATTGCAAGAAGTCATTCGTGCAGTTAAGTGAGCGGCAGGCCCTGTGCGATTGGGGTCTGCGAACCATGTCAGGCGGGGAACCGAGCAGCATTAAGCAGTATTTCTGATGCGATGCAGTAAGTCTGTCGTTCACTTATTTGTACGATTGCCGTTTTCGGCTGACGGCTTGCATTTTTTGTTGAGACAGTACCGCTTTGTTCCGTGCTGTTTGTCCGTTCAGATAGGTGCTGCACTAAGCTATGGCTTTAAGGCGGAGGTGAATTTTTTGTATCAGGTTCTATATCGCAAATGGAGACCTCAGACCTTTGACGACGTGTCGGGTCAGGAGCATATCACAACTACCCTGCAAAATGAAATTTCAACAGGCAGGCTCAATCACGCCTATCTGTTCACAGGCTCAAGGGGAACAGGCAAAACTACCTGTGCAAAAATTCTTGCTAAGGCTGCAAATTGTCTGAACCCTCACAATGGAAATCCCTGCGGTGAATGTGAAGCTTGCAAAGGAATTGACGACGGCAGTATTCTTGACGTTGTCGAAATGGACGCTGCATCAAACCGAAATATTGACGATATTCGTTCAATTATTGACGAGGTGCAGTTTAAGCCTGCAAAGTGCAAATACAGGGTGTATATTGTCGATGAGGTTCATATGCTCACCAATCAGGCATTCAATGCGCTGCTCAAAACGCTTGAAGAGCCTCCCGAGCATGTAATATTTATCCTTGCGACAACCGAAATCCATAAGCTGCCTCAGACGATTTTGTCACGTTGTCAGCGTTTTGACTTTCACCGTATTCCGCCCAGAGCAATTGCAGACCGCCTTTTGTATGTTGCACAGCAGGAGGAGACAAAGCTTTCTGAAAGCGCCGCAATGCTGATTGCAGCTGTTGCCGACGGCGCTTTGCGTGACGCGCTGTCTCTGCTTGACAGATGTATTGCCATAAGCTCTCAGATTGACGAAGATGTTGTCAGAAGCGCCGCTGGACTTGCACGCAAGACATATCTCTATGAGCTTGCAGCGGCTGTTATCAATAAGAACACCGCAAAGTCTCTTGAGATTATCGACGGGCTTTATTCCGAGTCTAAGGATATGTCAAGGCTTTGTGATGAGCTTTTAACACATTTCAGGGCGCTTATGCTGATAAAATCTGTCAGAAATCCCAGAGACATTCTTGTGATGTCGGATGATGAATTTGATGAGGCTCAGACTCAGGCTGACTATTTGTCGCTTGCTGATATAGTTTATTATATGGACGTTTTGTCACGCTCCTATCAGCGTATGGGAAACGGTACGGCTGACCGAACAGAGTTTGAAATGGCAATGGTAAAGCTGTCATCAGCCGAGTTGGACGCAACTACCGAGGCGCTGACGGCAAGGGTGGCGGCGCTTGAAAAGGCGGTAAGAAGCGTAATAACGGTCAACTATGAGCCTTTAAAGACAGAGAAGGATACTGCACCCGATAAGGACAAGGCGGAGGAGGTCAAAAATACCGAAGATAAGTCTAAGACTCAGCCTGAAAAACAGGAATCATCGGCTGAAATTGAAGCTTCTCCGCTCCCCGAAGAGGAGCCTGTGCATAAACCTGCGCCGGTTGCCAAGCCTGCACCTGTTATTCAGCAGACACCAAAGCAGAATACGCAGAGCAGTACAAATATAGATGAAATTTATCGCAACGCAAAGCCGTTTTCGGAATGGGTAGATGTTGTGGATAATATGAAAGCGATTTCCAGAACGATTGCTGCCGCATTTGCCGGCTCATCTGCTTATGTCAGCGGAAATTATTTGCTCATAGATACAAGTAATGAGATGGCTTTTGAGCTGCTAAAAAAGGGCAGCAGACGTGAGGAGGTTCGCAAGATAATTCTTGAAACCACAGGCAGCGTATATAAGCTGGGACCATATAAGCGTGTTCGGGAAGAAAAAAAGAAAGAAGACCCGCTTGAAACCCTTAAGAAAAGCCTTGAGGGTACGGAAGTAGAGGTCATTGAAGAATAAAATTGAAAGGAAGTTAATATTATGAAAGCAAGATTACCAAAAGGATACGGCAGCGGCGGTGCAAACAATATTCAGCAGCTTGCACGTCAGGCACAAAAGCTTCAGGATGATATGGAAGCAGTATCAGCCGAGCTTGAAGCAAAGGAGTATGAATCAGCAGCAGGCGGCGGTGCCGTTAAGGTTACCGTGACAGGCAAAATGGAGCTTACAAAGGTTGAGATTTCGCCTGAGGTTGTTGACCCAGAAGATGTGGAAATGCTCTCTGACCTTGTGATGGCTGCTGCAAATGAGGCGCTCAGAACGGCTGCAAAGGAAAAAGAAGAAAGAATGGAATCGATTTCTGGCGGTCTTAATATTCCGGGAATGTTCTGATTATGGCACAGTATAATGTTGCTCCGCTTGAGAAGCTTGTGGAGCAGTTTGAAAGAATGCCGGGTATCGGTCATAAAACTGCGCAGCGACTTGCATATTATGTTCTCAATCTGTCAAAAACAGAGGCAGAGGAGCTTGCCCGGGCAGTAACTGACGCCCATACCAAAATTCACTATTGCAGCAGATGCTGCAACCTGACAGATAAGGAGCTTTGCCCTGTGTGCTTAAGTCCCATAAGGGATAACTCTGTTATCTGCGTTGTGGAGACTCCGAGAGATGCAACAGCAGTTGAAAATACTCACGAGTTCAAGGGCGTTTATCACGTGCTGCACGGAGCAATTTCCCCTCTTAATGACATCGGACCCGACAATCTCACAATCAAGCAGCTTATCGCACGGCTTGGCGACGATACCGTAAAAGAGGTTATTATGGCAACAAATCCTACTGTTGAGGGCGACGCAACCGCACTTTATATCTCAAAGCTTTTGAAGCCGATGGGAGTAAAGGTTACAAGGCTTGCCTACGGTATTCCTGTTGGGGGCGACCTTGAATATGCCGATGAATATACCCTGGCCAAAGCATTGGAAGGCAGGAATGAAATATGAGTTCGCTCAAAACTATTGCTCAGAATAAAAAAGCTCATCACGATTACTTTATTGAGGAGTCATATGAAGCAGGCATTGAGCTTTGCGGAACAGAAGTAAAGTCAATCAGGGGCGGCAGAGTAAATCTTAAGGATAGCTGGTGCTCAATCGTTGACGGTGAGATTTTTGTAAACGGTATGCATATTTCGCCCTATGAGCAGGGCAATATTTTCAATCGTGACCCTGTGCGTGTGCGCAGACTGCTTATGCACAAGAAGGAAATAAACAGGCTTTACGGTACGGTAAAGCAGACAGGTTATTCGCTTATACCGATAAGTCTGTACTTTAAGGACAGCAAAGTTAAATTGCAGGTCGGCTTGTGCAGAGGCAAAAAGCTCTATGATAAGCGCGAGGATATGGCAAAACGCAGTGCAAAGCGTGACATTGAACGTGCAATCAAGGAGCAGGGCAGAGTATAAGTGCTATGGATTTGCGATATACCTTTGACGAGAATGTCAAAAATTATGACAGAGTAAGACCCGAATACCCTGAAAAATTGTTTGAAGATATTTTTAGATTTTCAAAGCTTTCATCTGACAGCAATGTGCTTGAAATAGGAATAGGTACAGGTCAGGCGACCCGACCGTTACTCGATATAGGCTGTAATCTGACAGCTGTTGAGCTTGGTGAAAATCTTGCTGATTATTGCAGGGTGAAGTTTGAAAATTATAAGAATATAAGCATTATAAATGATGATTTTCTAAAGAGTGATTTGCCCGAAAACAACTTTGATTTAATCTATTCTGCGACTGCATTTCATTGGATTAAACAACCAAACGGCTATGAAAAGGTAAAAAGCCTGCTTTTGCAAAACGGGCTGGTTGCTTTATTTTGGAACCATCCGTTTGTCAGCAGAAATGATGATGAAACCAATGCTGCGAGTATGACGGTTTATAAAAAATACAGACCAAGCGACAAAAAGCAAGTTGAATTTTGTGAGGATAATTATAAAATAAAACTCGGGGAATTAGCAGACAATGGGTTTGACATTGTGTTTACTAATATTTACAAGCGTGTCCGCAGGTTAAGCGCCGATGAATATATTGATTTGCTAAACACATATTCCGACCACAGAGCGTTGCCTAAGGATATAAAACAGGGCTTTGAAGAAGATATGAAAAAAGCGCTGTATGCAGTCGGCGGATATATTAATATATATGATACAGTCGATTTGTATCTGGCAAAGTAAATAATTTTTTGATAATTTTTTATACGACTTAATTCAATCTGTTAGTAAGTGTCGTTGAAAATAGATTAAAAATCCTTGTATTGAGGAATTTTTGATATAATATACGGGGGTGTAAAGGATTCGACGGGGATTGTAAACCTTGGTAAGCGAGCGGCGGTGCGGAACCGCCATAAAATCCGCACTTTAAAATTAACTGACAAAAATACAGTTGAATTAGCAGCTGCCTAAGCAGTTGCTCGTTCCTGCACAGAGCACCGCGGCTGTGTAAGGGGCGTCGATTAGCGGTAAATGTGAACGCAGGAGTGCTCCGTACTGCGTCACACATCAGGAGCTGCCAAGCTGCATAGCCTGTCGTTGGGCGATGCAGTGAGGGAGATTTAAAACATCGACTGCGCTCGGAGAAAACCTTGGCAAGCGATTTTCGGACAGGGGTTCGACTCCCCTCACCTCCACCACAAAAGTGCTGATTTAATCGGCACTTTTTCTTTTTCGTGTTGCATTTTGTGTTGCATTTTTAAAATT
>CAYQXN010000059.1:0-11094 GCA_964421585.1 uncultured Ruminococcus sp. | reverse complement strand
TAAGACTAACTATTAAAAGTCAAGTCCAAAAATGAAAAAAGTTGAAAAAAATTTCAACATAGAAAAATTAGAAATATTGCACGACAAAAAGAGCAACCAAGCAGTTGCTCAAAAAAATATCAAATAAACAGGAAAAGTCAAGTCATAGGCTTGTAGGTATCTCCTGTAATTTCAAGGTGATAAATAACTCTGACAAGTTTTTTGCAGGCGTGGGATATAGCAACATTGTAATGCTTGCCTTCAGCTCGTTTCTTGGAAAGATATTCTGCAAAGGTATTATCCCAATTGCATACAAACTTAGTTGCATTGAAGAGAGCATATCTCAAGTATTTGGAGCCACGCTTTTCCATATGTGAATAAGCGTTATCCATCTTGCCTGATTGATATGTTGACGGGGATAATCCTGCATAAGCAAGAATTTTGTCAGGGGAACTAAAGTTATCAAAGTCACCGATTTCAGCAATAATCATTGCACCCATACGGTAGCTGATACCCGGAATTGAAAGAATTGGAGAATTGATTTCATCCATAATAATTTCGATTTGTAGTTCAATCTCATCAATTTCTGAGGTAAGCTCCCCAATGAGTTTGATTGTATGTTTTAGTTCAAGAGATTTTGCAGGCATATTTGAGCCAATAGAATTTCTTGCAGCTTCACGAATTTTAATTGCAGTATCCTTGTTGTAACGACCTTTGGATGCTTTTGCGATAAGGTTTGTAAGAGCAGTCAGATGAGCAGAAGCAATCAGCTTAGCTGAGGGATATTCGCTTAATAATGCGTAAACTGACGCCATATGAAGTGTAGGAACAAGCTTTTCAAGTTCAGGAAAAAGTATGTTGACAAGACGAGAAACAGAGGTTTTTAGTTTAGCACGCACTTTAACTTTATCAAATCTGTATCTTGTTAGTGACTTTAGCTCTTCGTTATGATATAATGTGTTTGAGTAGGACTTTAAGTTCACATCAGACATTAACATCATAGCAATAGTATGAGCGTCTACCTTATCCGTTTTCGTCTTTCTAAGGCTTAGACTTTTTCTGTAAAGATTTGTATGTAACGGATTGATAACATAGGTTGGTAGCCCTTTATCAAGGAGATAGCCCAGAATATTGTAGCTGTAGTGTCCTGTGGCTTCAAGTCCTACTTTTATTTTGTTAGGACTTTCAGACACAGAACAAATCTTCTCATAAAGGGAATCAAAACCTTGCTTGTTATTCTCAATGGTGAAAGCCTTAAAAAGTACTTCACCATCTGAATTCATAATAAAGCAATCGTGCTTGTCCTTTGCAACATCAATTCCAATACAAATCATATCTAATACCTCTTTAAAAATTATTTGATACTGTTTAGAGCCACGGTACTCCTTGCGATTGTAACCTCGTTCTAAATAAACCGTCGTGCGGTATCTAACTGATTAACAAATGTACAAAGAGACTGTGGTTAGAGCCTTAAAAAAACCGTCAAGCGGTAGGAGGTTTTAACTAATCCACAGTATCTCTTACAGTATAGCACATTACCCTTTATCAAGGGTTCTTAATACTACTATTTAATAATACGAGGATGTTTTTATGTCTGCATTTTTCATAATTTTAATTGTAATAAGCCTATTGACAGTGTTAATTGCGCTTTTGTATGTTATGCTAAGAGTTCTTGCTGCACTGGTATTTGAAAAACTAAGTCATTTAAGCTCAAGAATTATCATCTGGTGCAGAAAACCTCAGTACAGCCGCAGCAGTTTATTAAAGCGAAGAGAATAGGGAGGATAGAAGAATGTAAAGTAAAACATAGCTAAAGCCGCTTTAAGTCGCTTTAGCTATGTTTAAAATATACAAGTTATTACTTAACCCTGTTCGCTGTCCTATTCGCTCAAGCCTTCGGTTGTCTGAACATCCTTCAGCTTTCGCTGAATCTGTCTTGTGCGTACTCCGACGAGCTTTTCAAGCTCATCATTTGCTTGCCTTAGACGTGTCTGAGTGTTTTCAAGAATACCGTTGAAGGTGTCAAATTCCTTTTTGACATCGCTGAGTATTTTCCACACCTCAGCACTGCGTTTTGTAACCGCCAGAGTTTTAAAGCCCATTTGAAGTGAGTTGAGCAATGCAGCCATAGTGCTGGGGCCTGCAACATTTACTTTATATTCACGCTGTAATATTTCAACAAGTCCTCGGTTTACAACCTCACTGTACAGTCCCTCAAAGGGCAGGAACATAATTGCAAAATCCGTTGTATTCGGCGGGTCAATGTACTTGTCTCTTATATCCTTTGCTTCATTTTTAATTGTTGTAATTAACTGCTTTGCAGCAGCATCAACTCTTTCTTTGTCGCCGTCCTCAATTGCATCTCTGAGTGAAGCGTAGGTATCGCCCGGAAACTTTGAGTCAATCGGTAAATAGATAAATCCGTTGTCTTCGGCGGGCAGCTTTATTGCAAACTCTACAACATTGCGTGAGCCCTTTTTTGTTGCAATGTTTTCCTCATATTGTTCGGGGGAGAGTATCTCAGAAAGAATCGCTCCGAGCTGAATCTCGCCTAAAATACCCCTTGTCTTTACGTTTGAGAGTACCTTTTTCAAGTCGCCTACGCCCGATGCAAGCGTCTGCATTTCGCCGAGTCCCTTATACACCTGTTCAAGTCTTTCGTTTACCAGTGCAAAGGATTGGGTCATTTTTTCTTCAAGTGTTTTTTGCAGTTTTTCATCCACTGTTTTTCGCATTTCTTCAAGCTGTTTATTATTGTCGTCCTGAAGATGCAGAAGCTGATTTTGAATTGTGGCTCTGATATTTTCGAGCTTTTGTTCATTTTCAAGCGAAAATGTCTTAAGCCTTTCTTCAAGCTGAGACATCTTTTCGCTTTGGTTCTGAGAAAAATTTCTCTGATTTTCCGAGAGAATGGTGCCCAGATTAGTTACAGACGTTTGCGTCTGACCTGCAAGCTCCTGTCTGAGAGCGCTTTGCTGGCGCACAAGCTCGTTTCGTACAGCCTCCTGAGTTTGCTCTATCATATCATTTTCTGCATTGCTGTTTTTGTTCTTCAAAATTATAATCAAAGCCGCAACAGTTATCAAAAGAGTAATCAGGCATAGTATTATAATTATTATATCAGCTGCTGAAATCTGCATAATATCCACTCCGATTTTTCATTGTTCCATAAAAATCGACAAAGACTTGTATGCCGATTAATCTGAATATAATTTAATAATAACATCGCAGTGAACTTATGTCAATTAATTGTTAAAAACCGTTTCCACTCTCTTTCCGCATTTTTCCGGTGAATAAAGAAATCTGTCAATATGTTCATCATTGCAGAAGTATTCGGGTTTCTGCGGATTATAGATGTAATCAAAGGTGTCAATAATAATCAGTTTTATTTTCATTTTTTCGGGTATTATACTTTTTATGTACACACTTGCCTGTTGTCCGGGTTTAACGCCCTCACGGCTTTCTGCAAGTCCGGCAAGATTCGGTGCAAGTTCTACAAATGCCCCGTAGTTTTCAACGCTTCGCACAATGCCCGATACCGTTTCACCTGCGCAAAAGCTGCTTGCGTTTTCCTCCCATGTGCCAAGCAGCTCCTTGTGGCTCAGGCTTATTCTTCCGTTTTCAATTGACTTTATAACTGCTTTTATATCCATTCCGTCGGTAAAGCGTTCTCTTGGATGCTCAATTCTTGAAACAGAAATTGTGTCAATCGGCATCAAGGCTACAATTCCGCAGCCTATGTCTGCAAATGCCCCAAAATTTTCGAGATGAGTTATCCTTGCATTTACAATATCGCCGCAGCGCAGTTTGGATATGTAGTTTTCAAGGCACTTATTTTGCGCTCTTTCACGTGAAAGTATTGCATAAGTTTCGCCTGAGTCATTGGTTCTTATATCTGTTACAATGAAGCATACAGGTCTATTTACCCTTGAAATTATGGCAATGTCACGCACGGTCCCCTCACGAATCCCCATTGCGCCTTCATCACGCGGGATAATACCTTTCATAGAGCCTAGGTCAACAATCAGATTGTGTTTTGAATCACAAACGCTTGCGCGCGCTTCAAGAATTTTTTCGCTGTGTTTTGCTTCATACAAAAGCTGAACAGAGCGCAGAATATTTATGTTTTCCTGTGTAGAAATAAGCTTTCCTTCCGGCAGATATTCTGACATTTTAAAACCTCCGTTGTATTTGAGAAGCCTCCGAAATCGGAAAAGATTTTATTTTAATTACATTACGGCGCTTTCTCAGGATATTTAGTTACAGATAAGCATATGATTTTTTGCGCCGAAGTATTCCTAAGGTAATATTACTTAAAAAGTTCAGAAAAGTGTCTTTCTTAGACTATATTATCGCCTTTAAATGCATAAAACTTGCATTGTTTATTCAAATATGATAAAATGATAATGTATTTAGATTTTGTCATTTGAAAGGAATTTTATTATGAATATTAATAATCTCAGAAAGGTGATTTGCCTGCTTGTAAGCACTTTGTTATGTACGGCTGCGGCTTTTTCATTTTCCGGATGTGAAACTGAAAGTTCACAGTCTGATTATGCAACGGTCGATACTGCTACCTCAGATACTGCAGTCAGCACAAATGATGAGGTTGATGTTGTCAGTGTGCTTGCTTCACTGGGTATTGACGCAGATGCAGCAGGAATTTCACCTAATATTAATCACGACAGCGAACACTATGTAGGTTTTCAGCTAAATGACCCTGAAGATGGCGATACAATTGCAATTCTTCATACCTCAGAAGGTGATATTACAATCAGATTTTTCCCGGATCAGGCGCCAAGAACGGTTACAAACTTTATCAATCTTGCAAATGACGGCAAATATGACGGTACAACATTCTATAGAGTAATTGATGATTTTATGATTCAGGGCGGAGACCCTGAGCAGACAAGCTCGTACGGCTCTGAGTTTGAGGATGAATTTTGTGATAAGCTGTTTAATATCAGAGGTGCCGTATCTATGGCAAACAGCGGAGCGGACACCAACACAAGCCAGTTCTTTATAAATCAGAGAGATGCGGAAGCGTTTGATGCCGATGGTGGTTGGAGCGCACTTGAAGAGAATTGGAATGCTGCCAAGACGCAGCTGGTAAACTATAAGGATTCAAATCTGTTTTCAACCTTTGTTCAGCAAAACGGTTCAACCTGCTATGATACGGATATTGTTCCTGAATCTGTAAAAGCTCTTTATAATGATAATGGCGGCAATCCTCACCTTGACGGTGCCTATAATGCCGTTGACGTAGGTAACACAGTTTTTGCCCAGGTTATTGACGGTATGGATGTGGTCGATAAAATTGCGTCTGTATCAACAGACGATGATAATAAGCCTGAAGAAGATGTCGTTATAGAAACCGTTGAAATCACAACATATTCAGCCGAAAACGAATAAATTCAAGGAGAATTTTTATGAACGACCTCCCTATTGTTGCAATAATGTATGACTTTGACAAAACGCTATGCACAAAGGATATGCAGGACTACAGCTTTATTCCAAGCCTTGGAATGACGGAGGAGGAGTTCTGGTTCTTTGCTAATGACCTTGGTCGGCGTGAGCATATGGACTCAATTCTTGCTTATATGTATGCTATGGTCAAAATTTCTAAGGATAAAAACATACCGCTTTTAAGAGAAAAGCTTGTTGAAATGGGAAAAAATGTCGAGTTGTACAATGGGGTAGAGGAGTGGTTTAAGCGAATAACTGATTTTGGCGAAACACTTGGCGTTCAGGTGGAGCACTATGTAATCTCATCGGGAATGAAGGAGATTATTGAAGGCACATCAATCAGCAGTTTTTTCAAAAGCATATTTGCCTGTGAGTTTCTATATGACGAAAGCGGCAACGGTGTGTGGCCTAAGACCGATGTAAACTATACAAATAAAACGCAGTTTGTTTACAGAATAAACAAAGGCGTCCTTGATATTGCAAACGATAACGACCTTAATCGTTCCATGCCTGATGACAGCAAGCGCGTACCGTTTTGTAATATGATATACATAGGCGACGGACTTTCTGATGTGCCTTGTATGAAGATGATGAAGGCATATGGCGGATATTCAATAGCAGTGTATCAGAATAAGGACAGCAAGGTTGAGGATTTGTTCAGGCGTGACAGGGTAGATTATATCTATCCTGCTGATTACAGCGAGGGCACAGGACTTGATATCACAGTTAAAAATCTCATCAAAAAAATGGCGATAAGTGAGGTCCTTTATAATGAATACAATAATCAGAAAACGACGCTTACCGAAGAGTAAATAGGTTTCTGAAAAAAACATAATTCATTTCTCGTAAATTATGTTTTGAATTTTATGATAAATAATTAAGCGCTAAAATTCCGTTTAGGAAATATAAAAGTTTTTTTGAATTAATTGACTTTTTGTATATTGTCTGTTATAATAATTAGGCACTTTTTCAAAAAGTGTATGTGTGTTAAGTAAAATACACCGCCTTGGCAGTTCTCGCCGTGTAAAAATAGAGGACAAAAATTTAATAAGCAGGTATGGCGGAATTTAAGTGAGTTTCAAAGAAAACGAGCAAAGCAAAGTTTGATTTGATAAAACGAACTTATGCGAAACAATTTTATTTAATAAAATTGTTCGTAGGCAGACGCGTATGGTTCAGGGCACACCACTTCTGTGGAGAATTGAAAATTGAAAATGGAAAGTTGAAAATTGGTGTTCTTATGAATAATATCATTGAAACAAAAAGTTTCGACTTTGCTGTAAGAATAGTTAAGCTTTATAAATTTTTGTGTGAACAAAAGAAAGAGTTTACTCTTTCAAAGCAATTCTGCGTTCAGGTACGAGTATAGGTGCAAATGTCGCAGAAGCACAACAAGCACAAAGTAAAGCCGATTTTATTGCTAAAATCAATATATCTTTGAAAGAAACATCCGAAACAAAATATTGGATTAAATTACTAAAAGCAACTGATTATTTATCAGAAATTGAATCAAGTTCAATCTTATCAGATTGTGTGGAAATTGAAAAAATTTTGGTATCTATTATTAAAACGTCAAAGAACCAATAATTTTCCATTTTCAATTTTCCACTTTCAATTTAATAAATGCACCTGTGGCGGAACTGGCAGACGCGTATGGTTCTGGTCACGCCACTTCTGTGTAAAATAAGTTTGTAACAGATTTTCTGTTATAATATATGCGGAATATGCTGAACAGTACGATTTATCTGAAAGTAAGCACCGCCTCGGCAGCTCTCGCCGTGTAAAAATAGAGAGTAAAATTTAATATGCAGGTATGGCGGAATTGGCAGACGCGCATGGTTCAGGTTACGCCACCTCTGTGTAAAATAAGTTTGTAACAGATTTTCTGTTATGATATATGCGGAGTATGCCAAATAGTAAGATTTATCTGAAAGTAAGCACCGCCTCGGCGGCTCTCGCCGTGTAAAAATAGAGAGCAAAAATTTAATATGCACCTGTGGCGGAACTGGCAGACGCGTATGGTTCAGGTCCATATCTTTTCACGAAGGTGCAGGTTCAAGTCCTGTCAGGTGCACCAAACGAAAATAATCCGAACCTTGTACCGATTGGTAATGGGTTCGGATTTATTCTTTTTCTGGAGTATCCTAATTTTAATAGCAAAGTAAATCATTATAAATAATAATAAGACCGATACAGATTGATATAAATCTTTCTGTATCGGTCATTTCATTTAGTCTGAATTATTTTCAGACTGTTGCTTTTCCCATTCTTCGTATTCTTTTCTACCTTCCTCACTTTCATAAAAAGCAAGTACATATGGAAGAAAATGCCTTGCAAGGGCTTCAATATCTTCATTTGGGATTTTGCTGGAATCGTATGCCATAAGGCATCAGCCTAGAAATTTTCCTATCACCTCTTTCTAATTGCTTGTTGTGTTGTTTAAGTTAATAATATAAATATCTGTTTTAATTCTCCTCTCCGATGAAACTTACATAGACATCGTAAAGTTATTATCCTCAGTTTCATCTTCTTCAAAATAATCCTCACCATATTTTTGTTTTAGATATTCTTCAACATCTTGATGAGGTGTTTCTTCTTTCTTACTATCAGCTATTGCAACGGCTGTGCCAATAGCAATGCCGATAACAGCACCGAGGTTACTACCGTTTTCCTCTGCTTCAATTCTGTTTTTGCGTTGTTCTTCATCTTCAGATTCATCAACTATCTTTGAAACTGAACCGGCAAGAGAACCAACTGCATTTGAAATATTGGTTGGTGATGAGTATGAATTTGAAATTCTACTCTGTTCAGCAACATAATTTTTGAAATTACTTCTTGAATCTTCCCAACCGGTAACAGAATTATGAGCAACTTTCCCCAACCTAATTTGAAATTCAAGTTCCATATTATCTTTCAAAAACTTATCATCATGAAGTTTTATATCCCTACACTTCATTCCTGTTGGAGTTTGGAAAGTAATATATTTTCTGTCATCAGTCCAAGTTACACCGTATCCGTCAGCTTTTAGTTTGGAAATAAATTCTTCCTTAGCTTTACAGATTTGCATTGCAAGTTCTATTTCGACAATGAGTTTCTGTTTCCAACTGCAACCTCTTTCATTAACTCTGTACTCTCTTGTTGATAATTTTTTACCACTATCCTCGTAAGGTTCAAGAGTTGAAAGGTTATGTTTCTTACAAATTTCATCACTCAACTTACGGAGTGATTTCAGTGTATTAGGATTTTGTCGCAGTTTCAAACCGTTCTCGAAGCTGACTGAGTTAATCACAAAGTGAGAATGTATATGGTCGGCATCACAGTGAGTTGCAACCATTACTTCATAACCTTGCCAAGCCTTTTCAGCAAATTCAACAGCAACCTGATGAGCTTGTTTTGGTGTTAGCTTTTCGTCAGGAGAAAAGGATTGAACATACTGATAGAAATTCATACCTGTAGTTTTCTTGTATGCATTTTTAGTCAGCATAAATTCTTGAAACGCATTCTCGCCATTGCAGTTTACTCCTGACACAAGTCTTTGCTTTGACTTATCGTCATAGACTTTGAAGTCCTGAACACAGTAATCAATAACACCTTTCATTGCACTTACACTTTGCCTGCTCTCTTTGATATAAGTTACCGTTGCCATTACAGTTTCTCCATAATCTCTGAGAGCATTTCTGTAATAATATTTTGTTGCTCAATGACTTCATCAAAGTTTCTTGGTCTAAAGAAACCTGAATTTACTCTCCTTGCAATTTGATTGATGTTAGCTCCAAGTCTTTTTAGTTCTGTTAGAATCGGTTTAACATCAATAACATAAATTCCCTTTTCATCACTCGCCCTGATGAAGTAGTCTGACATTGTTAAACCTGACTTTTTAACTTTATCTTGTATTGCTCTCTTTTCAGACTTTGTAAGTCTGATAGTTAGTGTTTCATTTCTTCTACGATTTTCTATTCTATCTATCTCCTTTAGAAGTGGATCCGGGCTTCTGCTCGAGGGTTCCCAAAAAGGCTAGCCTTTTTGGGAAGAGGAGCAACCGTCCGTTAAGCGACAGCATTGCCATACTTGGCAATGCAAGCTACCGAGGACGAGTTGCGACGAGGCGGACAGCCAAACGCTCTGCTTGCCACAGCTTTAGCTGTGACCCCTAAAGTATGCCTACCCCACAACTTTATGCTATTTTTTCTTATAATAAATCGGTTATTTGATTTTTAATTTTCTTTTTAAAATTTGCCCACAAACCGCCCATAATCGGTTTTAATTCTTATTTCGAGTAACTTGTCCATAACTTAAATTAAATCCGACACAAGGGCAAATTCTGCCTAACAGTGATGATATTTACAGAAAATGAATTTTATCCTCACAATCATTCTGCGTTATTAATTTACAGCAGAAAGATCAGATAAATAATACATATTGCTGGAATTTGAATTGTTCCATCTCTTTCTTGACTTCACTTGAACCAATCCAATTTTTTCAAGTGTTTTCAAGCATTTGATTACTGTGTTCTTTGACAAATTACACTTCTTGCAAATCATTCTGTGTGACGGAAAACAACTTAGATTTTCTCTGTCGGCAAACATAAGCAGGCAACAATAAACTGCTATCACATTCGCCGGCAAACCAAAATTAAAGATTTTATTGCTAACCATAAAGAAATCTTTGTGCTTTGCTTTTGTATCACTCAAAAACTTTTCTCCTTTCTTCTTTTCTGTAGTTGGTAATTCTTAACTTGAGTATTGTTATGTAACTCTTGTTATTTGCAATAGAGATACTGAACCACCTGATAGAAAATTTTTACTATCCACCTGTCAACGGTTACAATCATAACCTCATCAACACCTTTCAACTTTTTGGCAACAAAAAAAGACTCGCACATACACAAGCCTCAATTTAAATTCAACAGGGTGCACTACACCCTTGGTATGTTGAATTATAAATTTAAACTTGTATATGTAACGAGTCCTTGAATTCAAACCATCCATGTCCGTGCATAGATATTGCTCTTTTTGTTTGATTCTAAAGAACTTTGCAGTTTTAACTGCTATACAAAACGATTGATGCTTATTATTGTAACAACTTGAAAACGATTTGTCAAGAGCACCAACTTATTAGTCAGACTGGAAAGAAAAGTCGATGAATCAAGTTATGTAGATTAGGATTTAGCCTTTGTAACCTATACAACTTGGCTTGATAAAGTAAAGGAATTAAAGGGACATTTCAAAAAGACAAAATCATAGATGAAGAATTTTTTAAGATTGTTTATCAGTTGAACAATCTTGATGAAATTGAATAAAGTATATTTTCATAAAAAACAAATATAGTTTTTCATAACTAAATATAAAAAGACTAATACACTCTAACATGCAATAGATAGATAAAAATATTTTTCAAATTTATGCTGAAAAATTAGATTTTCTAAGATTACCCTTATCCATTTCATAAACTTCATCACAGAGTACCTGAATATCTTCTCGATTATGACTTGCAAGCAAAATAGTCTTTCCTAGTTCTTTTAAATTTAAAAAGAGTTTACGCATATCTTGAACACCATCATTATCAAGTCCATTCATAGGTTCATCCAGTATAAGAATATCTGGATTTTCCATAATTGCCTGTGCTATTCCCAGTCTTTGACGCATACCA
>CAYQXN010000058.1:0-11128 GCA_964421585.1 uncultured Ruminococcus sp. | reverse complement strand
CCTATTACCATAAATTAAATAAAGAATATATTCCCACCAAGACATAAACAGCAACCCCCTCTCAAGTTTTATCTTGATAAAAAGTTACCATTTATGCAGGATTTTTCTTATTTTATTGTGTGATATAAATTCATTTGGATTTGTAAAATTAAGGTTTAAGGGGGTTCAAACAGCCAAAATTAGCATACGTATTGGGATAAAGAGAAAATTATATTGGAGTTATGTGCAAAATAAGCCGCAGCAAATTGCTGCGGCTTAAACCCATAGATTAAATATTTTGTTTTATTCTTTCTGCATAATAATAAATAAACTCGGTCACGGTCGGCACACCCTTATCGGGGCTAATATAGGCAGTATAGTATTTGCTCAGGGTGTCAATGTCTGTGTTTCTCCAGGTTCTGTTGATTGCCGTCTGCATTGCGCGCTCAATGCTGGCGTCTGATTTTGAATATTTTTGTGCCAGTATAGAGCTTATATTATGAACTCTTTTGCCTGTGATAATCTCAATTGCATCACTCAGATATTTTCTGCCCAGTACCTTGGGACTTACGCCTATCAAATCCAGCTCTTTGGAAATTCGTTCCTTTAATTTTTCCTTATTAAGCTGATTTTTTTCCAATTCATAGGCTTTGCTGCTATTGTTCAGCTTTGCCTTGGAGTTAAGAATTGAAACCAGAAATCCAAGCACCATATCCACACTGTAATCCTGCTGATTTTTTGTTATTACAAAATCGGCTCCCAGGTTTCTGACTATATCGTGAGTTGTGGAGCTGATATTGTTTGTTACTACAAGAATGTACGGTGTTTGAGAGAAATTAAGCTCAGAAAGCTCTTTGAGAAACAAAATTCCGTTGCCGTAGCCCTTGTGCAGCTCCAAATCAAGAATAATAGCATTTGGTGAATAATCCTTAATAAGGCTCAGAGCAGTTTTAGTATTGTTAGTGGTACTGATGAGAAAAATGTCGTTGCTTGCCTTTGTTTTTGCTTCATATTCTTTGCAGGTATTCAGATCGTCTTCAACTACAACCAAGTCAATTCTTGATGCCATATAATCATCCCCTTTTATTTACATTATACTACAAAAAACTACAAATACCAATAAAAAATAATATATTATTGTATATAAAACAATTTTATTTATAAAATTTAATGTTTATAATAGGTATAAATAGAAGTATAAACGGGTTTTATATATAAGTATCTAATTCCATACCAAAATAATCAATCAAAAAGTTATAGTATATTATTTTGATTGAAAATGCAATTTGTGTTTGGAATAAATTGGGGGAGAGGGAATGTTCATTGGCAGAGAGCGAGAGCTTTCATCTCTTGACAGGCTTTATAAATCGAATAAATTTGAATTTGCTGTAATATACGGAAGACGCCGCGTGGGCAAAACAGCCTTGATAAATGAATTTGTAAAAGGCAAAGACGCAATTTGCTTTACAGGCGTTGAGACCAATGCAAAGCAAAGCCTTGAAAACTTCAGCAGATGCATTTTTGAGTTTGCTCTGGGTGCTGAGGCGGATACCTGTTTTGCCTCTTTTCAGGCTGCTTTGGAGTATGTATTCAAGGCTGCCGAAAGCAAGCGACTGATACTGGTGATTGACGAATATCCTTATGTAGCACGTGCGTCAAAAAGCTTTGCATCTACCTTGCAGTTGTTAATGGATAAATATAAAGACACTTCAAAGCTGTTTCTTATTCTATGCGGTTCCTCAATGGCATATATTGAGGATATTATGCTTGACCATAAATCTCCTTTGCTGGGCAGAATAACAGCGCAGCTAAAAATACAGCCCTTTGAGTTTTTTGAAGCCTGCAAATTTTTTGATAATTTTAAGGACAAGGATAAGGCGTTAGCCTATGGTATTGCAGGAGGAACTCCACAATACCTTTTGCAGTTGAATGCAGGTTTGTCCGTTGAAGAGAATATTAAGAACATGTATCTTAATCCTGTTTCATCAATTTATGAAGAACCAAACAATTTGCTTAAGCAAGAGGTGAGAGAGCCTGCAATTTATAATGCAATTATCACTGCAATTGCATCAGGAGCTTCAAAAATGTCTGAAATATCAGCTATGGTAGGTGAGGATACAAGTATTTGCGCTACATATATCAAGACCCTGATGACGCTTGAGATTATAAAAAAAGAAACGCCTTACGGTGAGAAATTAGCCCGTAAGACGATTTATTCTATTAGGGATAATATGTTTCGATTCTGGTATCGCTTTGTTCCTGTAAACATTTCAACTATTTCCCGCGGCGCTGCTGACCTTGTTTATAAAAGAATTGAACCGTATCTGTCCGACTATATGGATGATGTTTTCAGAGAAATTTGCAAACAGTACCTTTGGAATCAGCTTCTTAATGGAAAGTGCGCAGTGAGTTTTACAGACCTTGGTCGTTGGTGGCGGTCAAATCATAAAACAAGGCGGCAGGAAAAAATTGATATTATGGGAACTTCCTGCGAAAATAAGGCGCTTTTTGCTGAATGTAAATGGACGGACGAAAAGGTTGACTCGGATGTTCTGGATACTTTATCAGATTATAGCAATCTATTTGACTTCACAGAAAAGCACTTCTATCTTTTTGCCAAAACAGGCTTTACAAATGATTGTATTAATAAAGCAAATGAAATGGGAAATGTGATACTTGTAACTTATGATGATATGATAAACAGTTAAATTACCAACCCTATATTCACTTATGCATTTACAAGAAAAAATTTGATTTCAAATGTGCTGCCCTTGAAAAGTTGTGAACCAACTTTTATATAGCCTCCGTTTTTTTCGACAATTTCTTTTGCCAGTGCAAGTCCTATTCCAACGCAGTTTTCGTCAGAGTTTTTACCCTTGTAAAAGCGTTCGAATATGTGAGGCAAATCATCCGGGTGAATTCCGCATCCGTTGTCAGAGATTACAATTTTGGTGTAGAGCTTGTTTTTATCGGCAGAAAGCCTGACATATCCGTTTTCGGCAGTATGTTCAATGCAATTTTTGAGTATGTTCGAAACAGCCTCGCACAGCCATTTAAAATCACAGAATACTTCACAGCTTTCATTACATTCTGCTGTTACATTTACGTTTTTAATTTCTGCCAGAACGGCATTTTTTTTGATGCATTCGTCAAATATTTTTTGTATGTTTTCGGGCTTGGAATGAAATTTGATTGAGTCCGCTTCAAGCTTTGAGAGCGTGAGTATAGACTGTACAAGGAAGCTGATATTGTTAGTTTCACGCCGTATATCTTTGAGAAAATCCATACGGATTTTGGCAGGCATATTTTCATCATCAATAATGCTGTCAAGCATTACCATAATTGAAGTCAGAGGAGTTTTGAGCTGATGTGAAATATCAGACAGAGAATCTTTAAGCTTCAGTTTGTCGGCAACGGAGTTTTCCGACTGTTCCTTGAGCATAACTGTTGTTGTGTAAATCTCGCTTTTGAGTGCAGACAGCTTGTCCTCGGTATTGCCCTTGACGGACAAATCATAATCGCCCTTATTAATTCTGTTTATGCAGGCGGTGATTTCAGCCGTCTGCTTTTTTTGTTTTGCAGAATACAAAAGAAATACAGCCGTCAAAGAAAGGCACACAACAGCGCACAAAGCTGCGCTGCACACAATCAGATTTAAAGAGTTTGTCTCATTTTCATAAATTATCCAATCTTTGTCGGCGTCAATTCCGTACTCACGCAGCAGGCTGTCAATGTTTTCTCCGTTTGCTCTGCCGTTAATGATTTTTGCAATTTCATCATTTGAAATCTGCGGATTTTGTTCTTTGATATTTACAATTATTTTGGATATTGCTTCGTTTGAGGTCTGTTTTATTGCGTTGAGTTTGAAAGCTGTAACGCCTGCAAATATTGCCGAGAATACGGCAGTCAGCGCCAGAAAGCAGACAAGAAATTTATTCGTAGTTTTCATTGCTGTTCCACCTTGTAGCCAAGTCCCTTTACGGTTTTGATGATGTCCTTGCCGAGCTTTTGACGAATTCTTTTGATATATACAGTCAGTGTATTGTCGTTGACGTAATTGCCGGCAACGTCCCATATTTTTTCAAGAATAAGCTCGCGTGTGACAATTTTGCCTGTGTTCTGCACCAGCAGAGAAAAAATACGGTATTCAAGTGCGGTGAAGTCAATCTGTTCACCATCACGATAAACTGTCATTTTGTCAAGGTCGGTTGTAATGTCTGCAATGCGTACAATATTACTGCTTTGGCTTTTGGCTGCGGCACGTTTCATTCTGGCGAGCAGTTCACGGGTTGAAAAGGGCTTTGTTATGTAGTCCTCCGCGCCAAGCTCAAAGCCGTTTACAATGCTGTCCTCGTCGTCAACGGCGGTAAGGAAAATTACAGGAGCTTTTGAGCTTTTTCTAATCTCACTGTATAAGTCAAAGCCGTTGCCGTCGGGCAGAGCAATATCAAGAATTATGATATCAAAATCATAGGGTGCGGCTTTAAGTGTGTTCTGATATGTATCGCAATGCACGGTTTCATAGCCGTTTTGTTCAAATGAGTATAAAAGTCCTTTGACTATGCTTTTATTATCCTCAACAATCAATACTCGCAAGACCGACATCCTTTCGTTGTTTAAATATTTAAGGGCGCACTCACGGGTGCGCCCTTATTATAACATTGCCGTAAAATCAATGTCAATCAGATGTTATCGTTTCTGATAGTTTCGATGATATTTTGACGGATTACCTTGCCGACCGAGAATTTCATAATCAGCCATACAACCGCAAATACAAACACAATGCTGATTATAATTGCCATCCACGGCGCAACGTAATTATATTCCATTCTGTTTGTAAACGCCCAGAATATTCCAAGGCTGCCGAGAATACCGAGCGGAATTCCGATAATTAGTGACTTTGCGCCGTAGAACAGACTTTCAAGTCTTATCATTCGGTTAAATTCCTTTTTGGTCATTCCAACAGACTTAAACGTTGCAAATTCCTTACTTCTCAGTTTCATATTTGTTGTAATGGTGTTGAAGATATTCGTTACACCGATTAAGGTTATAACAAGAATAAATCCGTAAATGAAGATTTCAAAAATGAGAACAATAGCGTTCGTCTGACGTGCCATTTCGTCATAGTTCGAAACAGAAATGTCATAGTATTCAAGATTATTTATATCTTCTTCAAGTACGTCGGCGTCTTCTGCCTTAATAAACAGATGGTACTCCTTGATTTCGTCGGGAATATTATTTTCATACCAATCCTCGCTGACAATAATTGAACCATAGGGTATAGCCAGCTCATCAAACAGCTCATCAAAATTCTTTGGCGGTTCTTTTATGCTTTGTGCGATTTCTATTTTAATGTTAATGTCATCGGTATTACCTGTCATTCCCTCCAGTGTATAGCCGTTGATATTGTTGGAAAATTCCGCATAAGCAGTTTTGCCGTCATTTGCATATGCAAACTGATTATAGAAAATACCCTTATTTTTAACCTCGTCATAATCAAGACCGCAGTTTTTTACGATGCTTTTATATAAATCATCATCAACTGCACATACTTCCAAATAAATGTCGTAATTACCATCATCTGTGATATAGCCTTCGCCTGATGTTTTTGCCTCATCGGTGAGAATATCGGGATCTATATTGAAGTATGCATATCCCCTGCTAATTAAGGCTGAATCTTCTGCTCCGTCAAGTGCTTTGATGTTTTCCATAACATCCTTGCCTTCGGGAGAATATGTGTAAATCATAAGATTGTAGTTTATTTCACTATAGTATTCTGAAGTAAATTTCATTCCGTATTCCATAAATGAGGACATTGCCACAAACAGTGCGACACTGACAGTAATTGAGATTACGGTTGTGCGGTATTTTTTCTTGCTCCTTTTGAGATTTTTGTATGCTATATCTCCTCCAACGCCAAAGAGCTTTTTAATGAATTTAGGTGATTTATACTTTTTTATTTTCTTGCTTTTCTTAGAAAGTTTAATATCAGTATTGCCTCTTATTGCAGTTATCGGAGAAATTCTTGAAGCTCTGACAGCAGAAGAAATTGTTGAAAACAGAATTGTAACCGCCGACAGCAAAACTGCAAACACTACTGCAATAGCGGGTATTGAATATACAAATAACAGTCCGTTAAGCCATTCTCCAAGCAAGGTGTTCAAAATTACAATGAGCAGCGCAGCAACTCCGACGCCCAACAAAAGTCCCAGCGGAATTCCGATAGCGGCAAGAATAAATCCCTCAAATAATACATTTTTTCTGATTTGTTTTGAGGTTGCGCCGACAGACGCAATCATACCGTAGAGCTTTGTTTTTTCCGTGATTGAGATTGCAAAGCTGTTACGAATGACAAATACGCTTGCAACTATGATGATTGCAAGAATTATTCCTGCCAGTGAGTACATCATAGCCATAGTTTCATCGCTGTTACTGTAGCCCTTGTACTGAAGCAGGCTGATATTTATATCAAAGCTGTATTTGCTTTTTGTCTGCAATTCTTCAAAGAAATCTGCATCATGTGTAAGATATGTATTGACCTCGTCATCTTCAAGTCCTATTATTCCTGCAACTGTATTAATATAGTCCTTTTCAGCGTCGGATGTAAATTGTACGAACATTTCTGAATCGTCTGTAAGCGTTTTGCAGTCTGTACAGGTTATTGCTGTGCACGCAGCAGTATATTTGCCTGCAACAACATTGGGGCTGTTATAATCATCATTTAAAATTCCGACAATCGTGTACGTTTTTATCTGAGTTACTTCAAGTGTTTCAGGCTCGTCATCTACAAAATCTTCTTCGCCTGATTCACCAAATCTTGTTCCGTACTCAGCCGTGTTGGGTAAAAGGTTGCCGTCAACGTCATATCTTGAACCGATTTCAAGGGTGATTGTATCACCGACCTTATAGCTTTTGTCCGAGTTGCCGATAATGTCCTGCGATAGCAAAAGTTCGCGGTCGTTTTCTGGGTATCTGCCCTCCTGTAAGGAGATGCTGAAGCATTCGGTAAGTGCGTCCTTGCTGAACGCATTTATGTTAATGTATGGACGTTTTTCGTTTTTAGCTTCGGGAAGATATGCACATCCAAGCGTATCTTTAATATAAACTGCTTTGACATCACGATTGCTCTCAATTGTTTTAATGTCGGACGATTCAAAATCATGGATATTCATATCCCAGTCGCCTGTTGAAATAATTTGATTATTAATCATTGTCTGCTGCGCGCTTGTTGCAATGCCTGCCACAACTGTGATGAGAGCCGTCGAGAGCAAAATACCGATTATGGTGACTATTGTACGGCTTTTGTTCAGCCTTAAATTTTTAAGGGTAAGTTTGTTTAAAATCTTCAACGCCTTACGCCTCCCTCAAAATTCTGCCGTCCTGAATTGTAAGAATTCTGTCGGCTTCTTTGGCAATCTCAAGGTTATGCGTAATCATTATTACGGTTTGCTTATAAACCTTGTTTGAGAGTTTTAAAACATCCATAATATCACTTGTGGATTTTGAATCAAGGTTGCCCGTAGGCTCGTCAGCGAGAAGAATTGCGGGATTGTTGATAATTGCGCGTGCAATTGATGTTCTCTGCTGCTGACCGCCCGAAAGCTCGTTTGGAAGATGCTTTCTTCTTTCGATAATTCCGAAGGTTTTCAGAATTTCATCAAGTCTTTCCCTGTCGGCAGGTCTGCCGTCAAGGTCACAGGGGAGAGTTATATTTTCTTCAACGGTCAGAATCGGAATTAGATTGTAAAACTGATATACAATGCCAACCTGTCTGCGGCGGAAAATTGCCAGCTTGTCGCTGTTCATTTTGTTGATTTCCTCTCCGCTGACGATAATCCTGCCGCTTGTCGGTCTGTCAACTCCGCCAATCAAGTGAAGAAGAGTTGATTTTCCGCTGCCGCTTGCGCCGACAATTGCAACAAACTCGCCTTGCTCAACTGAAAAGCTGACATTATCAACAGCATTGAATGCGTTTTCGCCTTCGCCGTATGTTTTAACAAGATTTTCTACTCTTAAAATTTCCATAATAAGTCCTCCTTTGATTTTTACAGTCATTATTATGACAGCGCAAAGTGACTTTAAAGTGACTCTCAATAAATTTTTTTCTTGACCGATTTATATATTTATGGTATATTGAATATAAATTCAATGAATAATAATTCAATGAAATTTGCAGAAAGTAAGTGATATGATTGACTAGGGCAGAAGAAAAGGAAAAACGCAGACAGGAAATTCTGGAAAAAAGTATTGAGCTGTTTGTTAAGCGCGGCTATTATGGCACAACAGTTGCCGACATTGCAAGAGAAGTTGGTATGAGTGTAGGACTTTTGTTTCATTATTTTGATTCAAAGGAGAAATTGTATGAGGAGATTGTGAAGCTTGGGCTTGAAGCAACAAAATCAGTTATGACAATTGATAAAAGTGAACCAATTGAATTTTTTACGGAAGTTGCGGAGTTTATATTAAATTCTGTCAAGATGTTTCCTTTGTCAGCTAAAATGTTTGTGCTTATGATTCAGGCAATGACAAGTGATGTTGTATCTCCCGAAGTTCATTCACTTCTTTTGCAGATTGATGATGTTGAACAGTCGGTCGAGATAATCAGGAGAGGCCAGAAAACGGGTGAAATTAAGCAGGGTGACCCATTGGCTTTGTCGATTGATTATTGGAACTCAATTACGGGTATAATGCAGCAAATTGCAATAGTCCCCAATATACCAATACCAAATCCTGAATGGATTGTTGATATTTTAAGAGCATAAGGAGAAATTTGCATTATGAAAAAAATTATTATTATTGGCGGAGGTATTGCAGGCCTTACGGCAGGAATATTTGCTCAGAAGTATGGATTTGAAAGCGAAATTTTTGAAAGTCACAGCATTGTAGGCGGTGAGTGTACAGGCTGGAACAGGGACGGATTCCATATTGATAACTGTATCCACTGGATGACAGGCACAAAAAAAGGTACGCAGCTTAATGACCTGTGGCAGGATGTAGGTGCATTGGGGGAAGATATTGAGCTGATTGAGCTTGATAGATTTTATACAAGCAACATAGGAGGAAAAAGTCTGTCTCTGTACAGAGATGTTGAAAAAACGCGGCAGGAGCTTCTCGGTATTTCACCCGAAGATGAGGATGAGATAAACAGCTTTATTGAGGCGGTAAAGGCTGCCGAAGCTGTTGTGATGCCTGTTGAAATGCCTATGGATATGATGCCTAAAATTCAAATGATGAAGCTTGGAATGTCGATGATGGGCGTACTGAAGCATATAAAAAAGTACGGCAAAATGACAATGAAACAGTTTGCTGAAAAAATTAAAAGTCCTGTGTTAAAGGTATTTTTATCAGATTATATGTTTCCTGAGTATTCTGCATTTGCTCTGATTTCCTCATATGCAACATTTTCAAGCGGAAACGGGGATATTCCAAAGGGCGGTTCGTTAAAAATGGCACAGCGTATGGCAGATAAGTATAAAAGCCTCGGCGGAAAAATCCATACAAACAGCAGGGCAGAAAAAATTAATATTGAAAACGGAAAAGCAACAGGAATAACTCTTGCGGATAATCATACGGTTACTGCCGATTATATTATTCCTGCCTGTGACGCCAATGTAACATTCGGCAAGCTGCTCGATAAAAAGTATATGCCGTCAGAGCTTGCTGATAATTACAAAAAATACTCTGTGACAAGTGCCTTTCAGGTGGCGTTCGGGGTTGATGATACCTGTGATTTTATATACAATTCAGAATTTTTTGACTGCAAGGAGGTTACCATAGCAAATTCATCATCAAAACGTATCGGCGTCAAAAATTATAATTATGAACCTGTCTTTGCACCCACCGGCAAAACAGTACTGCAATCGTATTTCACACAGACTGAAGCCGACTTTGATTTTTGGGAAGATTTATATAAAGAGGATAAAGAAAAGTACAAGAAAACAAAAAAGGCGAAGGCAGAAGAGTTAATGAATGCAATAATTGCAAACTATCCGCAGCTTGAGGGAAAAATACGCATACTCGACATAATCACACCTTATACATATTTTAAATACACAAGTGCGTACAAGGGCGCGTATATGAACTTTGTTTACTCGCCTGAGGCTATTACACAGCAGCCGATAAACGGTATTATTAAAGAACTTGGCAATGTGGTGTTGGGTACACAGTGGCAGCAACTGCCGGGCGGCTTGCCTGTGGCTGTATCAATGGGTAAATTTGCAATTCAACGAATTGCAAAAATTGAAAATCTATAAAAATTGATAAAATATACCGCCTGAAGATGTGCTGATATGCCTTCAGGCGGTTTACAATGTTATTTTCTTTTAGTGGATTTTCAGATTAAATGCAATTTCAAATTATACTGTTGCATTTACTTTGGAAATTTACTTGTTATTTCTTTTCTGCTACGACCATAATATGCGGACTCATTCCCATAATTGTGTCTTCATGTTCGGTGTTGTGAACAAGCTCAAGCAGTCTGCGTCGGCTACTTTCATTCTGCCATTTTTCATCAAGTTTTGGCGTAAACCATATACAGCATTCAACTGCATGACTGTTTTTAATTCTAAATCCGCTGCTTTCCACTTCATTTCTAAGTTGGTCTATTGTATGAAAATAAGCATTTGCAATTATGAACGGATATTCCTTGGGACGGTGATGTTTACCCGTTTTAAGTTCTGTGTTGAGCATATCAAAATATATGTCATCATCAATAAAATCACAGTTGTTGCCATATACAGATAAAGCCCAAGTTGTTGAACTGAATTTTGAGATTCCTGCTGCAAACAACAGTCCACCTTTTTTGAGAATACGGTTTGCCTCGTTAAGCACCTTTTTCCTTTCAACTTCATTTTGCAGGTGATATAGCGGACCCATAAGCAGCACAACATCAGCACTTTCATCTGGCTTATTTATTTTTCGTGCATCACCAACTTCGGCATAGTACAGTGCGTTATTGTTCATATGAGATTTTGCGTATTCAACTGCTGTTGGTGCAAGCCATTGAGAGTATTTTCCTATTCCTCCTCAAATGTCGTAAATAGTGAGGGTGTCACTAAGATATTCCGAAATAATTTCTTTTGAACGGTAAAATTCTATGATACCAAGACCTCTTTCAAGACGGTCAATTTCAACCCCGTTATTATAGAAG
>CAYQXN010000057.1:0-11294 GCA_964421585.1 uncultured Ruminococcus sp. | reverse complement strand
TTCCGTTTCTTAATGCGGTTCTATTAGACTTTCCATCTGATGTTTGAGGGAATGAACCGATTGTTGTAGTTGGAAATACAGGTAATTTGAATTCTTTTTTCTGTATAGCTTCTCTTTCAGCAAATGAAGGCAAACGGATAAAATCTTTGTTGCTGATTTCAGAAACTCTCTTTTGAACTGCAGCGTCGTAACAATTTATTCTATTTTCAAAAAGTGAAGTATTTCTGTTGAAAATTTCTGAATCAGAATAATTATCAGAGTCAGCCAACGTTTTTAATTCGGCAAGCTCTGCAAGCTTTTCCTCAGCAAAAGCAAAATGCCTTGTGTAGTCCTTTGAAAGCTTGGTTTCATTTTTCAGAGTATATGGAACGTGCAATAAGGAACAAGATGTTCCTATTACAGTATTAATACCTCTGTTTGTAAGAGATGTGATGAGTTGGAGCGTCTTGCTGTAGTTGTTTGACCAAATGTTCTTGCCGTTTACAACTCCTGCGAACAACAGTTTGTTATTAGTGCCGTATTTTTCGACTAATTCAAGCGTCTTTTTACCTTCAATGAAATCAAGTCCAATACCGTCAAAATCATATGAAATGACATTTTTATAGCTGTCTCTTATATCTCCGAAATAAGTTTGGAGCAGTATGTTTACATTACCCTTATTAACAAGAATGAGTTGATAGAGCTTATCAAAAAGTACAAGGTCGTTTTCGGTTAGATCATGCACTAAGTATGGTTCATCAAACTGTATCCACTCTGCGTCAAGTTCATTGAATTTTTCAAGAAGCTTTGTATAGGCATTTGCAACATCTTGAATATAATCATCAACAGTTTTAGCACCTGTATATCTCAGTAATTTCAGGAGAGTAAAAGCACCAATTACAACAGGCTTTGTTTTAATTCCAAGCGCTTTTGCTTCGGAGAATTCGTCAAAAGGCTTAGTACCTACTAAATTAACTGCGGTTTCATCATCTATTTCAGGAACCATATAATGATAATTAGTATTAAACCATTTTTTCATTGCTAATGCCTTGACGTCACCTTTGTCCCCTTGATAGCCTCTTGCCATAGAAAAATAGGTATCAATTGCTGAGAGCCCTAAATCTGAGTAACGTTTTGGAATAATATTAAATAGAACAGCAGTATCCAACACATTGTCATAAAAAGAAAAATCATTTGATGGAATAAAATCCAACCCGCTGTCTTTCTGAAGCTTCCATTGAGCTTCTCTGATACTTTTTGCTGTTGTCTGCAATTCATCGGCAGAGATTTCATTTCTGAAGTATTTTTCGGTCGAAAATTTAAGTTCTCTTAATGATCCGACTCTTGGATAGCCTATAATTGATGTCAGCATATTTTTTCTCCTAACTTATATAATTTACTTATTTAATTTTGCTGATAACATTATACATCTCAAAAGAAAACAAGTAAAATATAAAAAACTAACACCCGGTCATAACTTTTAGTTATATCAGGGTGCTCTGATATTTAAAATATACTAATTTATCCATATGAATTTTTCGTATGAAATTTTAATGCGTTAATATAAATATTACCCAATCTGCTGATGTGTGACTTATTATGCGTGAGAATGCCAATGTGCATATCGCCTTCTGCTTCAAGAGGGACTGCAATTATATTCTCACCGTTAAGCTCCTTATCAATTACACCGCTTGATACGGTGTATCCGTTAAGACCGATTAGCAAATTAAAAAGAGTAGCCCTGTCACTTACCTGAATATTTTTTGAATGTAAAACTGTGCTGAAAATCTCTTCGGAAAAATAGAAAGAATTATGTTCCCCCTGCTCAAAAGATAGGTATGGATAGGGTTTTAATTCATCCATAGTAACAGAATTTTTTTGTGCCAGCGGATTACCCTTGCTGATAAAAATATGCGGCTTTGCAACAAGCAGCTCTGAAAACTTCAAATCATTGGCTTTAAACAACTTATGAAGAACAGCCTTATTAAAGTCATTATAATATAAAATTCCGATTTCACTTTTCATATGTGCAACATCATCAATTATTTCATAGGTTTGAGTTTCACGCAGGCAAAAATCATAATTGCTTCTGCCGTATTCTTTAATTAAATCAACAAAAGCATTTACTGCGAATGAGTAGTGCTGAGTAGATACACAAAATTCCTGTTTGCTTTCGCTCTGAGTCTTATACTTCTCTTCAAGCAGAGCTGCCTGTTCCAGAACCTGTCGCGCATAACCGAGAAAAACCTCACCCTCTTTTGAAACTGAAATTCCCCTATTTGTTCTGTCAAATATTGTAATTCCCATTTCTTTTTCCAATTCTTTTACGGATTTTGTCAGACTCGGCTGTGAAATAAAAAGTTCTTTTGCTGCATTACTTAATGAGCCTGTTGCGGCAATAGTGGCTATATACTTAAGCTGTTGTAATGTCATATTTTTCCTCGCAATGCTAAGATTGATTTTATAATAACACTTATAATATATTTTTACAACAAATTTAAGATATGAATTTTATAAAAATTTAAGATAACGGATATTAGTGTCACAAGTTTTTATTAGGGGAATAGTATATTATTAAAAATGTTGAAATCGGTGAAGACAATGGAGGAACAATGCTCATTAAACAATCTTCCGCTGAAAAAGGCAGCTATAATTAATTCTGTGAAGTGCAGTGATAATCTAAAAAACAGAATGTATGATCTTGGAATTTTGAATAATTCAGTAATAACGCCGATATACCGCAGTCCGTTTGGCGACCCTACAGCATATCTTATTAAGAACGCCGTAGTTGCGTTAAGGCAAAAGGATTGTATGAATATATTAGTTACTCCTATAGAAGGCATCAATTAGCCGGTCTGTTATTTTATAATATGCTCTTTAATAAAAACCTTGATGCTTACCTTACAAAATTTCGGGAGGTATTTCATTGTTTGCAAGAAATCCTGTCAGTAAAGTTGATTTTGAAAATGAGCTGAGAACAACTGATTATCAGGTTGTTCTTGCAGGAAATCCTAACGTTGGAAAAAGCACTGTGTTCAATGCTCTTACCGGAATGAAACAGCATACAGGCAACTGGACTGGAAAAACAGTTGAATGTGCTTCGGGAACAGCTGTAATTAATGATAAAACATTTTCCCTGGTTGATTTGCCCGGCACATATTCTATGCTTTCTTTTTCTAAGGAAGAGGAAGCGGCGGCAGAATATCTTGCAAACAATGAAATGGAATGTGTAGTTATCGTCATTGACGCAAATGTGATCGAAAGAAATCTGTCTTTTGCTTTGCAGGTGCTGTCAATAAAAACGAATGCAATTCTTTGCCTTAATCTTTGTGACGAGGCAGAAAAAAACGGTATTGAAATTAATGCTGATGAGCTTTCGCTTAATCTTGGAATTCCTGTGGTCTGTACATGCGCAACAAAGAAAAAAGGTCTTAAAGAGCTAAAAAAAACTATTTATGATATCTGCTCAGGTAATAAAAAATGCTTTAGAGTTTCAAGATTATATGAAGGCGTAGATGTTTTTGACGAAGATCGTCATAAAGAAAATACAGAAATATTTTTGCGTAGAAGCGAAAAAATTTGCAGTCGTTGTGTTAGCTGTACTAAGGATACAATTAATACTCGTACAAAAAGGCTTGATAAAATTCTTACTTCTAAAATCACGGGTATTCCGATTATGCTTGCTATGTTTGCTGTCTTGTTCTGGTTTACTGCTGTTGGTGCAAATTACCCCAGCGAATGGCTTAGTATGCTTTTCGGTTTTATTAAGGAAAAGCTATATATTTTGTTTGAATATATTAATGCTCCGGATTTTATAACAGGACTTGTAATTGACGGGATATACACTACTCTGACTTGGGTTGTGGCTGTTATGTTTCCGCCAATGGCAATATTTTTTCCACTCTTTTCTTTGATTGAAGATTCCGGATATTTACCCAGAATTGCCTTTAATCTTGATAAGTTTTTCTCAAAATGCGGAGCACACGGCAAGCAGAGTCTTACAATGGCGATGGGAATAGGCTGTAATGCCTGCGGTGTTACAGGTTGCAGAATTATAGAATCGCCGCAGGAGCGCCTTGTGGCAATACTAACAAATAATTTTATGCCCTGTAACGGGCGATTTCCCTTGCTGATTGCTCTTATTATGATGTTTTTTGCCGGCAGTGCATTCACAATAGGAGTATCATTTGAGGTAGCAGTAGTGCTGCTGTTAATTATAGTTTTTTGCGTGCTTGTGACGCTTGGAGTATCAAAGTTACTTTCACTTACAATTGCAAAGGGAGAGCCTTCGGGATTTGCACTTGAGCTTCCTCCCTATCGCAAGCCGCAAATACTTAAAACAATTGCACGTTCATTTCTTGACAGAACATTATTTGTTCTCGGAAGAGCTGTTATTGTGGCTGTTCCTGCGGGTGCGCTTATATGGCTGGTAGCAAATATATATATAAATGATATTTCACTGCTGGCATATTGCACAGATTTTTTGGATCCGTTCGGAGAGTTTATAGGTCTTGACGGTGTAATTATAATGGCATTTATATTAGGATTTCCAGCAAACGAGACTGTAATACCTATTATGATTATGTCATATATGGCAAGCGGAACACTTGCAGAATATTCAAGCTATCAGGAGCTTTTCAGCCTTTTTACAGCGAACGGTTGGACTACTACGACGGTAATATGTACAATCATTATGTGCCTTATGCACTTTCCCTGTTCAACTACGGTTCTTACGATAAAAAAAGAGACAAAAAGTCTTAAATGGACCCTTGTTTCTGTGCTTTTGCCGACAATTATAGGAGTTATAATCTGTATGATTGTGGCAAACATTATGAAATATATATAACAAAACAGGTATGCAGATTTATAATGCATACCTGTTATTAGTGTTTATTCCTGATTGTCTGCCTGTGCTACCTTCATCATAATAGCACATTCCATACGCTTGCGAAACAGTTCACAGCCGTATTCATATACGCCGGTAATCGAACCGGTTGCGCGATAGGCGTTTGCGGCGCATCCGCCGCTGCAATAAAGTTTTGCCCAGCAGTCCTTGCAGTCAGGACGAGCATAGGCATTGCAAAGCTTGAATTCGTTTTGAATTTCAGTATTGGTAACACCTTTGAATATATCGCCTAGACTGTATTTTGGGTCTCCCACAAACTGGTGACAGGGATAAAGCTCTCCCCAAGGAGTAACAGCCATATATTCTGTTCCCGAGCCGCAACCTGAAATACGCTTATATATGCACGGACCTCCTGTAAGGTCAATCATATAATGATAGAATGTTATAGGATTACCTTCCTTTTCACGTCTGAGCATATCCTTTGCGAGAATTTCATATTGCTCAAACAAAACGGGTAGGTCATCATATGTGAGAGCATAAGGATCATTTGGAGCACAAACCACGGGCTCCATTGAAAGTTCTGAAAATCCGAGATCCGCCATATGAAAAATGTCGTTTGTAAAGTCAATGTTATTGTGTGTGTATGTACCTCGTACATAGTATCCGCGATTTCCCCTCTTTTTTACAAAATCCTGAAATTTCGGAACAATAACATCATAGCTTCCTTTACCGCCTACTGTCTTGCGAAGATTATCGTGAATTTTTTTTCTTCCGTCAAGACTGAGCACAACATTGTGACACTCCTTGTTGGCAAATTCAATTACATCATCATCAACAAGCATACCGTTGGTAGTAAGAGTAAAACGAAAATTCTTGTTTTTATCCTTTTCAATGCTGCGTGCATATGCTACAATTTGCTTTACAACATCAAAATTCATTAAAGGCTCGCCGCCGAAAAAGTCAACTTCAAGGTTAACCCTGCTGCCTGAGTTTTCCACAAGAAAATCAATTGCTCTCTTTCCTACTTCAAGGCTCATAAGAGCTCTTTCTCCGTGATACTTCCCCTGGCTTGCAAAGCAGTATTCACAATTCAAATTACAGGTATGGGCGATGTGAAGGCAAAGCGCTTTAATGACTGTGTTGCGTTTTTTGAAATCAAAGGCAAGATTTTCGTACTTGTCCTCGGTATATAGCTTTCCAACTTTTTTCAGCTCTGTAACATCGTCAATACAATCTTCAATCTCTTGAGCTGTAACTTCTGCATCGCTCTTATATTTTTTAAGCATATCAGCAATAATAACATCTTTGCTGTTGTTTTCATACATTTCTATAACGTCATAGGCAAGGTCATCCACACAATGAACACTGCCGCTGTTAACATCAAGAACTATGTTATATCCGTTTAATTTATACTGATGTATCATAATATCTCCATACAGACAAAAGGAAAGCCGTTAAACCTCAAGGTAAAACGGCTGTAATTCCCTAATCGTAAGTAAAAAAATTATTTCTCTTCGAGACACTTCTCGCACTGCTGATTTGCAACACCGCATGAAGTTTTGCAGGCTGACTGACAAGATGTCTGGCATTCGCCGCAACCGCCGTTTTTTACGCTCTTGCTGAGGTCACGTGTTTCAATAGTTTTAATTCTTTTCATAATAAATCAAACTCCTTGTAAGATTTCGTTAAGATAATCATACCATATACGGATTTTTTTGTCAATCGCTTTTAATTAACGCCTGTTACAAAATAATCAATCATATTTTGCTGTATTTATAAAGTCAGGTGCGCTTTTACTGTTGGAATACACCTCAACACCGCTGTGTGACATATGATGAATTTGATTGACAATATTTTCGTCTATTCTCTCCCCCGGCACAATCAGCGGAATTCCCGGAGGATAAGCCCATAAATATTCAAGAGCTATCTTACCTATAGCGTTGTTAAGCGGCAATGTAATTTCTTTATAAGAATATCTGTTTGCCGATTTAAATACTTTCTGAGGTAAAGTATTACAATAATTTAAAGCGCTTTCAGGCGTATTGATTTGTGTTAATTTTTTATCAATACTTAATAATGAATTAGCAAGTTTTTTAAAGCCTTCCTCGGTATCGCATACTGATGTCATAGCTATAATATAATCGGTATAAGCCATTTCAATCTCAATTTGAAAATCAGACCTCAGAATTTTAGCAAGCTCAGTGCCTGTGATAGTTGTACCCCTTGTTGAAATGACAATTTTGCTTTTGTCAAAATCAAAAAAGCTGTTTTTTTCTGCGTCACCTTTTGAACATAACACATTAAGACAACAAAGCTTAGTACACATTGCGCGGAACTCTGCGAGCTGATTAGTGTAAGTTGAAAATGACTTTTTGTTATATTCAATATAGTCAAGACATTTTTCAATGCCGCTCATTAAAATATATGACGGACTGCTTGATTCAAAAATTGAAAGATTTTCCTCTATTTTGTTTGTTAATTCGTTGTTATCAGTCAAAAGTAATGCGGTTTGAGTCAAAGAAGGAAGCGTCTTATGAAGCCCGATTACGGCAGCGTCTGCACCAAGACTCACAGCTTCTGAGGGAAAATAATCACTGAAAGGGAAATGCGCACCGTGAGCTTCATCAACAAACAGCATTGCACCGTAGTTATGACAGATTTCGGAAATTAACTTTATATCCGAGACTACCCCCTCATATGTAGGAGAGGTAAGTATAACGAGCTTTACACCGGGGTTTGTTATAAAAAGGCTCTCAATTTCCAACGGTTTTACAGATGAAAATATTCCAAAACCATCGTCAATTTCAGGTAAAGCATAAATTGCGTCAAGTCCGCAAAGCTCAATTGCATTATACACAGACTTGTGGCAGTTTCGGGCGACAATTACCTTATCGCCATAATTTGTCATTGCTCGAACTGCAGAAAGAATTCCTGCGGTAGCACCGTTTACAAGCAAATATGCATAATCAACCGAAAATAGTTTTGATGCTTTATCTGCCACTTCTTTAATGCAACCCTGCGGACTGTGAAGATTGTCAAAATCGTTAATTTCGGTAATATCTATATTATATGGAAGTATTTCCGAGGAAATGTTTCGCTTATGTCCGGGCATATGAAAAGGATATACGCCGCTTTTTGTATATTCTGTTAGCTTATCGTACAGCATATATCCTCCGTAGTTATATTAGTTAGTGCCGAATTCTCTAAGTTCAAGTCCTTTGTTATGTTCAAGTGCCCAGTTAATGCTCCAATAGCTTGTAAACAGCAGCAAATGATTTCCCTTTAAATCCTGAATACGCTTTGTGTCTGATGCAAGATCAAGCGCTTTAGGGTCTATATCATCATTTACAATCCATCTGATAAACTCAAAAGGAAGTGATTCCATAATAATATCAACATTATACTCGTTTTCAAGTCTGTATTTGAGCACATCAAATTGAAGAGTTCCTACAACGCCGACGATAACCTCTTCCATACCTGCATCAAGCTCTTGAAAAATCTGAATTGCACCCTCTTGTGCAATTTGGTTTGTTCCTTTGATAAACTGCTTTCGCTTCATAGTGTCCTTCTGGCGCACACGGGCAAAGTGCTCAGGCGCAAAGGTTGGAATTCCCTTAAACTGAACTTTGTGCCCCGGAGAACAAATTGTATCGCCTATTGAGAAAATACCGGGGTCAAATACTCCGATAATATCACCTGCATATGCTTCCTCTACAATCTCACGTTCCTGTGCCATAATCTGCTGAGGTTGTGATAATCGCATCTTTTTATTGCCCTGAACGTGAAACACTTCCATATTTTTTTCAAACTTACCGCTGCATATTCTCATAAAAGCAACACGATCACGGTGTGCTTTGTTCATATTTGCTTGAATTTTAAATACAAAAGCAGAAAAATAATCAGATATAGGTTCTACCTCTTCGCTAACGGTTTCACGAGGCAGCGGCGAGGTTGTAAGGTGCAAAAACTGCTCAAGAAAAGGTTCAACGCCAAAATTTGTAAGAGCTGAACCGAAAAACACAGGAGTGAGCCTGCCGTTACGCACAGCTTCAAGGTTAAATTCGTCTCCTGCTCCGTCAAGAAGCTCAATATCATCAAATAAATCCTGCTTATGATAAATTCCTATTGCTTCTTCAAGCGAAGGGTCATCAAGTGTAAGCTCGGTTTTTTCTACTTCTTTCTGACCGTTGTTTGCTGTGAAAGAAAGTATTTTTTCAGAATTGCGGTCATATACACCTTTAAATTCTTTTCCTGAGCCTATAGGCCAGTTGATTGGGTAAGTGTTAATGCCGAGAACGTTTTCTATATCTTCAAGAAGGTCGAACGGATTTTTTGCGTCTCTGTCCATCTTGTTAATAAATGTTATAATAGGTATTTTGCGCATTACACATACCTTGAAAAGCTTGATTGTCTGCTTTTCAACGCCTTTTGAACCATCAATTACCATTACAGCCGAGTCGGCAGCCATAAGAGTACGATAAGTATCTTCAGAGAAGTCCTCGTGACCCGGTGTGTCAAGTATATTAATGCAATAGCCGTTGTATTTAAATTGTAAAACTGAAGAGGTAACAGAAATACCGCGCTGCTTTTCAATTTCCATCCAATCAGATACAGCGTGCTTTGCAGTGCGTTTTCCTTTTACCGAGCCGGCAAGATTAATTGCGCCTCCATAGAGCAACAGTTTTTCAGTGAGTGTAGTTTTACCTGCGTCAGGGTGAGAAATGATAGCAAAGGTTCTTCGCTTTGAAATTTCATCCTTTAATAAAGCCATATAGATACAATCCTTTCGGAATTCAGAATTTTACCACTGATTATTTTACTATTAATTAGGTATTTCTGTCAACCACCGATAAATAATTATAAATAGATTTACCGAAAATTAAGTATAAAATTAACATAAATTAAGATATACTAAAAGACAGATTGTATTGACAAAGGTGTTAGAATATTGTAATATATTCATATAAAAGGTATTTAAATAAGATTTTCAAATTTTTTCATATACCTTCCAAATCGAGGCAGAAACTTTTGTTTCTGCCTCAAACACTTTTTTGAATTACGGAGTTGTTATGAATAAATCAATCGGACTGTATATTCATATTCCATTCTGCAAGAGTAAATGCCCTTACTGCGATTTCTTCAGTCAAAAAGCTTGTGAAGATGACTTTGAAGATTATACTGATGTCCTGATAGAGAAAATAATTCTATGGAGCAGAAAGGTAACCGAAAATGTATCAACAATATATTTTGGAGGAGGAACTCCAAGTATATTTGGCGCTGAAAGGCTTTGCAGGATACTTAATGCTGTAATGAATAATTTTGATATTGATAATAACGCTGAGATTACAGTTGAAATAAATCCTGACAGCGGCAAAACAATGGATTTTGCAAAGCTGAAAGAATGTGGTTTTAACAGACTTTCTATTGGTATGCAGAGTTCAATTGCCGAAGAACTGAGGATATTAGGAAGAATTCATAGTGCAGAGGATGCAAGGCTGACTGTTGCAAGGGCGCAAAAGGCTTGCTTTGAGAATATTTCTCTTGACCTTATGATGGGCATTCCGATTCAGAGCATTGAAAGTCTAAAAGAATCAATTATGTTTTGTGATTACTGTAAAGTAAGTCATATTTCATCATATATTCTAAAAATTGAGGAGAATACAAAATTTTATAATATTAAAGAAAAATTATCTTTTCCTGATGAAGATAAACAAGCAGAAATATATCTTGAAGCTGTAGGTATGCTTGAAAATCTGGGATATAAGCAGTATGAAATTTCAAATTTTGCAAGAGAGGGCTTTGAAAGCAGGCATAATATAAATTATTGGAAATGCGGTGAGTATATCGGCATAGGTCCATCTGCTCATTCATTCTATAAAGGCAAAAGATTTTATTACGACAGAAATATGAAGCAGTTTGAGAATGATGTTATCATAAGCGACGGAAACGGAGGCGGCAAAGAAGAATTTATTATGCTTTCTTTAAGGCTTAAGAGCGGACTAAGATTTGATGAATATAAGAATAAATTTGCATCCCCTCTTCCCTGTTGTTTAATCCAAAAAGCTGAATATTATGCTAAGTCAGGCTTTATGGAGGTTGACAAAGATAGAATCTGCTTTACACCGAAGGGATTCCTGGTATCAAATACTATTATTAGTAATTTAATTTAAAAATTTTAAATTTAACTTATTTCATATTATTTATTCAATTAATCAGTTAAACCACTCATCAAAGAATCTTCATTATAAAAATGCAAAAAAGTCCGATTTTATCGGACTTTTTTTAGGTAACATCTTATTTGTTACCCTTTTATGGCGGAGACGGCGAGATTCGAACTCGCGGGGGATTGCTCCCTAACTGATTTCGAGTCAGCCCCGTTATGACCACTTCGATACGTCTCCATATGCAATTGATTTTACCATTTTATTAAGCTTTTGTCAATGTGTTGAAAGTAAGAATATTTTGTGAT
>CAYQXN010000056.1:0-11514 GCA_964421585.1 uncultured Ruminococcus sp. | reverse complement strand
TGGGCACGCTTTCAATCACGGCTTTTGCAACTGAAGAGGATACATCAGACGATGTAACTATTGATGAATTAAGGATTGAACTTTCGGATTTATATATGAGAGCCTATAGTGTTACTAAAGGTGTAGGTGAGATAAAACCGTACATTGAGGCATCATTTGTAAGATTGGAAGAAGCAATGGAATCAGCCGAAGCTATAAATCGTGATAACGCTACAAAAGAGGAATATGAAAATGCTATTGCTGAATTTAAATATGCATTTGATAATGCTGTAATTGATCCCAATTACGCAAAAGAAACATATGTACTTTCTCTTGAAGAGCATAATGACAATGAATTTTATGATGAGGCGGACTGGAACGATTTTATAGAAAAGCGTGACGCACTCAGAGATTCTTTTAATATCGGTGACGTAACAGAAATTAGTAATGCCTATTTTGCATTATATGATTCATTTGTCAATATGACTAATAATAAATATTTAAATGGTGACGTGAACAACGATGGTGTTGTTGATATTGAGGACGCCACTCTTATTCAGAAATATGTTACAGATACGGTAACTTTCACGGGAGTTCAGGTTGATCTTGCTGCTTATTATTGTGCTGAAGATCAGTATAAACTTTATGAAATGCCTGATTGTGGATTTATCCCGGAAATCACTGTTGACAATGTGACTGCTATGCAGAAGGCGATAGTTGATGGTAAACTTTCTACTAAAAATCTGCAATATGGAACTTTTAAAACCGATTCTATGGGCGTTGAATTTAATTCAAAAATTTGTACGGAACTTTTTGATAATAGAGAATGGGTTTATGAAAAGGTAAAAGAGCTTGAAGCTGAGGGCATAATTTAACTCATAATATTAACAAACCTGCTTTGCCAAAGGGTAAAGCAGGTTTTTGTTTATTTGTTATATGAACTTTTTATCGAATGTAATAATTTTAAATGTGCGTCTATAATTTGTCATACAGGTTAGTTGATATTTATGTTTGTTTGTTGTATAATACAATAGACTGATTTAATAGCTATCTCAATAATGTGTTACGCAAGATTTTTTCAATGCTTTGAATTTTCATTGAAATATATAGGTGTTCCTGTAAAAATTTGCTTGATTTTTGCGGAAAGTGTTTAGGTATCCGTAATCATTTGGGTTATTAAACAGGTCTGATGTAAAAATATTTGTGGTGGTGTTTTTCTTGAATGTTCAAGTCGGCGACCGTGTTGAAATGAAAAAGCAGCATCCTTGTGGAGGTAAAATCTTCAGAGTGCTTCGCGTGGGAATGGATTTTAAAATTAAGTGTGAGAGCTGTGGTCGCGAGGTTATGGTGCCGCGCGGCAAAATAGAGAAAAATATCAAAAAAATTATTGCGGAATAAGGATTATTTATGTTTGAAAAGATTGAAATATTCGACAAGCGATATTCTGAGCTTTCTCAGCGTCTTTATGAGCCGTCTGTGGCTGCTAATCCTGAGGAATATCAGAAAATAATGAAAGAAATTAAGTCAATTGAAGAAATTGTGCTTGCTTACCGTGATTATAAAGCAGCTGTTCAGACTGAGCGGGAAAGTCTTGAAATACTGGATGATACATCTGACGCTGAGCTCAGAGAGCTTGCACAGGCAGAGCTTGACGAGGCAAAGGCTTGTATTGAACAACTTTCCGAGCAGCTTAAAATTTTGCTTTTGCCAAAAGACCCTAATGACGAGCGTAATGTAATTGTTGAAATTCGCGGAGGAGCAGGCGGCGAGGAATCAGCTTTGTTCAGCGCGGTGCTTTTCAGAATGTACACTATGTATGCCGAGAAAAAGGGATATAGAGTTGAAGTTGTAAATGTCAATGAAACCGAGCTTGGAGGCTATAAGGAAATTTCATTTATGATTGAGGGCGAAGGTGCCTACTCACGTTTTAAGTATGAAAGCGGTGTTCACCGTGTTCAGCGAGTGCCTGAAACTGAAAGTCAGGGCAGAGTGCATACCTCTACAACAACGGTTGCTGTGTTGCCTGAAGCTGAGGATGTTGAGCTTGAAATTGACCCTAACGACCTCAAAATTGATACTTTCCGTTCAAGCGGTGCAGGAGGTCAGCATATCAACAAGACAAGCTCTGCAATACGCATTACACACATTCCGACGGGAACTGTGGTTGAGTGTCAGGATGAACGAAGTCAGTACAAGAACAAGGACAAAGCCTTAAAGGTACTCAAAAGCCGACTGCTAAAGGAAAAGCAGGACAAGCAGGCAAGCGAAATAGCAGCTGACAGAAAATCACAGGTGGGAACAGGTGACAGAAGCGAGCGCATCAGAACCTATAACTATCCGCAGGGCAGACTTACCGACCATAGAATAGGTCTTACTCTATATAAGCTGGAGGATATTGTCAACGGTAACCTTGACGAGGTGATTGATGCACTTATTACGGCTGACAGGGCTGAAAAGCTGAAAGAAAGTATGAAATAGTAAATTTAGGTGAGGCTTTTGAATACTTTATTACTTGAAAATAACAATGAGAATGTGCAGAAAGCTGCCGAAATTCTCAGAAACGGCGGACTTGTAGGTATTCCAACAGAGACGGTATATGGTCTTGCTGCCGATGCTTTCAACGGTAAGGCAGTTGAAAAAATATTCAGAGCCAAGGGCAGACCTATGGACAATCCGCTGATTGTCCATATTTCCGATTTTTCTGAAATCAAAAAATACAATCTCGTGAGCGAACTACCGCAGACCGCATACAAGCTGGCAGAGAAATTCTGGCCGGGTCCGCTTACTATTATAATGAAAAAATCTGATTTAGTTCTCGACGAAGTATCCGCGGGCCTGCCTACAGTGGCAATTCGTTTTCCCGGTCATCCTGTGGCTAGGGCAGTTATAAAAGCTGCCGGAACTCCGCTTGCGGCGCCGTCAGCTAATTTGTCAGGCTCGCCAAGTCCCACAACTGCCCGGCACGTTATGAATGATTTGTGCGGAAAAATTGACGCTGTGCTCGACGGAGGAGCAAGTGCAGTTGGTCTGGAGAGTACGGTAATTACCTTAGCATGGGATGTTCCGAGGGTGCTCAGACCCGGCGGAGTTACAGTTGAGCAGCTGCGAAGTGTTTTGGATAAAGTAGAGATTGACGACGCTGTAATGCATAAGCTTAGAGAGAATGAAATTGCACCAAGCCCTGGTATGAAATATAAGCATTATTCACCTAAAGCGAATGTAATACTTCTTAAATGCAGCGATAAAGCGTATATTGATTATGTAAACAATAAGGCTGCCGATAATGTTGCCGCACTGTGCTGTGATGAGGATATTCCTTTTCTAAACACCCATACATATTCTTTAGGCAGGCGCAATGATTATTCTGAACACGCACAGAGGTTATTTGATGAACTAAGAAAAATTGACAGAGACGGAACAGCAAATACAGTCTATGCACGTCTGCCGTCAGTAGATGGAGTTGGTCTTGCTGTGTATAACAGACTTATTCGTGCAGCAGGCTTTGAGGTGATTGACCTTGAAAAGAATTAAAATTATTGGAATTACAGGACAAAGCGGCGCAGGCAAAAGTACGGTTTCAAAATATTTCTCTCAAAGAAATATTTCTGTGCTTAATGCCGATTTACTTGTGCGTGAGCTGTATGAAAACGGTTCCCCCTGCGTCAGAACTATATCAGCCGTATTCGGTGATGACACATTGGATGAAAACGGTGTAATTATCCGTCCTGTGCTTGCTCAGCGTGCGTTTTCTTCAAAGGAAAATACCGCTTTGCTAAGCTCGATTGTGCACCCGTTTGTGATGTCGCTGTTTATAAGCAGAGCAAAAAAAGCTTTTGCTGATGGAGCAGAAAATATAATTTACGATGCTCCTCAGCTTTTTGAGAGCAACGCCGATGCCATATGCGATATTGTAATAAGTGTTGTTGCCGACAGGGATAAACGTATTGAGAGAATCTGCAAGCGCGACTTGATTACTCGGGCTGCAGCGGAAATGAGGATAAATGCCCAGCTTGACGAGAATTTTTTTAGAGAAAATTCGGACTATATAGTAGAAAACAACGGCGATATTGAGTCGCTTAATTTTCAGATTGAACATCTTTATGATTTGGTTTGTAATCAGAGGTGATTAAATGGCGAAGTCTGCTAAAAACAGACGGCAAAAAAATAAAACGCATATTTTCAGAAAATTTGTTTTGTGGATTATTGTTATTGTCATATTTGTCGGTGCGCTGCTGTTTTGTGTGGGAAGCTTTCACGAGGAAACCAGAAATAAATTTGAAAAGCTCAGCTATCCGACAAATTATTCGGAATATGTTGAACAAGCATCAGAAGATTATGACCTTGAACCTGCACTGATTTATGCCGTTATCCGTACAGAGAGCAACTTTACCCCCGACGCACAATCGGATGCAGGGGCATATGGAATAATGCAGGTAATGCCGTCGTCGTTTGAATGGCTGCAACAGCAAAGGGGAGTTGAAGGCACTTATACGGCAGAAGATTTGTTTGAACCTGCCGTTTGCATTGATTACGGCTGTTATCTGCTTAGGTACTTTTATGATTTTTACGGCAACGAACGGTGTGCTGTGGCGGCATATAATGCAGGCTTTGTTGTCAGTGATTGGCTCAGCGACAGCAATTACAGCTCTGACGGAGAAACCCTTGACGTAATTCCGTATCCCGAAACCGACAATTACGTCAGCAGGGTTGAAAGTGCAAAAGAAATGTACATAAAATTATATTATTCATAGTTTTACATATAATAATTATCAGCTATATTAGATGATAGTTTTTTGTATATCGAATCGTAGGGGCGGATAGTATCCACCCGAATTATGGAAAATGCATCTATCCTTGCAGGCGGATAATATCCGCCCCTACGAGCTGTGCGTAATGAAAAATAACATATAATTTAAAAAATTCATATATCCTTACGGAACGGTCAAGACCGTTCCCTACATTAACCAAAAAATTTTGGAGGGAATGCAAAAATGAAAAAATTATTAAAAAACAAAAAGGCAATGGCAATAATCATCGGTGCAATAGCGGTTGTTATAATATCTGTTGCCTCTGTATATGCGGTAAATACATACAATGAATATCAAAGAACTCAAAAAATTGAAGCCTCAATAAATGAAATCAACGAGCATTATGACGAATTTCAAAAAGAAACCGATAGAGCCAAAAAATTAGAAATATTAAAATCCCTTGAAAAAGAGTATGATGTTTATACAGAAGCAACAAATGATGAATGTTTTGAAGAAGTTCAAGATAAATATGAATATTATATTGATTTAATGGAAACTTATTTTAAAGAAGAATATGATAAATCAATTGAAAACTATACTTTAGAAAAACTTGATAAAATTGATGATAAAGATAAAATTAGTAATTATAAAAAGAAATTAGAGTCTTTATATACTACTATCAAAAATGAAGAAAATATCGTTTGTTCTAATAAAGAGGTTAAATCCTATAAAGAAAAAATTGATAAATTAATTGATTCTTATGATGAAAGAATAAAAGAAATAAAAGAAGCAGAGGAAGCCGCTGCAAAAGCAAAAGCTGAAAAGGAAGCTGAAGAGAAAAGAAAAGCAGCAGAGGAAGCTGCTGCAAAAGCAGCTGAAGAAAGTGTAAATGACCAAACTTCAGATTATAATTATTCCGATTCTAATAATTACGACTCCAGTACTTCTTATTCTAATAATAACAATAGTTCTTCTTCATCAAATAGTAGTTCTACTAATAATGATAGTAATTCTTCTGCATCTAATAATAATAATAATAATAATGATACGTATGAAGTTTGGAGTTATACAAATGAGGACGGATATACTACTTATAGTGATAATAATGGGAAAGTATGGGATGATAATGGAGTAATATACCAAATTACCGATGAAGATGAATGGTTCCGTCCTTAAAAATCGAAATTTTATTATAATGTAGGTGAATATATGATATTTATGGATTTTGAAACTAAAGGTTTAAATGGTTTAATAAAATGACAACTAATTATAAATAATAATATATTATATCTGAAAGGAAGATACAAATGGCAGACGAAAAGTCAAAGACAACAGAACTTAAAGAAAAAATTATGATGACCGAGCCAAAGGGCATAAGGGCATTGACAAAGGAAGAAATTGCAAAGGCAGACGAGTTTTGCGAGGACTACAAGAAGTTTCTTGACAATTCTCCAATTGAACGTGAAGCAGTACGCTACACAGTTGACCTTGCAAAAAAGGCAGGATTTACAGAATATAACCCTGACTCTCAGTACAAGGCAGGCGACAAGGTTTATTATGTAAACCGCGACAAGGCCGTTGCACTTGCGGTTATCGGCAAAAACGGCGTTAAAAACGGCGCAAAGCTTGCAATTGCGCACATTGATTCACCGCGAATTGACCTCAAGCCAAATCCTCTTTATGAAACAAACAATCTTGCGCTTTTCAAAACGCATTACTACGGAGGACTGAAAAAGTATCAGTGGACAACAATTCCTCTTACACTTCATGGCTCAGTAGTAAAGCTTGACGGTACAAGGGTTGATGTTAACTGGGGCGACGCTGAGGATGAGTCCTGCTTCTGTATCACAGACATTCTTCCGCATCTTGCTCAGGAGCAGGTTGCAAAACCGCTTTCAAAGGCAATTGCAGGCGAGGATTTGAATGTTCTTGTCGGTTCTCGCCCATATGATACTGAGGATGAGGAAAAGGACCTTATAAAGCTGAATGTAATGGATATTCTTAATAAGAAGTACGGCATTGTAGAGGGAGATTTTCTGTCTGCTGAGCTGTGCCTTGTGCCTACCTTCAAGTCAAAGGATGTGGGCTTTGACGCAAGTATGATTGGCGGCTACGGTCACGACGATAAGGTTTGCGCATATCCGGCGGTAATGGCTGCAATTGATATTGACACTCCGGAACAGACCTGCATTACCTATCTTGCAGACAAGGAAGAAACAGGCAGCGACGGAAATACAGGTATGCAGAGCGATTTCCTGCGTTTCTTTATTTATGACCTCGCAAAGCAGGATGGCGTTGAGGGCTACAGGGCGCTTTCAAAGAGCACCTGCCTTTCTGCAGATGTAAACGCTGCATTTGACCCGATATATGCTTCAGCATACGAGCCTAAAAACAGTTCCTATATCAACAACGGTGTGGTAATATCAAAATATACAGGTCACGGCGGCAAGTATGATACGTCTGAGGCGTCTGCTGAGTTTATGGGTAAAGTCAGAACAATGCTTGAAACAAACGATATTCTTTGGCAGGTTGGCGAGCTTGGCAAGGTTGACGGAGGCGGCGGCGGTACAATCGCAAAGTACGTTGCAAATATGAATGTTGATGTTGTTGACCTTGGTGTGCCCGTGCTTTCAATGCATGCTCCTTTTGAAATTGTGTCAAAAACTGATGTTTATATGGCTTACAGAGCATTTTTAGCATTTTTTGACTCAAAAGATTAAAAAACACTTGCATTTTAAATTAAAATGTGGTATTATACTACTTGCGGCTGAAATAAAGCCGCATATGCGCCGGTAGCTCAGCTGGATAGAGTGTCTGACTACGAATCAGAAGGTCGGGAGTTCGAGTCTCTTCCGGCGCGCCAAAACAGTAAAGTGATTTAAGCAGCCCCAGTGCTGTTTAAATCGCTCGGCTGTAAATTTAAGTTTAGTGATGTAGATTATACAGATTATTTTCCTTGCTGTTGACAATGGCTCGGGTCTAGCGCGAGTTCCCATTGTACGCGCGTGTCTTGGCAGAATAACTTCACAGCTATTCTTACAGTCAGGTATCAACACTTGCACCACTAAGTGTTGGCTCGCTCGCTTCAGCTGCTAACGCACTGAAGGTCAAGGCGCATTTAATCGGAGTACCGCACTCTTAGATTTACGATAATTGTCCTTTTTAAGGGTTTATCGTATCCGGGGTCTGACTTCGTATCTTCATCTGTCCTACACTATTAAATTTTATTGCAAAAGAAATAAGACCTGCACCACGGGTAAAATAGTACAGGTCTTGACAAAATCTAAAAAGCGTTTAATATAAAACGCAGAATTAGCTTCACAAGTTCTGAGTAGGTATTGTACTCGGGGCGCATGCCTGTTAGTTGTTGGTCGCAACTGACGGGCTGTGGGGCTTATTTATTTTTTGCGATAATATTATATCATGTAATGTGAACAAAAGTCAATAAGTTTTTGCAAAATTTATTATAAAATATTTTAATTGTACAAATTAAGAGAAAAAACAACAAGTGTCTCTTGATAGATAGTGATAATAATACTGTAGTATCAGAAAGCGTTTATCCTGAAAAATAAAGTGGACAAATTGTCCACTTTTCTAAAAAGTATGTTATAATATATTAAAAGGTGATTTGCTTGACAAACTTTGAAGATATTTTAAAACAATGGAAGTCATATGACATAAAGTCAGTTAATGAATTAGATTATTACCTTGACAATTTTAGAATTTTGTTTGCATATAATAGCAATCATATTGAAAATCCTAATACAACTTATCACGATACAAGAGAAATTTTTGAACACGGAAAGATTTCTTCATTTACTGGTGATTTAAGAACTTTGTATGAAATTGATAATCAGCGTATTTGTTATGAATTTTTGAAAGATAAAATAATAAATAAAGAACCTTTATCACAGGAATTAATTAAAAAAATTCATAAAATTCTAATGCGTGGTTGTTATAGTCAAGCAATATACGATAAAGGTGAAAGACCGGGAGAGTATAAAAAACATCTGTTTGTGGTTGGAGATGATGTAGGTGTTGCTCCTGAAGATGTGCCAACAGAGATTGAATATATCCTTGATGAAATAAGAGAAAATGAGGGTGGTAATCCTCTAAAAATAGCTGCATATCTTCATTTGTCATTTGAGTCTATTCATCCCTTTGCTGACGGTAACGGCAGACTGGGACGAACTTTGATGAACTATTATCTGATAACGCATAATTATCCGCCTGTAATCATTTATTCTGAGGATAGGGAAACCTACTATATGGCACTTGCTGTTTTTGATAAAACCGGCAGGATAGATGGCTTTGAGAGGTTTATAGAGGAGCAAACTACAAAAACTTGGAATAGTAGGGAACATAAAAGAGTTTCGTTGTCAGAAAAAGCTGAGAAAAAAAACGAGAGCTATTATTTGGAAGTATCAAAAGCTGAAGCAGATTTATTAAAAAATGCAAAGATACCTTTTTGGGGTAATATTGCTGAACAGGGAATTAGCATAATTAAAATATCGCCTGAAAATAAAGAAAAAGCAAATCAAATGCTTGATAATTTTAGAAACAAGAGCAATATACCTAAAAAATAAGGCTGATGATTTATCCTGATATATAAATTTTGAATATTTAATTGACAGAAAAGTCGCATAGCAAAGCCTTTTAATTAAAAATCTCCTGACATTATTTTCACGTTTTTCTTTTGAAAGACAAAGTTTTCTTAATTTAGTAACTCCTTTTCTAACTGTCCCTCCGGGGGACAGTTAGAAAAGGATAGCAAGTGCTCCTCGGATGGCAAAGATTTATTCATATATATCTCGTCTATGGCCAATATTAAGGATTAAAATTATAATTTTTTCATCTTCTATTTCAGCTATTAATCTATAATCTCCAATTCGATATCTCCATTGACCGCTGCGATTAGCAGTAAGTCCTTTGCCGTGTTGGCGAGGATTATCACAATTAACTAAATTTTTATTAATCCAACTATAAATAAGTGAAGCTGTGTGTTTATCGAGTTTTTTTAGTTGTTTAACAGCTTGTGCAGTGTATTCAACTTTATATTTCATCTTCTATTCCTAACATCTTTCCAACTTCTTTGTGTGAATAGGTAACCGGATTAGATTTATATTCAGCTATTGCTTTGTTATAGGTTTTAAGGTCATATTCATCTTCTATGCGCTCAAGAACAGAACGGCGCACAAGTTCTGATACGCTTAAACCGTTTAATTCTGCATATGCCTTGATGAGTTTTGTGTCTTCATCATTTAATCTTAATGAAATAGTCATAATAAATCCCTTCTTTCTGTAATACATTGTAATACAAATTGTTGATTTTGTCAATGTATTTTTAAATTGATATTATTTATTATTTCACAAAAAATGCTGTTATAATACCTCTCAAGTGTTCACACATACTTCCTGTGACTGGCACATGAGATATTTTTTTTTAACTGTCCCTCCGAGGGACAGTTAAGGAAAAACAACAAGTGTCCCTCCGGGGGACAGTTAAGAAAATAGCAAGTGTCTCTCCGGGGGACACTTGCTGTTTATGAACCTTGCGTAAAGCCAAACCCTCCAATATCGGGAAGCTGCCCCGGTAGAATGGGTTGTTGATTTTGTGTTGCCGTTTGCGTTAATGATAACTGGTATTCATTGCATTTTTGTTCTAACAGTTTAAAATTGCAACAGCGATTTTGAAGATTCAGGTTAGCTGTTTCGGTGTAGATTACATTATATAGTTTATTAGCTTTTTTGATAATATAATCTTTATTTGAGTTGCACCATGAAAGTTGATTATTAAGTAGATTTCTATAAGCCTCATTATCGTAGCTTCTTTGAATATTATTAGGATTAATTTTATAAGCCAGGCTACTGTCAATAGGTATCATATTATTTAAATTAATTGCACCATAAATACCGTGGTTAATTTTAATAAAATCAATTTGGTTTTTCATTTTTTGATGTTTTGGTTTGGGTGATGATAGTGGTGCATAATATGTATGATTATTAATATTTAGCAAAACACCGATAAATGGTCGTGTGCTTTTTTGCTCCATAGTATAGGGAACACATTTATCAAATTTTCTTAAATAATTACAGTAGTCTGCATTAACGGTGTAAAAAGATAAATTCATTATTTAACATCCTTTCATAAAGAAAAAGGGCTGAGAAAAAACTCAACCCTTCAACTTTTTTATTCCCACTTAAATTGGTAGGGTACACCGCTTTTTTAGTTCCCACTTAAATTGGTAGGGTACACCGCTTTTTTAGCTCCCACTTAATTGGTAGGGTACACCGCTTTTTAGGATTTCTCCTTATACTATTATTATACACATCTATAGAAAATATGTCAAGAAGTTTTGGCAAGTGTCCCTCCGAGGGACAGTTAAGAAAAACAGTAAGTGTCCCTCCGGGGGACACTTGTTCAGTCTGTTAAGGGTTAGGCCTTTTGTTGTTTGATTCTTGTTCTTTTAAAAATTGCATATAATTATTGCAAAGTTCAACGCCAATTCTTCTTTTATAGTTAGTAACTAAATTTTCCATAATATTTTCCGCTAAAGTAGAACAGGCATTTTTTATTACTGTTTTAGGGTCTTGTTTTTTGTTAACATTGCTAATTAAACTTTCCTCGTCTATTATAGGTTTTCTATATGTAGAAATCGTAAGTACTGATTTTATATAATTTCCTGATGCATTACGGTAATTTAATAAGAAACAAGCAATAGACCCTTTAATATGTCCGTTCCCATCCACTTCATCTAATTCACTTTTAAAATAATGACGTTCGGTA
>CAYQXN010000055.1:2762-11589 GCA_964421585.1 uncultured Ruminococcus sp. | reverse complement strand
GGTGATCTTATCAATTCGGTAAACGGAACAGATGTAACTTCATCTTCTGAAATTGACGCTATTATCGACGATTTGAAAATTGGAGATAAAGTGACATTCAGTGTAACCCGTAATGGTCAGACTGCTGATCTAGAGCTAACGCTTGCTGAATACGTTCCCTCGGTAAATACAACTAATCAGAATGTATTAGGCAATTCAAGCAATAGTGAGTCAGATGATTCTATCTGGTCCGATATGTTCAGTTGGTATTAATGTAGGGCTTAATTTATATTGAACTAAGCAAAGTATTTAATAAGTCCTATTGTATATAAAATAACCCACAGTGATAGTTTAAATCTATTCTTTACTATCGCTGTGGGTTATATGCTTTTTGGCGTTTAGAATTATTGAATTCTCAATGTATAGGGCTCATCTTTCGATATGCATCATAAAGCAGGGCATAATTAATAAAACACAGTCTGAATACAATTATTTCAGACTGTGTCAATTTTGTTTATTTATTTTCTTCCATAAATTTAAGCTGCTTGTAAATCATATTTGCGCACATATACACATTTCCGCCGCCCATAGTTAAAATAAGGTCGCCTTCTTTGGCATTTTTGCAAACATAGTCAGTAATCTCTTCAAAAGTATCAAGGCAGACAGAATTCGGAACCTTTTTGCCAAGGTCTGTGGAATAGATGTTATAAGTGTTAGTTTCTCTAACCGGGAGAATTTCGGAAATAATTGCCACATCGGGGATTTTAAGTGCTTCTGCAAAGTCGTCAAGCAGCATAGCTGTTCTCGAAAATGTGTGCGGCTGAAATACTGCCCAGACCTTATTAAATCCCATATTCATAGCGGCATTGAGTGTGGCGGTAAGCTCAGTGGGATGATGTGCAAAGTCATCTGCAACAGTTACGCCGTCAGGTGTACCGAGAATTTCAAATCTTCGGTGAACGCCCCCGAATTTATGCAGATTTTCAGAAAGTTCATTTGCTGTTGCCCCAAGCTGATGTGCAGCAGCCGCAGCTGCAAGAGCATTATAAATGTTATGTTTTCCGGGGACAATCAGCTTTATGCTTGTCAGTTTTTCACCTTTATATAGCAAATCAAATTGTTCGTGAACGCCTTTGTCTGCACTCACATTTATTGCCCTGTAGTCGCAGGCTTCTCTGAAACCGTAGGTAATTTTTTGAATGTCAACATCTTTTACAGCGTCAAGAGTGTTTTCGTCGTCGCCATTGATTACAAGCATACCTGTAGTCTGATTTGAAAACTGCTTAAATGATTTTTTGATATTATCAAGATTTTTGAAATAGTCAAGATGATCAGCGTCAATATTAAGTATAATTGAAATATACGGATTAAGCTCAAGAAATGTATCAACATATTCACATGCTTCACATACAATTATATCGCTTTTTCCGACATAGCTGTTTCCGCCTATAAACGGCAGTTTACCGCCGATAATAGCGGAGGGGTCAAAGCCGCTGCCTATAAGTATTTGAGAGAGCATTGCTGTTGTTGTTGTTTTACCGTGGGTGCCCGACACTGCAATGCTTCTTTTATATCTTCTGGTAACAACACCGAGCATTACGCTTCTTTCAATGCAGGGAATACCCTGCTCATCCGCAGCTTTGCGTTCCGGGTTTGTTTCTTTGATTGCAGCCGAATATACCACAAGCTCGGCACCTTCTATGTTTTCGGCGGCGTGACCCATATATACAGGAATACCGTAGCTTTTTATTCTTTCAAGGGTTTCACCCTCGTTCATATCAGAACCTGAAAGCTCAAAGCCCTCGCTTCTGAGTATTTCAGCCAGCGGACACATTCCGCTTCCGCCTATGCCGATAAAATGAATTCTCTTGATATTATTTAAAAGATTGTCGTAGTTCAAAAAGTCCACTCCTACCTGTATTTTATTCAATCATTATTTATTATAAAACTAAAGTGCAAAAAAATAAATACCAAAAAGCTAATTTATTAATATTTTTTGCTTAATTATACATTTGCGCAATAATTATATGGTTTTTACTCTATGCCGTTAACCGAATGTATAGCAGATACTGCTAAGAAATCACAAAAAATAAAAATATTTTTATTTTAATTGCAACTAAAATTGCTTTTACTGCGTATTATTAGTGAAAGGAGAGAAAAACATGAAAAAAATTATTTCAATCTCATTATTATTCATTCTATTAGTAAACATATGTTCTTACTCTGTTTTTGCAAGTGAGGACTATCTGCCGAGCGGACAATATTTTAGCGTCAAAGGATACGGGGTTACAATACTGCCTGAGCCGTTAACGCTTGATGATGAATCGAAGTATGTAATAAAATCTGATTTCACTGCTTATTTGGAAGAGAGCAGCGGATATCGAACAAATCCTGAGAATATTTATGTTGCATATTACGGTACTCTGAGTGACGGTTCAATGCTTGTACTTCCTATCGATACAGAATCAAATTATTTTGATGTTTTAATTTATTACGTTATCGGAAATTATGTTTATGTACTGCCGAACAGTGGTGCTGAAATCTATATTTACAATGACCACAAATTCAGCTCAATACTTGACGCATACACAAGCGGAGAGATTAGCGTAGCATTGCTTGACGAAATTGCAGCTACACTTAATTTTGATGTTTATTATCAGCCTGATGTTCCTTGTGTTCCCGGAGATGTTGACGGCGACGGAGAGGTTGATATTTCAGATGTAACACTTGTTCAGAAATACATTGCAGGTATGTCTGAGTTTGATATTCCGCAGATAAAGGCGTCGCTTTTGACAGAAAACAACGAGATTACCGTTGATAATGCAACTAAAATACAAAAATATGTTGCAGACATTATAACAACTTTTGATTGATTATTCAATACATACAGATAATCGCAGCGGCTGTGAAGCGTAAGCTTTGCAGCCGTTTTTTGTATATTGAGAAAATATAAAAATTAATTCGTCTTTATCTTATTGCCAATTACCCGTAATAATGGTAAAATATATTCAGATACAAAAGTTGAATACGGTGAAGATATGAAACTGAAGAAAAATGATATAATTAATCTTACCATAACTTCAGCCACTGCTGAGGGCAGCGGAGTAGGAAGAACAGATGAGGGAATTGCAGTTTTTGTTTCAAACTCAGCAATTGGCGATGAATTAATGGTACGTATTCTCAAGGTAAAAAAGACCTATGCTTTCGGTAAAATTGAGAAAATTATAATACCGTCTCCATCACGTGTTGAGCCTGACTGCTCTCATTTTTATAAATGCGGTGGTTGCGTATGGCGGCACATTAGCTATGATGAGGAGTGCAAAATCAAGGAGCAGCGTGTTATTGACGCTGTTCAGCGCATTGGCGGCATAAATAATGTAAAATTCAAACCGATTATACGCTCTGATAATACCGTCAGATACCGCAATAAGGCGCAATTTCCGATTGGTGCAGACAAAGAAGGTAATGTCATAATCGGATTTTATGCATTTCACAGCCATAGGATAATTGATTGTGATGATTGTAAGCTGCAACCTGAGATTTTTACAAAGGTTGTAAATATTACACGTCGCTTTATCAGTCAGACAAATAACGATATTTATGATGAGACTATAGGCAGGGGCAGACTTCGTCACCTATATATTCGTATGGGTGAGGTTACAAAGGAGCTTATGGTTTGCTATGTTGTAAACGGAAACGGACTCAAAAAGGAAGATGTGTTGGTAAAGATGCTCTGTAATGAGCTTCCAAACCTGAAAAGTGTAATTATTAATTCCAATAGAGAAAATACAAACGTTGTTTTAGGTACAAAAAACCGTACAGTTTACGGCAGTGATTATATTACTGACGTGCTTTGCGGACTTCAATTCAAAATTTCACCTTTTTCGTTCTGGCAGGTAAACCGCAGTCAGGCAGAAAAGCTTTATAACAAAGCTAAGGAATACGCAAATTTGAAATCCGACGAAATTCTGCTTGATTTGTATTACGGAACAGGTACAATAGGACTTACAATGACTAAAAGTTGTAAAACTCTTGTAGGTGTTGAGATTGTAGAGGATGCGATAAAGGATGCGAACGAAAATGCAGACTTAAACAACATAACCAACGCACGCTTTATTTGTGCTGATGCCAAAGCTGCCGCAGAACAGCTGAGAAACGAGTGCTTAAAGCCTGATGTTGTAATACTTGACCCTCCTCGTAAGGGGTGTGCAGAGGAGCTTGTGCGGATAATTTCAGATATGTCGCCTTCACGAGTTGTTTATGTATCCTGTGACCCTGCAACACTCGCAAGAGACCTTAAGTGTTTTTCAGAGGTCGGATACGCAGCACGGGAAATAACTCCTTGCGATATGTTCAGCAGAACCGCCCACGTTGAGTCGGTATGCCTGATAACAAGAGATAAATAAAAATATTTTAATATAATCATAAATGAAATTTTGGAGTAAGTGAATATGAAATATCACAAATTAGTTGAAAATGCAGTCAATCCTCAGGGCTTTTGGGGCAGAATGATGATACACTCAATGAACAGGGGGCACTCCGACCTTACGGACTGGGCGCTTTCGTATATAAACATCAAACGTAATCATAACATTCTTGATGTCGGCTGCGGGGGCGGACGAACTGTATCTAAGCTCAGTAATTGTGTAGGAAACGGAAAGGTGTTCGGCATAGATTATTCCGAGCTGTGCGTAAAGAAATCGCAAAATCTCAACGAGAAAAACATTCTCTGCGGCAAGACAAAAATCCTTAAGGCGTGTGTGTCAGCGCTTCCGTTTAGCGATAATGTCTTTGATATAGTCACGGCGGTTGAAACCTATTATTTCTGGCCCGATAAGCTGAATGACCTAAGGGAGATTTACCGTACTCTCAAACCAGGAGGCAAATTGCTCCTTGTTTTTGAAATGCTCAGGACTGAGGACAATCCCGACAAATGGATAGAAGTTGAAAAAACCGTGAATATCAAGGCGGTCACTGAGGGAGAAATCAGAGATATTCTTCTTCACGCAGGCTATGAAAATATCAGTACCCACACAAAAAGCGGCACGAGCTGGCTTTGTGCTGTGGCAGAAAAAGAATAGAGGAGGCGGCACGTGAAAGCATTAATAACGGGTGCAAGCTCAGGCATAGGCAAAGAAATTGCATACTACCTTGCTTCTCTGGGCTATGATTTAATTATAGCTGCGCGCAGCACAGACAAGCTCAATTTAATTAAAGAAGAGCTCAACAATGTAAATGTGCGTGTAATCACGGTTGACCTTTCACGTGAGCAGGACGCTATTGACCTTTATAAGCATACAAAGAACGAGAATATAGATTTTCTGGTGAATAATGCGGGATTTGGCGTTTACGGAAAGTTTCTTGACGTTCCTCTTGAGCAGGAAATCAATCTTATTCATACCAATGTTTCGGCTGTGCACATACTAACAAAGCTTTATTTGAAGGATATGACTGAGAGAGGAAAAGGTTACATTCTTAACGTCGGTTCTGCAGCAGGCTTTCTTGCAGGACCCACCTTTTCCAGCTATTATGCTTCCAAGAATTATGTAGTGAGACTTACTCAGGCAATCCACGAGGAGCTGAGACGTGATAAAATTAATGTAAAGGTGTCCGTCTTATGTCCGGGACCTGTAAATACCAATTTTAATGATACGGCAAACGTCAGATTTTGTGTAAAAGGTCTTACCCCTGATTTTGTTGCAAAATATGCTGTTGATAAAACCTTCAAAGGAAAAATGATTATCACGCCCGGGTTTATGATGAAATTTGCAAAGATTATGCAGCATTTTGTAAGCGAAAATATTCTTACTCGCATTTCTTATAATGTTCAGTCAAAAAAGAGCGGTAAGTAATTTAAAACACGGAGAAGAATATAGATGAAACTGAATTTATCGGTTTGTGATAATGCTGATGCTGACTATATATGTGATCGTCTTGTTGAATTTAATCTCAGCAAGGTGGCATTGCGGCAGGATATTGCATTTGAAAGTCTTAATAAAAAAGTTACGGATGACAACGGCAGGATAATAGGCGGAATTATTGCCAGAATGTATTGCTGGAAGGTTGTATATGTTGATATTCTGTGGGTTGATGACAGTATAAGAGGACAGGGGATAGGCACATATCTTCTCAATGACCTCGAAAAAACCGCAAAAGATAAGGGTGTAACTCTTATTCATCTTGATACCTTTGATTTTCAGGCAAAGGATTTTTATCTTAGGAACGGGTATGAGGTTTTCGGCATACTTGATGAATGTCCTTCAGGCGGTCATTCACGATATTATATGAAAAAATATCTGTGAGTTATTATTTTACTTGGCATATATTATTTTCTTGTTAATAGAAACAAAACGGATGTGAACAAATGCGTATTATCAGGCGTATAATCTCGTTTATAAACAGAATATTTGAAAAATACAATCCGATAATCAGCAAGTGCAATGACGACAACATTTTTGCAATAGCGGGGCAGTCTGCCTTTTTTATAATACTGTCGGCTGTACCTCTATCAATGTTTGTAATATCGCTTATGCAGAATCTTAACATACCCGTAGAATTTATTGATGAAGCATTAAGCGGGATTTTTACGTCCTCATTTGTATCACAAATCACAGGGTTTCTTACAAATGCATATAAAGACGTTGTCGGTATTTCCTTTGTTACCTTAATTGTTACGCTCTGGTCGGCTGCACAAGGGGTTCACGCCATAACAAACGGTATGAACAGGGTGTATGATTGCTATGAAAACCGTAATTGGCTTTTTCTTCGGTTAAGAGCGATGTTTTATACCGTGGCGCTGTTCGTTGTTATTCTGATATTGCTTGGCATACTTGTACTCGGTAAATCTCTTAATACTTTTTTATCAACGTATCTTAATATTCTTCCTGATTTTGTTTCAGTTCTTTATAATATGCGTTATTTTATTATTTTCCTGTTCCTGATGATATTGTTTGCACTTATCTACCGCAATTTTCCGAATATCAGCAGGAAAGAGCACAAGGAGTATGGCTTTAAATATCAGCTTCCGGGCGCTTTTTTGTGTACAGTAAGCTGGTTTGTGCTTTCGCTTGGAATTTCAATATATGTTGACGATTTTAATGGATTTTCAATATACGGCAGTCTTACCCGACTTGCCGTAGTTATGATATGGATATATTTCTGTATGGTTTGCGTGATGATTTGTGCTGAAATTAATTATGTTTATCACGACAAAATAAAACATTATCATTTTCGCAGTGCAGTCCGCAATCTGTTGCGTTCCAAAAAAAGCTCGCATAAACGTAAATAATTATTTTGATTAAGCTGTTTATCTGTTGATAGATGGCTTATTATTTTATAAAAAATTTAAGCCATATATTTGGACCTTATTTAACAAATGACAAAACATTGCAAAAGTGTATTTTTTCTCAATACTGCGTTATTTTTCTCGAAATATGTCAGTATTCCATCGAACAATGCCTTGTTTTGTGAAAATACTCCTGCTTTTTATGCATTTCGCTATTTATTAAATAAATAACTGAATAATTGCAACCAAAAGAAATTATTGTGCGTATTATTATTGAAGGAGGGGGAAATATGGCAGAGAAGCTTTATGCAAATCTTAGCTTTGAGCAGGCAGTCAGAAAATATTCTGATACTGTCACATCTGTTTGTATTATGCGGTTGCAAAATATTGCTGATGCTGAGGATTGCTATCAAAACACTTTTTATAAGCTTTGTTATAAATCTCCCGAATTTGAAAGTGAAAATCATCTGAAAGCTTGGCTTATTCGTGTTGCAATTCACGAATGTACAAGCTATATTCGCAAATCCCGACGACAAATTCCCGTGGATGTTTTTTTTGAGGAACCTTCAGCAGACGATACTGACAGCCTTGATGTTTCATGGGCACTAATGAAAACCCCTCCAAAATATCGTGAAGTGCTCTATCTGCATTACTGCGAGCAGTATAAGGTGAGGGAAATTTCTATAATTCTCGGCATCAAAGAGAATACGGTCAAGTCGCTTTTAAAACGCGGTCGTGAAATCCTCAAATCAATATTCGGAGGTGATTTTGATTGAAGAAGGTGAATTTTAACAACTTTAAAAATTTGAGAACACCCGATAACTGGATTGAAAATGCGCTTAAAATTCCTCAACAGAAAAAAACCTTTCCTTTTTACAGGCGCATTTGCTTTATTGTGCCTGCGGCTTGCGTGGCTTTTTGCTGTGCAATAAGTATTTTGGTATTTCTAAATTTTGGTTCACAGGGCTCTGTTCCGGTATCGCCGTCTGTTATTCCGTACGCTACTGCAGAATCATCAGTGAATATGAATAATGAAAACACAGAATATATTTATTCTTCACAATCTGCTCAGGACAGTTCTCAGATAAATAACGGTACGGATACTGCAATTTTTGACAGTTCACAACCAAATAATTTTACTGAATCTGGTCACACTAATAATTCCGGCAGTTCTCATACTACTGTATCATCTACAGAAAATGTTTCGGGAATGAATCCTCCAACGGTTCCTACGACTGAGCCGTCCGAAAAACCTTCTTCTGCTAATAATAGCAGTAATCCAACTGTTCATGCCACAAAGCCCAATACTTCTGAAAAGCCTGATACTACTGTTACAAAAGCACCGACCTTGCCTGTTGTAACACAGCCTCCGACAATCATATTTACATTTCCGGAGGAAGAAACTACTGATGGTTGGGTAACTGTGGAGTCTTACTTTGAAAAGACTATTTATTTTGCAGTACCTTTTACCACACAATTTAATTTTAGCGGAGATATATACTGTCATATTGAAGATTTAAACGGAAATCCGATTTATAGTAAGTTTTCATCTAATGAGCGTTG
>CAYQXN010000055.1:0-2752 GCA_964421585.1 uncultured Ruminococcus sp. | reverse complement strand
TATGCTTCATTCACTATGGCGGGCAAATCAGTAAATGTTGAATTTGGTTGGTATAATGTAACATTTTATGATACTAAGGGACATTCCGTAACTAAGAGTTGTTACCTTTTTAACAAAAACATTGTAATTTACGGATAGATAAATTATGAAAATATTGAGATTTTAACTTATTCAAGGATTACCTATTACAATAATTGTCCTTATAGTCTGTATATTGGTTTTTATTTTTAAATCAGTTTTTTCAAAAAGAATAATCATTAATTAATTATTTCCTTCGTTCAGGTGATACTAATAATATTGAACGGAGGTTATTTTTATGAGCAAAAGAATTCGAAAACGTATTATAGCGATAGTAATGTCAGTTATTATGGCAGTTTCATTTACAGGCTTAGGCACAATGTCGGCGTCAGCTTTTGACAAGGAGTATATAAGCAAGGAAGGCATGGAGCTCGGTTACAGCATAATAAACGGCTACTCAAAAATGTACTTCAAAAATAATCCTGACCATACCTCAGGCAAAATTGCAGTTTATGCAGGACTGGATGTCACAAGCCCGTATGTTATTGCAACGGGCGGATTGTTTTTTTTGACAAATAAAGTTGATTTTGACCGGATTTTATCTGACAATGATTATGCAATGTCCTATATCAGCAAATTTGATTCATTTTTGAGTTCAGTGGGCGTTACAAATGACAGAGCGTCAGAATTCCTAAACAGCATTAAGGAGAAAAATATTAATTTTGAGCTTGCGCTTGATACAGCGGGTATTTATATTTTTGATGCAAGCGATGATTATGCATATGAGCTTATGGATAATAATGAATATGTTGACTTTGTGATTGCTGAAGGAAAGGTGCCTTCAAATATGAAGGACTTAAATCTTGATGGAGTAACAGACAGTCAGGACGCAAGGCTTATTCAGCATTATCTTGCGGGTGACCTTGAACTGGCCGATGACGATGAAGCTTTATATGCGATGTTTGCAAGCGATTATAATCAGGATAAAGAAATAAACATTAATGATGTTACTGATCTTGAACGAGACCTTATGAAATAGCTGTATTATAGCCATAAAACTAAGAAACTGCTGAATAAAACACAGATAACAAAACTTGCTGATTTTTTGCTTTATTGCCCAAAAATCAGCTTCAAGGAGACAGACTTACAGTTGGTTATTTGTTCAATCCGACAAAAAATCTGTCAGCGCAATTTGCACAAAGAATTTAATCGGTGTATCCCAAATTACCGTATTGCAGGATTGTGATACGGTAATTTTATTTTTCTCAATTATAGACATTTTATTTTTAATATGTTACAATAGAACAAATGTTTTGTGTTGATTTTATTATAACTACATTAGGATAAAGAGGGGAATATAATGAGAAATTCAAAGAGGGGATATATCACTATATTTGCTGTTATGTTGTTTTTGTGTCTTACAACACTCTGTTCCTGTTCAGTAAATTTTGATTTTGATGATGTGAGCCAATACACGCCTTCAGAAAATACGTCGGATTTGATTGTGCATTATCTTGACGTGGGGCAGGGAGATTCCATTTTCATAGAGATGCCTGATTCGCATACAATGCTCATTGATGCAGGCGTCAGCGGTGAAGGCGAGAGCATAGAGAGCTACATAAATGACTGCGGCTACACTTCTATAGATTACCTTGTAGCAACTCATCCTCATTCCGACCATATCGGTTCAATGGAATATGTCGTTGAAAGTATGGAAATCGGCAGCATCTATATGCCAAATGCTGTCACAACAACAAAAACCTATGAAAAGCTTCTTACGGCAATTGATGATAAAGATTATAAGATTACATCTGCAAAGGCGGGAATGAATATAATTGATGAGGAAAATTTTACGGTTGACATAATAGGCCCTGAAATAATTGATGAGAGCAATCTCAACAATTCCTCAATAATTATCAAAATGACCTATGGAAACAGAAGTTTTCTTTTTATAGGTGACGCCGAAGAGGAGGAGCTTGATACAATTACTGCCGATATGTCTGCGGACGTTCTCAAGGTGGGACATCATGGCAGCCGCACGTCAACCACCGAAGATTTTCTTTATGAGGTTAATCCCGAATATGCTGTAATTTCCTGCGGCAAGGAAAACAGCTACGGTCATCCTCACGAGGAGGCAATTTCACTGCTCAATCAGTTTGGTGTGACATACTACAGAACCGATGAGCAGGGCACAATAATTATTACCTCTGACGGAGACAATATTAATGTTGAAACAGGTGCTGTATCTATAGAAAGGGCAGGTTAATATGAAAAAATTCACTATAGACAGAATTGAAGAAAGCAAGGCTGTGCTTGAGTGTGAAAACGGAGATTGTGTAAGCCTTGATTTAAAATCACTTCCTAAGAATATAAAAGAGGGAGATGTACTTTGCTTTGAGGAAGGCAGCTATTTTCTTGACGCAGATGAAACCGCAAAGCGCAAAGAGCGCATAAAGGACCTTATGAGCAAACTTTTTTCTGAATAAATTTTGAGGAAAAAATCCATTGAATTAATAAAATCAGTATGATAAAATTATTCTTAAATTTAACCGAAAGGTGGAATAAGGCTTGAAAAGATATGTAAAGCTTGCGTAGCATTGGCTGTTAGCAAGTATAAATGATTGTTATAGCCGATGCTTTTCCTGAAATATATTTCAAGGAGGCTAATATGGGCTATAAAAGGGCAGACAGTATCCTGCCTGCGGAATTAATAGAATATATACAGAAGTATGTT
>CAYQXN010000054.1:0-12142 GCA_964421585.1 uncultured Ruminococcus sp. | reverse complement strand
TATCTATCACGGCCGTGTTAAGGAATTGGCCGAAGGCGCCCGTGAGGGCGGCCTCGATTTCTAAGGAAGAGGAGGAATAACTTTGGCTAATACAGTAGAAGTAACAGGCGAATTAAAGGAAAGAGTCGTTACTATTAACCGTGTATCAAAGACGGTTAAGGGCGGTCGTATTTTCAAGTTTGCAGCTTTAGTAGTTGTAGGCGACGGTAACGGAACAGTTGGTTTCGGTATCGGTAAGGCAGGCGAAGTTCCTGACGCTATCCGCAAGGGTATAGAGGATGCCAAGAAGAATCTTATGAAGGTTTCTCTCAGAGGCACAACAATTCCACACGAAGTAATCGGAGAGTTTGGCGCAGGCAGAGTTCTTATGAAGCCGGCTGCTCCCGGTACAGGTGTTATCGCAGGCGGCCCTGTTCGTGCCGTTGTAGAAGCAGTTGGTATCAAGGATATCAGAACAAAGGCTCTTCGTTCAAACAATCCGTGCAATGTTGTAAGAGCAACACTTGCCGGTCTTGCAAGTCTCAGAACTGCAGAAGAGGTAGCTGCTATTCGCGGTAAATCCGTTAAGGAAATTTTATAATAAGGGAGGTTGCTTAAAATGACAATTAAATTAGTTAAAAGCCTTATAGGCGCTAAAAAGGATCAGATTGCAACCGCCCATGCTTTAGGTTTGAAGAAAATCGGTGATGTTACAACTCAGCCGGATAACGCTTCAACAAAAGGCAAGGTAGCAAAAATCATTCACCTCGTAGAGGTTATTGAAGCGTAAGCAAGGAGGTGCAAACCATATGAAGTTATATGAACTTTCACCGGTTGAGGGCTCAAAGAAGTCATCAAAGAGAATCGGCAGAGGTCATGGCTCAGGCTGGGGTAAAACAGCAGGTAAGGGTCATAAGGGGCAAAAAGCCCGTTCAGGCGGCAGCATACGTCCGGGCTTTGAAGGCGGTCAGATGCCTTTGCAGCGCCGTGTTCCTAAGAGAGGTTTCAACAACATCTTTGCTAAAAACGTAGTTGCTATCAACCTCAGTACTTTAAACAGAAAGTTTGAAGACGGTGCTACAGTTGATATCGAGGCTCTTGTAAATGCAGGCGTTGTAAAGAACAGCTTTGACGCTGTAAAGGTTCTCGGTAACGGTAAGCTTGACAAGAAGCTTACTGTTAAGGTTTCTGCTTTTTCCGAATCAGCTAAGGCTGCAATCGAGGCTGCGGGCGGAAAGGCAGAGGTGATTTAAGTGTTTAAGACTATCAGAAACGCTTGGTCTATTCCTGACTTAAGAAAGAAGATATTATTTACACTTTTAATTGTTATCGTATTCAGAATCGGTTCGGTTATTCCTGTTCCGTTTTTGGACGCTTCAGCACTCGCTGAGGCTATGGGCGATATTTCAACAGGCAACACGATGCTTGCCTATCTGAATACATTATCAGGCGGTGCGTTCTCAAATGCAACTTTGTTTGCAATGGGTATCACACCTTATATCAACAGCTCCATCATTATGCAGCTTCTCTGTGTTGCTATTCCCCCTCTTGAGAGAATGGCTAAGGAGGGCGAAGCAGGCAGGCGTAAGATTGGTACAATCACGAGATATGTAACAGTCGGACTCGGACTTATCCAGGGTACTGCTTACTTCTTCTATCTCAAGCAGAAGGCAGTTACAAGCTACACCGAAGGCTTCAGCCTCTGGTTCTCGGCTATTGTAATTATTCTTGTGTTTACTGCAGGCACTGCGCTTATGATGTGGCTTGGTGAGCAGATTAACAGTCACGGCATAGGAAACGGTATTTCCATTCTCCTTTTTGCAGGTATTGTTGCCCAGCTTCCATCAACAATCAGCATTCTTGGTCAGTATTGGGCGCTCGGTTCAGAGGGTCAGACACAGTGGTATATCTTTGTTCCGCTTTGGATTTTAATCTTCATTGCTGTTATTTGGGTAATTACCTTTATGCAGGACAGCGAAAGAAGAATTCCTATCCAGTATGCCAAGCGTGTTGTTGGCAGAAAAATGTACGGCGGTCAGTCGAGTCACCTTCCAATCAAGGTTGCTCTCGGCGGCGTACTTCCTATTATTTTCGCCAGCTCAATTTTATCAATTCCCGGTACAATTAACATATTCCTCGGTCTTGAGGAAGGAGACGGCTTCTGGGGTGCATTCTTTGCTGCATTCAACTCCGGCGGCTGGCTGTATATGCTGTTGTACTTCTTACTAATCATAATGTTTGCTTATTTCTATACTACTATTCAGTATAATCCGATTGAAATGGCTAACAACCTTAAGTCCAATAACGGTACAGTTCCGGGTATTAGACCTGGTGCTCCTACTGCAGATTACATCAGAAACATCCTTTCAAGAATTACTCTGATTGGCGCTTTGTTCCTTGCTGTAATCGCCCTGTTCCCGCTCATCTACGGTGCAGTTACAGGTATGGGCTCAATGTCAATCGGCGGTACGTCAATCATCATTATCGTTGGTGTTGCACTTGAGACAGTTAAGCAGCTTGAATCTCAGATGATGATGAGACATTACAAGGGATTTCTTGATTAAATCTTGACTAATTACTGAAAAAGGAGTATAATAATATGAACATCATCATGTTAGGCGCTCCCGGTGCAGGTAAAGGCACACAAGCCGCTGTACTTTGTGAGCATTTTGGTATTCCCACTATTTCAACCGGTAACATGATCCGTGAGGCGCTGAAAAACGGCACTGAGATGGGCTTGAAGGCTAAGTCCTATATGGATGAAGGCAAGCTTGTTCCCGATGAGGTTGTAATCGGCATTGTCAAAGAAAGACTTGCCGGTGACGACTGCAAGAAGGGTTTCATTCTTGACGGCTTTCCAAGAACAATTCCTCAGGCTGAGGCTCTGGACGAAATGGGTGTTGAGATTCAGCACGTTATCAACATTGACGTTGCAGATGAAAGAATCATCAACAGAATGTCCGGACGCCGTGTTTGCGAAAGTTGCGGCAGACCCTATCACACTGAGAACTTAAAGCCTCAGAAGGATGGAGTTTGCGACGATTGCGGAGGCACCCTTGTTCAGCGCAAGGACGACCACCCCGACACTGTGCTCGCTCGTCTTGATGTTTATCACAAAGAGACTGAGCCGCTCGTTGACTACTACAAAAAGCAGGGTAAGCTTGTTAATGTAGAGGGACAGGACAATGTTGATGAAACTACAGCCCTGATCCTTGAGGCAATTGAGGCGTAAAACAGCATGGTAGTTATCAAAACAGCACGGGAAATTTCTAAAATGAAGGATACCTGCAGAATTTCTGCTGAGGCATTGCGTGTTGCAGGCGAGGCTGTAAAGCCCGGCGTGACTACTTATGAAATAGACACTATTGTCCGTAAATATATCGAGAAACAGGGGGCTGTTCCCTCGTTTCTCGGTTACGGCGGATTTCCTGCAAGTGCGTGCATTTCCGTAAACAACGTGGTTATCCATGGCATACCAAGTAAGGAACACGTTCTCAAAGAGGGCGACATAGTAAGCGTAGATGTTGGCGCATACTATGGGGGATTTCACGGCGATAATGCCTATACATTTCCCTGCGGCAGTATAAGTGCAGAGGCACAAAAGCTGCTTGACGCTACTCGAGAGGGCCTTAATGAGGGAATTAAACAGGCCCTTGTCGGTAATCGAATCGGCGATATCGGCAGCGCAGTTCAGAAGTATGTCGAAGCTCGCAGTTACTCGGTGGTACGAGATTTTGTCGGCCACGGCGTAGGTGCGAAGTTACACGAAGACCCAAGCGTACCCAATTACGGCACACCCGGCAGAGGTTTGCGCCTTATTCCGGGTATGACAATTGCCATTGAACCCATGGTAAACGAGGGCAGATATCAGGTGCGTGTCCTTGATGACAAATGGACTACGGTCACTTGTGACGGTAAGCTGTCTGCTCATTTTGAGCATACTGTTGCCATCACTCCCGACGGTCCCAGAATTATGACTCTGTGTGATTAAAGGTGATTTATGAGCATAGTTAAAGGAAGCATAGTCAGGGCAAAGGCGGGACGTGACAAGGACGGCTTTTTTGTTGTGCTTGACGTTGAGTCTAAGTTTGCATTGATTGCAGACGGCAAAGGGCGAAGAGTTGAGCGACCGAAACGCAAAAAGCTGATACACCTTGAATCTACAAACACGGTTATTGAGGGTTCTATTGAAACCAATCCGCAGATAAGAAAAATTTTGAACAATTTTATAAACGGAGGTTGACGGTATGTCTAAACAGGATGTAATTGAAATTGAAGGTATAGTTAAGGAGGCTCTTCCAAACGCTCAGTTTAAGGTTGAGCTCCAGAACGGTCACGTGATTTTAGCTGTTATTTCAGGCAAACTCAGAATGAACTTCATTCGAATTTTGCCGGGTGATAAGGTTACTGTGGAGATGTCTCCGTATGACCTGACAAGAGGAAGAATTACATGGCGTTCAAAGTAAGCCGATGTAATTAAGGTGCATCTGAATATTGTATCATATGCACTAAACACCAATTTTTAGAAAGGAATGATTAACTAATGAAAGTCAGACCTTCAGTAAAGAAAATGTGCGATAAGTGCAAAATCATCAAGAGAAAAGGTAAGACACTCGTAATTTGCGAAAACCCAAAGCACAAACAGCGTCAGGGTTAATTTACCTTAGCAGCCGCCTATATTAAGCTGATAGCTGTCAGAAGGCTGCTTACTTAATAAAAAATAATTTTATAGATTATATGGAGGTGCAACTGAATGGCTCGTATAGCAGGTGTTGACTTACCAAGAGATAAAAGAGTTGAAATCGGTTTAACTTATATCTACGGTATCGGCCGTAAGACTGCAAGCGACATTATTGCTGCAACAGGTGTTAATCCTGACACTCGTGTCAGAGATTTGACAGAAGAAGATGTTTCAAAGCTCAGAGAGTACATTGAGCACAACTGCCGCGTTGAAGGTGACCTTCGCCGTGACATTGCTTTTGATATTAAGAGACTTATTGATATTGGTTGTTACCGTGGCGTTCGTCACAGAAAGGGTCTCCCTGTAAGAGGTCAGCGTTCAAAGACTAACGCTCGTACTCGCAAGGGTCCTCGTAAGACCATGGCTAATAAGAAGAAGTAAGGAGGGCAAAGGATTATGGCAGCACCAAAGGGTGGTAAGAAGGTTGTACGCCGTCGCCGTGAACGTAAAAATATTGAAAAAGGCGCAGCACACATCCAGTCAACTTTTAACAATACAATTGTTACTATTTCCGATACACAGGGCAATGCTGTTTCTTGGGCAAGCGCAGGCGAGCTCGGTTTCAGAGGCTCTAAAAAGTCAACTCCGTTTGCCGCTCAGTCAGCAGCTGAAACAGCAGCTAAGGCAGCAATGGAACACGGTATGAAGTACGTTGAGGTCTATGTAAAGGGACCGGGACAGGGCAGAGAAGCTGCAATCAGAGCATTGCAGACAGCAGGTCTTGAAGTAACTATGATTAAAGACGTTACTCCAATTCCTCACAACGGATGCCGTCCTCCAAAGAGAAGACGTGTGTAGTATTTTAGAAGGAGGATATTGCTATGGCTAAGAATATGCAGCCTATTGCCAAGCGTTGCAGAGCACTTGGCATTTCACCTGCTGTTATGGGTTACTCAAAGAAAACTTCAAACAGAAACCCCGGCGGCAAGATGAGAAGAAAAAAGAGCGAATACAGCATGCAGCTTACTGAAAAGCAGAAGGTAAAGTTTATTTACGGTATCATGGAGAAGCAGTTCAGAGCTTACTATGATAAAGCAGAAAAGGCAGAGGGCAAAACAGGTGCTGTATTGCTTACATTAATTGAACGCAGACTTGACAATGTAGTATTCAGACTCGGTCTTGCAGCTACAAGAAGAGAGGCAAGACAGCTTGTAAGTCACAGTCACTTTACTGTAAACGGTAAAAAGGTTAACATCCCGTCATACCTTGTTAAGGTTGGAGATGTTATTGAGGTAAAGGAAAAGAGCCGCTCAACAACAAGATTTAAGGCAATTGCAGACGGTGAATCAGCTTCAGTTGTAACACCAAAGTGGCTTCAGAAGAACGAAAATCTTCTCGGAGGCAAAGTAATTGCCGCTCCACAGAGAGAGGACATTGACTTTCCTGTTGAAGAACACCTCATCGTTGAGTTGTACTCCAAGTAATCCGATTAAGTATAAACAGATTACACAAACATTTGCCGTGTGTGCGGCAGCATAATGTATAGGAGGATTCGCGAATGATAGAAATTGAAAAGCCAAGAATTGAAACCGCGGAATTAACCGAGGATGGAAAGTACGGCAGATTTGTTGTTGAACCGCTTGAGCGTGGTTTTGGCAACACTCTGGGCAACAGCCTCCGTCGTGTGTTGCTTTCCTCTCTTGAAGGCTGTGCTGTTACATCAATCAAGATTGACGGCGTTCTTCACGAATTTTCAACCATTCCCGGCGTAAAGGAAGACGTTACGGAAATTGTTCTTAATATGAAAAGCCTTGTTCCAAAGCTTCACGAAATAAGTCCTAAGATAATAGAAATTATTGCCGAAGGACCCTGTGAGGTTACGGCTGCCGACATCAAATGTGACGACGAGGTTGAAATTCTCAATCCTGAGCTTCACATTGCGACTCTCGGCGACGGCGCAAAGCTGAATATGGAAATCACTGTTGACAAGGGCAGAGGTTACATTACTTCAGAGCGCAACAAGCAGCTCGCCGGCAACAACGTCATCGGCGTTTTGCCAATCGATTCAATTTATACTCCCGTGTTAAAGGTTAACTATACTGTTGACAACACTCGTGTAGGTCAGATTACTGACTATGACAAGCTCACGCTTGATGTGTGGACAAACGGTGTTATCAATGCTCAGGAGGCTGTATCGCTTGCAGCAAAGGTTCTTACTGAGCACCTTAACCTCTTTGTAAACCTCTCAGACAAGGCTTCAAGTGCAGAAGTTATGGTTGAAAAGGACGACAAGGGTAAGGAAAAAATCCTTGAAATGACAATTGAGGATCTTGATCTCTCAGTTCGTTCATTTAACTGCCTCAAGCGTGCAGGTATTAACACGGTTGAAGATCTTATTAACAAGACCGAAGAGGATATGATGAAGGTTCGTAACCTTGGCAGAAAGTCACTTGAAGAAGTTGTACAGAAGCTTAGTTCTCTCGGATTTAGTCTTCAGCAGGAAGACGAATAAACCCTTTTTAAACCCAACGGTAAAGGAGTGAATACAATGCCAGGTACAAGAAAATTAGGAAGAACTACAGCTCAGAGAACAGCAATGCTCCGTGCTATGGTTACATTCCTTTTGGAAAACGGCAAAATCGAAACTACTCATACTCGTGCCAAGGAAGTTCAGGCTATGGCAGAGAAGATGATTACTACAGCAAAGAATGATACTCTTCATAACAGACGCCTTGTTTTGGCTTTTGTTACTAAGGAAGAAGTTACAGTAAAGCTCTTTAAGGAAATTGCTCCAAAGTACAGCGACAGAAACGGCGGTTACACAAGAGTGACAAAGATTGGTCCTCGTCGTGGTGACGGTGCAGAAATGGCTGTTATTGAGCTTATCTGATTTTGCAGTAATAAGTTTATAAGTTAAAGCCCTCCGAGCTTCGGAGGGCTTTTATGTTGTGCAGGAGAATATTTTTTGAGTATAGTTTGTACTGCACAAATGATATTTTGGGCAGTACTTAACCCACTTCATTGAGAAGTTGGTTTTAATTTGCATACTTCATAATGCTTGCTAAAAAAACATACACGCTGTCGGGCGTTGCTTTTTAGCTCAAAAATAAGCTTCTGAGTACCATAATTCCTCAGAAGCAATTTGACTTGAAAATTTTTGGAAAAAGGCAAAAAATCGCCGAAAATTACTTGACAACCGACCCGAAGGGTTGTAAAATAGTAAAATGTACCATAATGGGGATAAGTACCGACAAGAACGCAAAGTTTGTGGAAAATTACCTTCGATATAGGGATATTATCATAAATACTTCTTAGTGTCAAGGAAATTTTTTGTAACCATTTGAAGGCGCTTGTTTCAGCTTCAATTTGTATGAAGAATTATTATTTGAAATTTCAGTCAATTGTCAAGTACCACGCTTATCTGAAATTTTGAATATTGATTGAATTTGCAATCAAAAATCCTACTGTACGATTATTGAAATGGAACCGCCGCTTTCACAGTTCTGTACATAGCCCGTTTACAGATTTTTTAAGGAGTGATACGCCTATGGTAAATGTCAAACCCGTAAAGCTTGGCAACACCGAAAGAATGAGCTTTGGCAAGATTGATGAAATTATCGAGATGCCTAATCTTATTGATGTTCAGAAGGCTTCTTACAAGTGGTTTCTGGAGGAAGGTCTCAAGGATGTATTCAAGGATGTTTCGGGTATTACCGATTATCAGGACAACCTTGTGCTTGACTTCATTGACTATGAGCTCGATGTTGACCACCCTAACTATAGTGTAGTTGAATGTAAGGTTCGCGACGCTACGTATTCCGCTGCGCTCAGAGTTACCGCTCGCCTGCTCAATAAGGCTACCGGCGAAATTAAAGAGAGCAACGTATTTATGGGTGACTTCCCGCTTATGACGGCAAGCGGAACATTTATTATCAACGGTGCTGAACGTGTTATTGTATCTCAGCTCGTAAGAAGTCCGGGCGTTTATTATAAAATGGACCACGATAAGACAGGTAAAGAGCTTTACTCCACAACTGTAATACCTAACCGTGGTGCGTGGCTTGAATATGAAACAGATGTTAACGACGTGTTCTACGTTCGTATTGATAAAAACCGTAAGCTTCCCGTAACCTCGTTTATCCGTGCGTTGGGTCTTGGAAGCGACGCTGAAATTCTTGATTATTTCGGCGACGACGAGAGAATGAAGGCTACAATTGAAAAGGATCAGGCTCATAACATTGAGGAAGGTCTTATCGAGGTTTACAAGAAGCTGCGTCCTTCTGAGCCTCCTACAGTTGACAGCGCACAGACTCATATTAATAACCTTTTCTTTGATCCTAACCGTTATGATATGTCGCGCGTCGGCAGATATAAATATAATAAGAAGCTCGGTATAGCAAACCGTCTTGCAGGTCAGGTTATTGCCGAACCTATTGCAAATCCTCGCACCGGTGAGGTTATGGCTCTTGCAGGAGATAAAATCACCAAGGAAAAGGCTCTTGAAATTGAAAATGCAGGCGTAAGCGTTGCTTATGTAAAAGCTGCCGATGAAACTATTGTTAAGGTTATTTCAAACGGTATGGTTGATATTGGCTGCTATGTTGACTTTGACGCTGAGGTTGAATGTGATATAAGAGAGAATGTCCGCTTTGACGTTCTCAGTGAAATTCTTGACGCTGCGTCAAATGAAGGAGAGCTTAAGGAAATGCTCTTAGAAAGGGCTGCTGAGCTTGTTCCTAACCACATTACGGTTGAGGATATTTTTGCTACAATCAATTACCTCAACTGCCTTGCTCACGGTGTGGGCAATACTGATGATATTGACCACCTCGGAAACAGACGTATCCGCTGTGTCGGCGAGCTCCTTCAGAACCAGTTCAGAATAGGTTTCTCAAGACTTGAAAGAGTTGTAAGAGAGAGAATGACAACTCAGTCGCAGGATATGGACGCACTTTCTCCAAATTCACTTATCAATATCAGACCTGTTACAGCCGCTATCAAGGAATTTTTCGGTTCCTCGCCGCTGTCACAGTTTATGGATCAGGGTAACCCGTTGTCAGAGCTTACCCATAAGCGTCGTCTTTCAGCGCTTGGTCCGGGCGGTCTTTCACGTGACCGTGCAGGATTTGAGGTTCGTGACGTTCACTACACACACTATGGACGTATGTGTCCTATCGAAACTCCTGAAGGTCCTAACATCGGTCTTATTTCCTATCTTGCTTCATTTGCAAGAATTAATAAATACGGCTTCATTGAGGCTCCTTTCCGCAGAATTGATAAGGAAACAGGCACAGTAACAAATGAAGTTATATATATGACGGCTGACGTAGAGGATAACTATGCTGTAGCTCAGGCTAACGAGCCGCTTGATGAGAACGGAAAATTTGTTCATTCAAGAGTTGTAGGTCGTTACCGCGACGAATTCGTTGAATTTGCGCCTGAAAGATTCGACTTTATGGACGTATCGCCTAAGATGGTTGTATCTGTTGCTACGGCTATGATTCCGTTCCTTGAAAACGATGACGCAAACCGTGCACTTATGGGTGCAAACATGCAGCGTCAGGCTGTTCCGCTTCTCAGGTCAGAGGCTCCTATTGTTGCTACAGGTATGGAGTATAAGGCCGGTACCGACTCAGGCGTATGTGTACTTGCTGAGGAAGACGGAGTTATAATGAGTGTTGATGCACGCAACATTCGTGTGCAGTATGACTCAGGCAGAGTTCAGGACTTTGAGCTTTTCAAGTTCCTGCGCTCAAACCAGGGCACCTGTTACAATCAGCACCCAATCGTTGACAGAGGTCAGCGTGTTAAGAAGGGTGAGGTTCTTGCAGACGGTCCTGCAACAGAAAACGGTGAAATTGCAATCGGTAAAAATGCTCTCATAGGCTTTATGACATGGGAAGGCTACAACTACGAGGACGCCGTTCTTCTGAACGAAAAGATTGTTCGTGAAGATGTTTATACATCAATTCATATAGAAGAATACGACACAGAGGCAAGAGATACTAAGCTTGGTCCTGAGGAAATCACAAGAGATATTCCAAACGTTGGTGAGGACGGACTCAAGTACCTTGATGAGGACGGTATCATTCAGATTGGTTCCGAGGTTAAGGCAGGAGACATACTTGTCGGCAAGGTTACGCCTAAGGGTGAAACCGAGCTTACAGCAGAGGAAAGACTGCTTCGTGCAATCTTCGGTGAAAAGGCAAGAGAGGTAAGAGACACTTCTTTAAGAGTTCCTCACGGCGAATGCGGCACTGTTGTTGATGTTAAGGTGTTTACAAGAACTGACAGCAGAAATGAGTTGCAGCCGGGCGTAAATAAGGTTGTAAGAGTTTATCTTGCGGTTAAGCGTAAAATCAGTGTGGGCGATAAAATGGCAGGTCGTCACGGTAACAAGGGTGTTGTTTCAAGAATTCTCCCTGAGGAGGATATGCCGTTCCTTCCGGACGGTACTCCGCTTGATATTGTGCTCAACCCGTTGGGCGTACCTTCACGTATGAATATCGGTCAGGTGCTTGAGGTTCACCTCGGTTATGCAGCAAAGGCACTTGGCTGGAAGATTATGACGCCGGTATTCGACGGCGCTCATGAGCAGGATATTTTTGCTGCACTGAAGGACGCAGGTTACAGTGAGGACGGTAAGACATGGCTTGTTGACGGACGTACAGGCGAACGTTTTGACAACCCTGTAACTGTAGGTTATATGTACTACCTCAAGTTGCATCACCTTGTTGATGAAAAAATCCACGCAAGAAGCACAGGTCCTTATTCCCTCGTTACTCAGCAGCCTCTGGGCGGTAAAGCTCAGTTCGGCGGTCAGCGTTTTGGTGAGATGGAGGTTTGGGCACTTGAGGCTTACGGCGCTGCATATACACTACAGGAAATTCTTACTGTTAAGTCTGACGACGTTGTAGGCCGTGTAAAGACCTATGAAGCAATTGTCAAAGGTCAGAACATTCCTGCACCGGGTATCCCAGAATCATTCAGAGTTCTTATCAAGGAGCTTCAGTCGCTTTCGCTTGACGTTCGTGTTCTTGATTATGACGGCAACGAAATCGACATTAAGCAGAAATTTGAAGAGGACGAGGATATTGCTGACGCAGCAACGGCAGCATCGGATTTTGATGAGGAAAACGTTATGACTTCTATGGACGGCTACACTCTTGATGAGGGCGGCGAAGAAGGAAATATGTTTGACGAATCGGTATTTTCCGATACTGAGGAAGACGATCTGTTTGAAATTGATGACAGCTATGATAACGATGAAATGTAAGGAGGAAGAACAATATGATAGATAACAACGTTTTTGATTCAATTAAAATCGGACTTGCTTCCCCTGAACAGATAAGAGAATGGTCTTACGGCGAGGTTCTTAAGCCTGAAACCATCAACTATCGTACGTTAAAGCCCGAGCGTGACGGATTGTTCTGCGAACGCATTTTCGGACCTACCAAGGACTGGGAGTGCCACTGCGGCAAA
>CAYQXN010000053.1:0-12396 GCA_964421585.1 uncultured Ruminococcus sp. | reverse complement strand
GACGCCTGAAATTAAAACCAGAATAGATAAGACTATAAAAAATTTAAAACGCAACAAAATGGAAGCCTATTATTGTGAGGACAGTTATGCAGCTTGCAAGCTTGTCAGAATGCTCATAAACAAAGGCGACACAATTGCAAGCGGCGGTTCAGCTACCTTGAAGCAGACAGGAGTTTATGATATAATCCGCTCGTCAGACTACAATTATCTTGACCGTTCGGCAGAGGGAATTACTCCTGAGCAGAGGGAAGAGGTTTACCGCAAGACTTTTTGTGCAGACGCATTTTTTACAAGTTCAAATGCCGTTACAGAAAACGGTGAGCTTTATAATGTTGACGGAAATTCAAACCGTGTTGCCGCTATTCTTTACGGACCAAAGAGCGTGGTTGTAGTGTGTGGGTATAACAAGATTGTGAGTAATATTGACGAAGCAGCTTTGCGCGTCAAGACAAAGGCGGCTCCGCAGAATACAGTTACGCTCAATCGTGATACATATTGTGCCGAAACGGGCAGATGCGTATCACTCAACAGAGAAAATCCCGAATTTTGCGAAGGCTGCCACAGTGATGCAAGAATTTGTTGTAATTATGTTGTGTGTGCTCAGCAACGCCATGTAAATAGAATTAAGGTTATTATTATAGGTGAAGAGTACGGATATTAATTTTTTCAGATAGCCTTTCTCACAAATAATCGGATAAACAATAATTCTTAAAAACACAAAAGCCGCATACCATTCGGCATACGGCTTTGCAGAAAGGAACAGGATGTATTTATCTGTTCTGTGGGCAATCATTCTTATTCTGATTGTTCTGCTGGTTCTTGTTCTGATTCTGGTTCTGCTGATTTTTGTTCTGGTTATTCTGCTGGTTCTTGTTCTGATTGTTGTTCTGGTTGTTATTCTGATTGAAGTTCATTTCAACACCTCCTTATTTGACTATAAATATTATTATCTGTTTTTTCGGTATTATTCAATGAATGATTTTTTATTTAGAATAAAATCGCTGCTTGGCGATGAATATGATGAATTTTTAAAATTTTATGGGACTGACAATTACAGGGGACTCCGTGTAAATACGCTCAAATGCTCATCAGACAAACTTAAAAATCTGCTTGATTTTTCACTTGAGCCTACTCCGTTTTGCAGCGAGGGCTTCTATATTCCTGCAAATACGGAATCGCTCGGCAACAATCCTCTTCATCACAGCGGTGCGTTCTATATTCAGGAGCCATCTGCTACATCAGCTGTAACTATGCTTGATGTGCAGGAGGGCGATTATGTTCTTGACTTGTGCGCTGCTCCCGGAGGTAAAAGTACGCAGATTGGAGCAAAGCTTAACGGTACAGGATTGTTGTGGTGCAATGAAATCATAAAAAACAGAGCTAATATTCTTTTATCGAATATTGAACGAATGGGGATTTATAACGCTGTTGTTTCAAATTGTCATCCGGATATACTTTGTAATAATCTTTGTGAAAAATTTGACAAGGTGCTTGTTGACGCACCTTGCAGCGGCGAAGGAATGTTTCGAAAAAATTCCGGTGCGCAGACCGTGTGGAGCGTTGAGCATGTGTTAAGCTGTGCCCAGCGACAGCTTTTGATTCTGAATAGTGCAAAAAATGCGCTCAAGGACGGCGGAGTACTTGTTTATTCAACCTGTACCTTTTCACGTGAAGAAAACGAAGATGTAATCACCCGGTTTCTTTCACAGAATCCGGAATTTGAATTGGAGAATGCAAATGTCAGTTTTGGCAGACCGACCCTTGAATATGCACGCAGAATTTTTCCAATGGACGGAGGAGAGGGTCACTTTGCCGCACGTCTCCGCAAAAAAGGCAAGTCATATCGAAACAGTATGTCAAAATATCTGAATGATAAAGTTGATAAAAAGATTTGGGGTTTTTATGATTCTCTGTTCATAGACAGACCGTTTGGCGAGAGACTTAATATTATAAAAGATAAAATCATAATTCTTCCTGAGAATTATGATGATAGTATAAAGGGACTTTCTGTTTTACGCTCGGGAGTAATTCTGGGAGAAATTGTAAAAAACAGAATCGAACCTCATCACAGTGTATTTATGGCTGCAAAAAAGGATTGGTGCAGGACGGCTGTGGATTTTGATGTAAACAGTCCGGAAATAGCAGCTTTTCTTCACGGTGAGGAAATTGCAGTACCGACTGACATAAAGGGTTATACAGCCGTATGTGTAAACGGTATTACCACAGGCTTTGGCAAGGCTTCAAACGGAAGATTAAAGAACAAATACCCGAAAGGACTGAGAATTTTAAGATGAACAGACTATCTGATATTGGTACAATAAAAGACATTCTCAGCCTTCACGGCTTTACGTTTTCAAAGTCACTTGGTCAGAATTTTCTGATTAATCCTTCTGTGTGCCCGAGAATGGCGGAGCTTTCCGGTGCAGGCAAGGGGGTAGGCGTCATTGAGATTGGTCCCGGAATTGGTGTGCTCACAAATGAGCTGTGTCAGCTTGCAGATAAGGTTGTTGCCATTGAGCTTGACAAACGGCTGCTGCCCGTGCTAAATGAAACTCTTGCCGAGTATGATAATCTTAAGGTTGTAAATGCAGATGTGCTGGATCTTGACCTGAACAGGCTGATTGAAGAGGAGTTCGGTTCAATGGAGGTAGTTGTGTGTGCAAATCTGCCGTATTACATTACATCTCCGGTAATTATGAAGCTGCTTGAGGACAGGCTGCCAATCAGTGCAATTACTGTAATGGTGCAGAAGGAAGCGGCACAGAGAATTTGTGCCGGGGTAGGCTCCCGTCAGTGCGGTGCTGTTACGGTGTCGGTTAATTTTTATGCAAAGCCCGAGATGCTGTTCGGCGTGAGCGCGGGTTCGTTTATGCCTGCGCCAAAGGTCGATTCGGCAGTTATAAGATTTGATATTCTCAAAAATCCGCCTGTACAGATTGATGATGAAAAGAAATTCTTTGAAATTGTCAGGGCGGCATTTTCACAGCGAAGAAAAATTCTTGCAAATTCACTCAGTTCAGGTCTTTCAATTGAGAAATCTCAGGTATTTAAAATACTCGCAGATTGCGGGCTTCCTGAAAATATCCGAGCCGAGAAGCTGAGTATGCAGAACTTTGCGGACATTTCAAACAATCTGAGGTAAAAATATGAAAAACGGCAACAAAATGAATGGACTTTATAAGACGGGGTTTATTCTGCTTTTGGTGTGTATTCCTATGTTCCTTGCTGCACTTGTTGTGGCTTATTTGCTTGAAGAAATATATTTATCTGTAATTTTTTCGGGCGGCGGCGCATTTCTGGCGTTTGTCGGAATAATATTGACTATGTTCAGCAAGCCTAAAAAGCCAAAGAAGAGCAAAGTCTCTGAGATAGATACTAATGAGAAAATAATTGATGACAGTGTTTGATAAATCGATTTTGCGGCAGATTGAAAACCGGATTTTATGTTTATATTTACTTTTTAGTGCGCTAATCTTTAAAAACTTGACATTATTTTCACGTTAAACTATAATTGTATTTAACACAGAAAAAGGTGATAATAAATGAATATATGGCATGATATTTCTCCAAAGAGAATCACAACAGAATCTTTTTATGCGGTCATTGAAATTTCAAAGGGCGGTAAAAACAAATACGAGCTTGACAAGGAGACAGGTCTTTTAAAGCTTGACAGAGTGCTGTTTACATCAACGCATTATCCTGCTAACTACGGCTTTATTCCGCGCACCTATGCTGATGACGGTGACCCGTTAGATGCTCTTGTATTGTGCAGCGAGACAATACAGCCTATGACTCTGGTTGAGTGTAAGCCCATCGGCGTGCTCAATATGATTGATAACAACAGCTGCGATGAAAAAATCATTTCTGTTCCTGTAAATGACCCTAACTATAACGGTTACAATGATATAAGCGACCTGCCCAATCACTATTTTGAGGAAATCAAGCATTTCTTTACGGTTTACAAGACGCTTGAACCCGACAAGGCTACATCTGTTACGGAAATAAGCGGCGTTGAGGCTGCAAAGAAAGTAATTAAAAAGTCAATTGAGAGATATATTCGAGACTTTCAGATGGCATAAAGAAAAAGCTTTATCAACCTGATAAAGCTTTTTATATTATTATATAATAAGTTTTTATTTATTCTAATATTATTTATTGGCGCGCTGATACATATCAGTAGAGTATTAATCCCGAGAAAACATCAGAAATTTTACTGTATATCTTTTCTCGTAAAAGCAACGTTCCGCATACTGTGGAAAAAGTTATTTTTAAATATATTTAGTATAGTTTGAAATATATGAATATTTCCGTACATGGTAAATTGTCGGAATGCCCTGTTCAAATCCCAATAAAATACATGGTTTTATTGAGAAACCAATGGTCGTCTTTACATGTTATGCATAAAGTCACCCCAAGCTAAATCAAAAATGGCATTGCTGAAAATTATAGGTGAAAAATTACAATCAACCTTCCTTTTTAACTAAGCTATCTGTTCGATTTGGTTGTTGGAAATACTGACAAACTGTAATTTGGTTTATCAGCAGACTGATTACACATAAAAGTCTCATGATATCACAGACTAAGTCTTAGAATTTGGAGAAAAATGAAAATATACGAGTTTAATAATTCGGTATTGTCACAGTTTAAAATCTTCTTCTGTGTATGCAGTTTTATTTACTGTTTTTTTGGGAACTCTGAGAAGAGGGTCATACTTAAATTTTCTGCATTTTCCGTTTACTATTTTTTTTCTTCCTTTTTTGCAGATAAAAAAATCCTGTTCATTATCGGAATGCACACAGTAGGTGCAGTCCGGATTTATATTCATACCAAAAAGCTTTCTTTTCATAAAATCACCTCAGGTTATTCAGAAATCGCCGATAAGCATATAAATTCTATTAAGTATTTTTTATAATTATATCATTATAATTCAGTCGTTGCAAGTTTATATTTATATTGATACAATCATGGAGGTAAAGATGCATTTTAATTCAAAGGTTATGACGCTTAATAATGTTGATTGTGTTCCGTTTCTTAGGTTTAATTCCTTATCAGAAATTAGTTTTATAAATCACGCATTTTCAACACGGCTCGGAGGGGTTTCAGAAGGCGAATTTGCTTCTATGAATATGGCTTTCAACCGCGGAGACAAACCTGAAAGGGTTACTGAAAACTACAAAAGAATTTGTCAAAGTGCAGACTTTGATTACGAAAGTCTTGTTGCGTCAGCTCAGGATCACCATACTTTTGTAAGGGCGGTAACCTCATCTGAAAAGGGTGTGGGAATTTACAAGCCGAAAGATATAAAAAGCGTTGACGCTTTGATTACCAATGAAAAGGGAGTTACCCTTGTTACGTATTATGCAGATTGTACGCCGCTGTTTTTTGTTGACGCAAAAAACAGAGCGATTGGACTTGCACATGCTGGCTGGAGAGGAACTGTCGGCAGAATAGGAGAGAAGGTTATCGAAAAAATGACTGAGCTTTATAACACAAGCCCGTCAGACATTGTTGCGGCAATAGGTCCTGCAATTTCAGTTTGCTGCTATGAGGTTGACAAATTATGTGCGGATTGTTTTATCGCTCTTGATGACCTTGAAACAGACAGCTTTGTGTTCCCAAAGAAAAATGGAAAATATATGATTGACTTGCTTGAAACTAATCGTCAGATTCTTGTTGCGGCAGGTGTAAGACCCGAAAATATTACTGTTTCTGATTTATGCACAAACTGTAACAGCGATTTGCTGTGGAGTCACCGAGCCACAAAGGGACATAGAGGAACAATGAGTGCGTTTATGTGCTTGAAATAAAATCATAAAACCATATTTTATTTACGTCAATGCTGAATTCTTTCCCGTTCAGGTAATTGAGAATTCCTGCGTCTGTTTGAAAATTGAATTTAATTTTATAGCTGTAAAGTGCCTGATAGCGAAAACCGTCAGGCGCCTTTTTATTTCTGCCGTATTTGGAGTCACCTACGAGCGGATGACCGATTGAAGCCATATGCGCCCTTATCTGATGTGTGCGTCCTGTAAGCAGGTCAACGTCAACAAGGCTGAATTTTTCCGTTGAGCTGAGTAACTCATATTTTGTTATTATTTCCTTTGAATTTTCAACCTGCGTGTTATGCAAGCTGACCTTGTTTTTGCTCTCGTTTTTTGTTATGTAGCTGTGCAGAATTTCAGAGCTTTTATTTGGCCTTCCGTAAACAAGACATATGTAATGCTTTTCAAGCTCACGTGTTTTCATTTTTGCGTTCAGTATCCGCAGACTTTCTGCGTTTTTTGCCGCAATAACAATGCCTCCTGTATTGCGGTCAATTCTATTTACTAGCGCAGGCGCAAAGGTCTGCTCCTGTTCAGGAGCATATTCGCCTTTGTCATACAGATAATGCTGTACTCTTGCAATAAGCGAATCAAAATGGTAGCTTTTGTTCGGATGGACAATTACACCCGGTTTTTTATCAATCAGAATAATATTTTCATCCTCATAAATTATATCTAATTTTTTTGGAGCCTTCATAAATTCATAGTTTTTTGGCTGCGCTGCTTCAAAAAATTCATCCTTTATGTAAAGGGTAAGAATATCCCCTTCGTTGAGGAAGGTCCTGATATCACATTTTTTACCGTTAACCTTTATGCATTTTTTGCGAATATATTTATACATAAGTGCTTTAGGCAGTGTTTTAAAGTTCTTTTGAAGAAATTTATCTAAACGTTGATTTGCATCATTTTTTTTTATTTCCAGTGTTTTCATATTTTTATGACTCCGTTTTATAAGCTTCAATACAATAATCTTATATCAATTTACTGAAAAATTCAACCTGATTTCTGCACACAAAATTGATTATTGTATAAACTGATAGGGAAATGACAATTGATTTTACAGTAATATCTGCTGTATAAGTGAATAGTCAATTTCTTAGGGAGTGATACTGTGAATTGCTGCACGAATAGAATCAAATCAGCAATATGCTTTGGTGCAGGCTTGCTTATTGCAACTCTGTTGCCGTCAGACTGGGTACTTATTGTTGCATCGGCAGCACTTATAGTAGTCAGCATTTCTTGTGTACGGAGGTAATTTGATGAAAGTAGTACTTATTGAAAATCCCAAATTTATATCGGCTATACTTAGAAAACTTTATGGAATAAAAAAAGAAAAGCAGTCCTGACTGATGTTAGGAATTTTTAACAATTAAACAAACAATAAGATGTGCATAGTGACAAAAAACTGTGCGCATCTTATTTTTTGTTGCCTTTTTTCAAAAATAAAGATATAATAAATCTGTTTTGTAATTTATTAACAGTACAGTAATTTAGAAGTTTTTTAACGATGAAAAGCACAAAAAAATTTATAAGCATCCTGCTTTCGGCAATGATGCTTATGACCTGTTTGACTGCAACACTTTTCGTAGCGAATGCTGCAGCAACATCAGAATCTATTGGTGGAAAATATGCCACCAATCCCAATGGAAATGTTGGTGTTAAGAAAACAATTACAATTGACGGAAGCATTTCTGACTGGGACAGCTCTATGCTGATTGCTCAGGGAACAGCAAATGATGATCCGCGCGTTTATCGCCCCAATTCAATGTACGAAAAAGCTATAGATATGTACTCTTTGTATGCTTGCTGGGATGACAGCAATCTCTATCTTATGTAGGAATATACAAATGTACAGGATGTTGTTGCTCCTAATGATGATTTCCCTATTTCACAGGGAAATCTTTGGATTGATAATCTTCCGATATTTATCGCGCTTGATACCAATTCGACAACCGGCGGAAACGGAGCTTTTACTTCGGCGTCATCAATTTGGGACAGCGGCATTACCTTTGATGAAGGCGTGGATACGCTTATTGCCTGCTCTACAAACTGCTCTAACGGTCCGTTTATTTACAACGCAGACTCAAAAGGCACATTCAGTTATGATACAGCTATTTCTTATGCTGATACAGGAATTAGTATAAAATACGGAAACGGAATTCTTGAAGACAGCGTAATCGGTATCAACCAGGCCTACGGCACTTATAATAACCGTGTGCCGGGCGACGTTCTTTTGGACAGCTCAGACTGGGTTGATTTCAATACGCTCGGTCACGACAGCGATAAGCTTGATATGCACTATGAAATGTCTATTCCGCTCAGCGGTATTGGTATTACTGCTTCCGATATTTCCGACAACGGTATTGGTGTAATGATTGTTTCTACTTTCGGTACATCCGGTATGGATTGTCTGCCATATGATTATTCTATGTATGATAATGCCGATCAGGCTTATTCACAGCAGGAAAATAACAGTATGGAAAAAGAGGACGAGGATCATATCACTGTTCCGTTTGCAAGAATCGGTAAGTTAAGCGGCACATCACAGCCAACGACCGCCGCGCCTACAACTGTTGCACCAACAACTGCACAACCGACTACAGTTGCACCTACAACTGTTGCGCCAACGACTGCACAACCGACTACAGCTATGTCAAATCTGAGTGTAACTGCAACCTCAAATCTTTTCCCACAAGACTCAGCAACGTTGAGCCAAAATGCAGAAACAGTTACTGTTACATATGATCTCAAGTCATCAATGAGCGTTGTAAACGGTTTATGGTATCTGAATTATGATTCATCAAAGCTAAGCTTTGATGTCAGCAAAAACTCTGATTTAATGCCTTATATTGATTGCGTGACAAATACGTCAGACGGTATTATTAAGGGTGTATTTTCTAATGCCGGCAGCCCATATGATTTCAGCTCATCAAAGAATTTTGTTAAGGTTACATTTGATGTAATAGGCACAGGCAGCACAGAAGTAAATCTTGATATAGTAACTCTTTCTGTCGGTTATAAAGAAAACGGTGAAACCATATTCAAAAATGCAGTTGCAGGCAGCTTAATTAACGATCTTTCAAAAGTTTCCGGGTTTGAAAATTCTGCTATTGTATGTAATACAACTATAAGTGAAACACCTGTATCTGTAGTTTACGGTGATGTGAATGGCGATGGATATGTATCTATTGATGATGCAACACTTGTTCAGAAATATATTGCTGATATTATAGATTTTACAGACGATCAGGTTGCTGCTGCTGATACAGATCACGATGGTGATATTTCTATTTCGGATGTTACTCGTATTCAGAAATATGTTGCTGATATTATAGATTCTCTCAACTGATAATAAAATAGTTGCTAAAATTATGAAATGTCAACGTAGTCCGTTGGCATTTCTTTTTTATATGGAATAATTTAAACCTTTTCGTAATATATTTTACTATATAAACTATAAGGAGAGATAAATATGGAGTTTAATCAGGAGAACCGTTCGTTTTGCACGCCTGTAACAGTGCTCGACACGGTTGCCGAACAGCTTGCAGACGTTGACCTTACTCTGCCCGATTATTGTCCGGACATTGAAAAAATTCTGAAATGTACACTTACCCCAAAAATCCAGAACAAGAGCCTTTCCGGAGGACAGCTTCAGGTTGACGGTTACTGCATAGTCAATGTGCTTTATGTTGAGAGTATCAATAAGACTATCCGCTGCTGTGAGCAGAGCGTGAATTTTTCGCAGAGCTTTACAGTCAAGGATACGGGAGACAGTCCTGCAATTATCACAAAAACAAAATCGGAGTACATAAACTGCCGCGCTCTCAGTCCCAGAAGACTTGTGATGCATGGGGCGTTTTCGTTGTATGTAAAAGTAGTTACAACCAATAGTACGAAAATCTATAATAATGAAAATTCAGACCTTGAAACTCTTAAGCACGAGATAAGATGTGCAGATCTCAGGTCGCTGTGTCAGGAGAACTTCAGCATTTGTGAGGAGCTGTCGCTTGCCGACAAGCCGACTGTCGAATCAATACTTCGCTCCGATGTGGGAGTAAGTATTACAGATACAAAGGCTGTAACAGGAAAACTGATGATAAACGGTGAAATTAATCTGCGAATGTTGTATCTTACTGATGTTGAATCTGGTGAAACCGAAAAGCTCGACTATCTGCTCCCGTTTAATCAGATTATAGATTGCAAGGGAATTGATGAGAATACCATAAATTGTGTCCTGTGTGATGTTATGTCGTTTGATGTAAGGCTTAAAAATGATATGCTTTCCGAAAAGCCTGCAATAGTTATTGATGTTAAGCTTAGTGTCACTGAGGAGGGCTATGTTGTAAATGACGAGGAAGTAATTACAGACGCCTACTCGGTTTACTATGTTTCTGAACCCGAGTTTTCACAGCTTAAAGTTACGGAGGAAGTCGTTCCCGTAAGTGAGCTTCATATGGAAAAGACGCAAATTAAAGTTGACGACGGCAAAATTTCTAAGGTGATTGATATTTGCGCTGAAAGCGTCAGTTCTGAAACAGTTTATGAGAACAGTGAATTAAAGGCAGTTGGAAAGGTGAATATTTGTATTCTTGCTTTGAATGAAGAAAATATTCCTGTGTTCATTGAGCGTTCCTGCGAATATGAACACATACTTTCCTCGGCTGACGAGTGCAATACGTTTAGCAGTATTAATGCGAGAACAGCCAGCATAAGCTACAGGCTTGCGGATGATAACACTATTGAAATAAGGTGTGAAATAAAACTGACAGGAAGTGCAGTCAAGCAAAAAAATCTTACTGTTGTCGGTAATATTGAAATTCTTGAGGATAAGCCCCTTAAATCTGATGGCTGTGCGCTAACACTTTATTTTGCAGATAAGGGTGAAAATCTTTGGGATATTGCAAAGTCGCACAATACACGACTTGATATGCTTGTAAGTGAGAATTCAGCCGAAAGCCAACATCTTGACAGTCCGCAAATGCTGCTGATTCCGAGAATATAGGGAGGTATAAAGATGGAAGAAAGAAATGTTTATCAGGATATTTCCCGACGTACTGACGGCGATGTATATATAGGTGTTGTAGGTCCTGTAAGAACGGGCAAATCAACTTTTATCAAGCGATTTATGGACGCTCTTGTGCTTCCGAATATAAAGGATGAAAGTATTTATCGCAGAACAGTTGATGAGCTGCCGCAATCCTCGGCAGGCAGGACAATTATGACAACAGAACCAAAATTTATCCCTGAGGAATCAGTTGAGATAGATCTTGGCAATAACACCACCTTTAATGTTCGTATGATAGACTGCGTCGGTTATATTGTTAACAGTGCAATAGGATATAACGAAGAGGATATGCCTCGAATGGTAAAGACCCCGTGGTCAGAAAATGAAATACCGTTTGATGACGCTGCGGAAATCGGCACTAAAAAGGTAATCACGGACCACTCTACGATAGGTCTTGTGATTACAACCGACGGTACAATCAGCGACATACCTCGCGATGACTATACAGAAAGTGAAAAAAGGGTAATTGCCGAACTTAGAGCAATTAATAAGCCTTTTATTGTTCTGCTCAATTCGGTTGAGCCGGAATCCGAGCGTGCTCAGAATCTTGCGGCTCAGATGGCGGCTGAGTATCGGGTTCCTGTGTTGCCCGTAAGCTGTATGGAGCTGAGCGAGAATGAAATCAAAAGAATACTGGCGCAGCTGTTATTTGAATTTCCTGTGCGTGAAATCAAGGTTGACATACCAAAGTGGGTTGTTCGGCTTGATAAGGAGCATTGGCTTAAATCGGTTATTTTTGATACAATAAGAAAAAGTGCGCAGCATATTGAAAAGATACGGGAAATCCAGCAGATGCTTCAGGAACTTGCTGAATGTGAGTACATCAGAGAATCTCAGCTTACAGGACTTGATCTCGGAAGAGGCAATGCAGCAGTATCAGTGAGCATAGGTTCGGGACTTTTCTACAAGGTTTTGTCAGAGCAGACAGAGCTTGATATAACAGACGAATGTGCCTTGCTTGATTGTATTCATAATCTCTCTGAAAAGCAAAAAGAGTTTGATAAGATTGCACAGGCATACGAACAGGTAAAGGAAACAGGCTATGGTATTGTAATGCCGACAATTGATGAATTGTCTCTGGAAGAGCCCCAAATAATTAAACAGAGCGGCAAATATGGGATACGCCTCAAGGCCAGTGCTCCGTCGATTCATATGATGAGAGTAGAGACTAAAACTGAGGTAACTCCGATTGTGGGGTCAGAGCAACAGTCTGAGGAGCTTGTATCGTATCTGCTTAAAGAGTTTGAAGAAAATCCGGAAAAAATATGGGAAAGCAATATCTTCGGAAAGTCTGTGCACGAGCTTGTCAATGAGGGGCTTCACAATAAGCTTTACCGTATGCCTGCTGATGCAAGACGCAGGATAGGGGAGACAATTGAGAGAATTATAAATGACGGCTGCAACGGATTAATTTGTATAATTCTATAAAAGAAAGTAAAGTGTATTTTGCATTAAAATGAATAAATTCTTTCTGATTTATTAAAAGAAAATATATTTACAAATTTATTA
>CAYQXN010000052.1:0-12436 GCA_964421585.1 uncultured Ruminococcus sp. | reverse complement strand
GAAAAAATATTCTTAAGTAAATTAAGGTAAGATGTGAATTGATATATTGGGTGTTATTTATGCATCGTTGCCTTAATTAAAATTTGGAGTTGAAAAATAATATGTCATTGTGTATAGGCTGTATGCAGGAAATCGGCAAGAATAGGATATGTCCGTCTTGTGGTTTTGATAATTCTGAAAAACAGCATGCTCCTTTTTTGCCTTATGGTACTGTTCTTGCAAACAGATATGTTGTAGGTGCAGGATTAGATACCAATGGTGAGAGTACACGTTATATCTGCTATGACAAGCAGACAAGCGATGTGCTTATAGTATGCGAATTTTTGCCTGTAGGTCTTTTCAGTCGCGATGAGGGCTACACAGAAATCAAAATCAATTACGAGGATCGTCTTGTTTATAACAAATTAAAGGACGATTTTATAAATTATTATCGTATTCTTTCGGAGCTTAAAGAGTTTTCTGCAATTCTTAATGTTTACAATATTTTTGAAGAGAACAACACAGTTTATGTGATTGAAGAGAATGATGACCTCATTCCCTTTGAGGAATATGTTGAGCGCAGCAACGGTAATCTTGAATGGGATATAGCACGCCCGCTTTTTATGCCTGTTATATCTGCTTTAGAGGCTCTTCACAAGCGCGGCATAGGTCATTATGCTATTGCTCCGAAGAATATGTATATTACTGCGTCAGGCAAGATAAAAATTTCAGGCTTTGCCACTGAAAATGAGCGTAAGCGTGGTACTGCACTTAAATCACAGCTTTTTTCGGGCGGTGCTGCTCCAGAACAGTATGATGAGAATTTTCCGCTTGATGATATTACCGATATTTACGGCTTTTGTGCAACTCTTTTTTATGCGCTCACAGGTCACCTTCCTAAGAGTGCAGTTGAACGCCGCAAAGACAGCAGGCTTCTTATGAGTACCAATACCGTCAAGCGTTTGCCGCCTCATGTAGTTTCTGCTCTTGCAAATGGTTTGCAGGTTGAGCGTGAAAACAGAATTACAGACTTTGATGAACTGCGTTCACAGCTTTCTGTTGCTCACACGGCAAAAGCAATTCAGGAGGAAATATCTCGTACTGCGAGTATGAATCTTTCAAAAAATGATGCGGACAGAAAGAATAAGAACGGTATGTCACATACATCTATAATAATTATTTCTGCGGCAATCACAGTTCTTGTGCTTGGTATTGCCGGTGTTTTCTGGTTGATGCAAAATCCTCTTGCGGGAGTTTTCAGCAGCGGTACAGACAGTACGGTAGATGTTACCCAGAGTACGGAGTGGACAGGTGCTACTATACCTAATTATTTAGGTATGACGTACGAGGAGGTTGAGAAAGCGGTTGAGGGTGACGACTCAATTACTGTTTACAGGAATTATACTGACGAGTACAGTGATGAGTATGAAGAAGGTGTTGTAATGTCTCAGTCTCCGGCAGCTGGTGATCAGGTTGTTCAGGATGACGGAGTTATAATCAGCATTACAATAAGCAAGGGAGCTCAGATGCGTGAGCTTCCGAAGGTTGAAGGTGTAAAGCTCGATGAAGCTGCTGCTGATATTGCTGAGCAGGGACTTCTTGCAACGGTCGAGTATGAGTACAGCGACACAGTGGCTGAGGGACGTGTAATAGGTTATAAGGAAAATGTACAGGGCGATACAATTGAGTATGGTTCCAGTGTAATTCTTATTGTAAGCAAGGGCAAAGAATCTTCGGATTCTTCTAATAGTTATTGATTTTTTACAAATACAACAAACAGGCTTCTATTTTATCGGAAGCCTGTTTTATATTGTCTGATTTTATACATATGCCAACCTCATTTTCAAATTACTCGTTCTATTTTTTGTATTATATAGCTTATAAAGAATTAATTTGTATCTACAAACCATCTGTTTTCCTCCAAAAACAGATGTCTTTCTTTGCCGAGTATAACACACGTATATCTGATTCCTGCACCGCCTGCCTTAAGGGATGCCGCATATCGTATATCGGTGATTTTATCAATCGGATATTTCTTGTTTTCTCCCCAGTAAATATACTCAGGCAGAAGATTTCCGTCACAGTCAAAGGTTGCTGTTACTTTGATGTATTGTTTCATATCTGGCCTCTCATAAATAGCTAACAGGATGAATTGTGTGGTCGTCTTTCGGATTAAATCCGGAAAGTCCGTTGTCTCCTAGCAACACCGCAGGGCGAACCACATAGTTGCCGAACCGTTTTTTGAGCCTGTCAAGAGTTTTGTCAAGTTTTTCATTGTTTACAAGCTGTGTTTCATTTTGCAGCATACTAATCTGATGAGGAATATTGTCGTGTACAAAATCAGTTACATTAACACCAATGCTTCTCAAAGGTCTTTGCATTTGGCAGTTGTGTCTAAACAGCTCTAATGCAGTCTTTGTAATATCTCTTGTGAGATTTGTATAGTCTGCAAGAGTGCATTGCCGTGTGAATGAATTAAGCTCATTATCACGTATGCTAAGCCCTACAGTTTTAGTCTTGAATCCCTGTTCACGCAGACGTCTGCAAACGCTGTCGCACAGTACGTACAGTACAATTTTTACATCCTCAAAGGTTTTCATATCTCTGGGGGTAGTTGTAGAATTGCCTATTGATTTTACCTCGTTGTTGTAATCCATATGGGCAACCGGGGAAGAGTCATAGCCGTTTGCAAAGCCGTAAATTAAGTCCCCCCACTTGCCGAGGTGAGATCTCAGCAGTTCAATTGGGGCATTAGCAATATCTCCGATAGTGTAAATACCTATTTTATTGAGTTTTTTATTTGTGGCTTTTCCAACATACAGCAAGTCGTTTGCCGGCGAATTCCACACAAGCGTTCTGTAATTATTCCTTGTAATCATTGTGATTGCATCGGGCTTTTTATAGTCGCTTCCGAATTTTGCAAAAATCTTGTTAAAGCTTACGCCTATGCTTACCGTAATGCCAAGCTCGCTTTTGATACGGCTGCGTATTTCATCTGCAATTTCAAATCCGTTTTTTCCTATGGTGTGAGTGACATCAAGCCATGATTCATCAAGACCGAACGGCTCAATATAGTTGGTATAATCGCTGTAAATTCGTCTTGCCATACTTGAAAATCGCTTATAAAGCTCAAAGTGAGGCGGAACAGTAATAAGCTCTGGACACTTTTGCTTCGCCTGCCATATTGCCTCGCCTGTTTTAATATTGTATTTTTTTGCAATTTCGTTTTTGGCAAGTATAATTCCGTGTCTGTTTTCCGCGTCACCGCTGACAGCAACAGGCTTGTTGCGTATTGACGGATTATGAAGACATTCAACGCTCGCATAAAAGCCGTTGCAGTCGCTGTGCAGAATAATTCTGTCACTTTTATATTTTTCCTTGTTAACAGCATCTGATATATTCATACAATCATCTCGAACAAATGTTTTATATAATTATAGAACATCTGTTCTTATGTGTCAAGAGGTAATTTTATGTTATCGATGAATTTTGGTATATTATTTTAATAAGATGAAAGATATATATAAATTACAATTGTGTAATTGTCAGTTTACAAACTCAAGATATTGTGGTAAAATCTAAAATGTTAAATTATGCAAAATTCAAATGAATTTTACGGAGGTTTTATTATGGAGGCTTATAAGCAGGAATTTATTGAATTTATGGTAGATTGTCAGGTGCTTAAATTCGGCGATTTTGTAACAAAAAGCGGCAGAAAGACACCTTTTTTTGTAAATACGGGATTTTACAGAACGGGAGCTCAGCTTAGAAGACTGGGGCAGTACTATGCCGTTGCAATTGAAGAGAAGTTCGGACTTGACTTTGATGTTCTTTTCGGACCTGCATACAAGGGTATTCCGCTTTCTGTAGCAGCCACAATTGCAATCAGCGAGAAATACGGAAAGGATATACGCTATTGTTCAAACCGTAAAGAGATAAAGGATCATGGCGATAAGGGGATTTTACTCGGCAGTCCGATAGCTGACGGCGACAAGGTCGTCATCATTGAAGATGTAACGACGGCAGGGACTTCAATTGAAGAAACACTTCCGATAATTAAGGCGCAGGGCGATGTAAATCCTATTGGTCTTGTTGTGTCTGTTGACCGTATGGAAAGAGGAAAGGGCGAAAAGAGTGCACTTGCAGAAATCGAAGAGAAATATGGACTAAAAACAACTGCAATTGTAACAATGGCAGAGGTAGTGGAGCACCTTTACAACAAAGAGTACAACGGCAAGGTTGTAATTGATGATAAGCTCAAGGAGGCAATTGACGCTTACTATGAGCAGTATGGTGTTAAGAAATAATTTTTAATTTCCATATATTTATGGCAGAAATATTCTTTTATTACTGCAAGAACTGTAATTTTAGCAGACTGTTTCATCAAACTGCCGGATAGCGGAGGGAGGTTATCGTATGGCTTCATCGGGAGGAGAACATTCGGGTCACAGACAACGAATGCGAAAAAAATTCTTGGAAAACGGTTTTGATTTTTTTGAGCAACACGAGGCTCTGGAAATGTTTCTTTTCTATGCAATTCCGCGCAAGGATACCAATCCTCTTGCACACCGTCTGCTTGACAGATATCTTACAATCGGCGGAGTGTGTGACGCTCCTGTTGACGAGCTTATGAGTGAATTCGGACTTTCGGAGTCGGCGGCAACCTATATCAAAATGCTTCCGGAGATGTCGAGATTGTATAATGAATCAAAATTGTCGGATGATAACATTATCGACTGTCAGAAGCTCGGTGAATTATTTAGAACTAAGTTTATCGGCAGAACAAATGAGGCTGTTGCTCTTATGCTTGGAGATGCAAAGGGCAAGATGATTTATTTTAATATAATTTGCAAGGGTTCTCCCAATTCATCAGATATGCCGCTACGCAGGGTCGTTGACCTTGCTCTGCGACATAATGCGAAAACAGCCTTTCTTGCTCACAATCATCCAAGTGGCTCTGCGTTGCCGTCTCGCAACGACCTGCTTACAACCAAAACTCTACGTGAAATCCTTATGAGTGTAGGCGTTGACCTGGTTGATCATTTTATAGTTACAGATGATGATTATGTTTCGTTACGTGATAGCAAACTTGCAGGTAATATTTTTTATTATGATGAGTAAATTTAATATTGTATTTGACAAATAAGAACAGATGTTCTATAATTATAAAAAACGTTTGTTCGAGGTGCTGCTTATGTATATGCAGGAAAATATAATTGAAGTTAAAGATTATTTGACAAAATCAAATTTGCCTGCAAGTGATTATGTTATAAATCCGTTTGTCGGATGTCCTCATGGCTGTAAATATTGTTATGCAAGATTTATGAAAAGATTCACAGGGCACACCGAGGAATGGGGGACATTCATTGATATAAAACTATGCAGCAGGAAAATCAATATAAAAAGAATTAAGCATAAGTCTGTTTTTCTGTCGTCAGTCACCGACTGTTATAATAAGTTTGAGGAGAAATATAATATAACACGAAGCATTTTGCAGCAGCTCAAAGATGCGGATTGTGAGTTGACAGTTTCTACAAAATCCTCTTTAATATTAAGGGATTTGGACTTGTTGAAACAGATGAAAAATTTGAAAGTTTCAATGTCGGTAAATACATTAGATGAAAGCTTTAAAAATGATATGGATAATGCAAGTTCAATACAGGAACGGTTAAATGTATTAAAAGAGCTGCATAACAACGGTATTTATACAGTTTTGTTTATGTCCCCGATTTTTCCTTATATAACAGACTTTAAAGCTATAGTGGATATAAGCAGAGACTACATTGATGAATACTGGTTTGAAAACCTTAATTTATGCGGTGACTACAAGAAGATAATATTACAATATATTTCCGAATTTTATCCTGGTTTAATTGAAAAATATAATGAGATTTATCTTAATAAAAATAATGAGTATTGGGTTTATTTGTCACAGGAAATAGAAGTGTATTGTAATAAAAATAATATAAATTTCAAAAATTATTTTTATCACGAAAAATTAACAGAGAACAAAAAGACAAAATAAAGATTGTGTTGTTTTAAAACACTGTTTACATTTGAGAGCTGAAATTTATGGAATTTAAACTTCATTCAAAATATAAGCCTACCGGCGATCAACCTCAGGCAATTGATAAAATTGTTGACAGCATAAATGCAGGCAACAAAGAGACAACATTGCTTGGTGTTACAGGCTCGGGCAAAACCTTCACAATGGCAAATGTAATTGAGCGTGTTCAGCGGCCGACGCTTGTGCTTGCTCACAACAAAACTCTTGCGGCTCAGCTTTGCAGTGAGTTCAAAGAGCTTTTCCCCGATAATGCAGTTGAATATTTTGTATCCTACTATGATTATTATCAGCCTGAGGCATATGTCGCCCAGACAGATACCTATATTGAAAAGGACAGCTCAATAAATGATGAAATTGACAAGCTGCGGCATAGTGCAACGCTTGCCCTGTCCGAACGCAATGACGTTATAATTGTAGCTTCGGTTTCCTGTATATACAGCTTGGGAGACCCTATAGATTACCGTAATATGGTTATATCGCTTCGTCCGGGTATGGAAAAGAGCCGTGACGAGCTTATCTGCAAGCTGGTTGAGCTTCAATATGAACGCAATGATATAAATTTTATCCGAAACAAATTCAGAGTAAGGGGAGATGTAGTGGAGATTTTTCCTGCTGCGTCAAATGACTCAATTATACGAGTTGAATTTTTCGGAGATGAGATAGACAGAATTTCAGAGATTAATCCGCTAACAGGCGAGCTTAAGGCGCTTTTGAGGCACGCGGCGATTTACCCTGCCTCTCATTACATTGTGTCGCGTGACAAAATGCAGGTTGCTCTCAGAGAAATTGAAAGTGAGCTTCAGGAGCGTCTTGCTTACTTCAGAGAAAACGGCAAGCTCCTTGAGGCTCAGCGTATTGAGCAGCGCACACACTATGATATGGAAATGTTGCAGGAGATAGGTTTTTGCACAGGAATTGAGAACTATTCCAGGATTTTATCAGGAAGGGAGCCGGGTTCTGCACCGTTTACGCTGCTTGACTATTTTCCCAATGATTTTTTGCTTTTTGTGGATGAGTCCCACGTAACTCTGCCACAGGTCAGAGGTATGTTTGCGGGTGACCGTGCGCGAAAAAAAAGCCTTGTTGACTATGGTTTTCGTCTGCCCTCGGCTTTTGACAACAGACCTCTTAATTTTGATGAGTTTTATGAGCGTATTAATCAGGCTGTTTTTGTCAGCGCAACTCCGGGCGATCTTGAGATTGAAAAATCAGAGGTTGTTGCCGAGCAGATTATACGCCCCACGGGACTTTTAGACCCTGAAATTTCAGTCAGACCCACAGAAGGTCAGCTTGATGATTTAGTGTCTGAGATTAATATACGGACTGCAAAAAAGCAACGCACGCTTGTTACTACCCTAACAAAGAAAATGGCTGAGGATCTTACAAATTATCTGGATAATATGGGAGTGCGGGTGCGCTATATGCACCACGATATAGATACCGTTGAGCGTATGGAAATTGTGCGTGATTTGCGCCTTGGTGAATTTGATGTGCTGGTAGGTATTAACCTTCTCAGAGAAGGACTTGATATTCCCGAAGTTTCTCTTGTTGCAGTGCTTGATGCCGACAAGGAGGGATTTCTGCGAAGCACACGTTCTCTTATTCAGATTACAGGTCGAGCTGCACGTAACAGCGAGGGCACGGTTATTATGTATGCCGACAGTGTTACAGATTCGATGAAGGTAGCTATAACCGAAACGAACCGCCGTCGTGAAATTCAGCAGAAATATAACGAGGAGCATGGCATAGTCCCTGCTACAATCGTAAAGAAGGTAAGCGAGATACTTGAAATTTCAACCCATAAGGACAGTGAGTTCAAAAATACAAAGCAGATGTCACGTGAGCAGAAACAAAGACTCATTGAAAGCCTTACCAAGGAGATGAAGGCTGCTGCCAAGCTGCTCGAATTTGAGCATGCGGCATATCTGCGTGACAAAATAAAAAAACTGCGAGGAGACAAAAAGTAATTATTTGCACTATAAGTAAAAAGGAAGAGTGAGATGGCAAGAAAGAAAGTAAGTGAGTACGACAATACCAGTATCACAACCCTCAAGGGGGCTGACCGCGTCCGCAAAAGACCTGCGGTGATTTTCGGTTCAGACGGCATTGACGGTTGTCAGCATTCGGTATTTGAAATTCTTTCAAACTCAATTGACGAGGCAAGAGAGGGTTACGGCAAAAAGATTGTTGTCACTCGTTTTTCTGATGGCTCAATTGAGGTTGAGGACTTTGGACGCGGCATTCCTGTGGATTTCAACGAAAAAGAAGAAAAGTTCAACTGGGAGCTTGTTTTCTGTGAAATGTATGCAGGAGGCAAATATAACAATGATGAGGGCGAAAGCTATGAATTTTCACTTGGTATGAACGGACTTGGTCTTTGCTCCACTCAATACAGCTCAGAGTATATGGATGTTGACATACGCCGTGACGGCTTTCGTTATACTCTCCATTTTGAAAAAGGCGAGAATGTAGGCGGCTTGAAAAAAGAGCCGTATGCAAAAAAAGATACAGGCACAAAAATTCACTGGAAGCCTGACCTTGAGGTGTTCACGGACATAGACATTCAGCCGGACTATTACCTTGATATAATGAAACGACAGGCGATAGTAAATGCAGGCGTTCAGTTTATTTTCCGCAATCAGAACGGAAGAAGCTTTGACACAACGGAGTTTAATTATCTAAACGGTGTTGTTGACCATGTTGCAGAGGTTGTGGGTGATGACGCGCTAACCTCAATTCAGCACTGGGAAACTGAGGTAAAAACCCGTGACCGAGCAGATAAGCCTGAATATAAATGCAAAATGGATATTGCAGTTGCTTTTTCAAATAAGGTAAATCTTACCGAATACTACCACAATTCAAGCTGGCTTGAGCATGGCGGTGCACCTGATAAGGCTGTACGAAATGCATTTGTCAGTCAGATTGACAATTACTTAAAGCAGAACAACAAGTATAATAAAACAGAGGGTAAAATTAAATATGATGACGTGGAAGATAGTCTTGTGTGTGTAATTTCATCATTTTCAAGTGTTTCATCTTATGAAAACCAAACAAAAAAGGCAGTAACAAACAAGGGTATTCAGGACGCTATGACCGCCTTCATAAAAAGAAGTCTTGAAATTTATTTTATAGAAAATCCTATGGAGGCAGAAAAGCTTGCCGAACAGATATTGATAAACAAGCGCAGCCGTGAGAATGCCGAGAAAACAAGACTTAATATAAAGAAAAAGCTATCCGGCAATCTTGATATGACTAACAGGGTTGCAAAGTTTGTTGATTGCCGCAGCAGAGACGTATCTGCTCGTGAGTTGTTTATTGTAGAGGGCGACTCTGCACTCGGCGCCTGTAAACAGGCTCGTGATCCGGACTTTCAGGCGATTATGCCAATCAGAGGTAAAATCCTGAACTGCCTTAAGGCTGATTACAACAAAATTTTTAAGAGTGAAATTATAACGGATTTGCTGCGTGTTCTCGGTTGCGGTGTCGAGGTGAAATCAAAGGCAAATAAAAATCTTGCTGAGTTTGATATGAATGCACTGCGTTGGAACAAGGTTATTTTATGTACCGATGCCGATGTTGATGGATTTCATATAAGAACTATGCTTTTAACTATGATTTACCGCCTTACGCCAACCCTTATTGAAGAGGGAAAGGTGTTTATAGCAGAGTCACCGCTTTATGAAATTACCTGCAAAAATGAAGTATACTTTGCGTATGATGAGATTGAAAAGGATAAATTCATTGAGCGAATAGGAGACCAAAAGTTTACTATTCAGCGCAGCAAAGGTTTGGGTGAAAATGAACCTGATATGATGAATCTTACTACAATGAATCCTTCAACGCGCAGGCTTATAAAGGTTATGCCTGATGATGTTGCACAGACAACTGAAATTTTTGACATTCTTCTCGGTGATGATTTACAAGGAAGAAAGGATTATATAGTAGAGCACGGCAACGAGTATATAGATAATCTCGATGTAAGCTGACAGGAGGTGGAATAATGGCAAAAAGGAAAACTCCCAAAAAACAGAGTGCTGCCAAAACACACGGTGTAATCAACGGTGCAGGCGATATTGTTGAACAGCCTATAGTTTCCACAATCCGTGAAAACTTTATGCCGTATGCAATGAGCGTAATTCTTTCTAGAGCAATCCCTGAGATTGACGGATTTAAGCCTTCTCACAGAAAGCTGCTTTATACTATGTACAAAATGGGACTTTTAAACGGTGCCCGTACAAAGTCTGCAAATATCGTAGGTGCAACGATGAAACTTAATCCTCACGGAGATTCTGCAATTTATGACACTATGGTACGTCTGTCACGAGGATATGAGGCGCTTTTGCACCCTTATGTTGATTCAAAGGGTAACTTTGGTAAATTTTATAGCCGTGATATGGCTTGGGCTGCTTCACGATATACCGAGGCCAAGCTGGCGCCAATCTGCAATGAACTTTTCAGGGATATTGACAAAGACACAGTTGACTTTGTTGATAACTACGACAACACAATGAAAGAGCCTACGCTTCTTCCTACAAGCTTTCCATCTGTTCTGGTGAATACCAATACGGGTATTGCCGTAGGTATGGCTTCAAATATATGTTCCTTCAATCTTAAGGAAATTTGTGAGACTACTGCGGCAATTATTCGGGATCCTGAGCACGATGTTAAAACTACTCTGCCTGCCCCCGATTTTATAGGCGGTTGTCAGATTTTATACGATGAAAAGGCAATAGATCAGGTTTACGAAACAGGCAAAGGCAGTATAAAACTTCGAGGAAGATACGAGTACGATAGATCGGCAAACTGTATAGACATTTTATCTATTCCAAGCTCGACAACCTGCGAGATTATCATAGAAAAGGTAATCGACCTTGTAAAGCAGGGCAAACTCAAGGAAATTTCTGATATTCGTGATGAAACGGGTATTGACGGATTGAAAATAACAATCGACCTCAAACGAGGCACAGACCCCGATAAGCTGATGGCAAAGCTGTATCGTTTTACAACTCTTGAAGATTCTTATGCCTGCAATTTTAACGTGCTCATAGGCGGTGTTCCTATGGTGCTTGGTGTTAAAGAGTTATTGCAGGAATGGATAGCTTTCAGAATTGAATGTGTAAGGCGCAGAACATTTTATGACCGTCAGAAAAATGCCGATAAACTTCATTTTTTAAAGGGACTTGAAAAAATTCTGCTTGATATTGACAAAGCAATCAAAATCATTCGTGAAACCGATGAAGAGATTGAGGTTGTACCAAATCTTATGATAGGCTTTGGTATTGACAAAATTCAGGCTGAGTATGTGGCTGAAATTAAACTCCGTCATCTCAACCGTGAATATATACTTAAGCGTACAAAGGATATTGAGGATCTTGAAAATAAGATTGCAGAGCTTGATGCAATACTTAAGAGCAAATCCAGAATAAAAACAATAATAGTAAATGAGCTTAAGGATGTGGCAGAAAAATACGGTCAGCCCAGAAAAAGTATCATAATTTATGATACAGCCGAACAGTACGTTGAAGAGATTGAGGAAATTCCCGACTATTCCTGTACATTCTTTTTTACGAAGGAAGGATATTTCAAGAAGATTACTCCGCAGTCGCTGCGTATGAGCGGTGCTCATATGCTTAAGGACGGAGACGAGATAACGCAGGAAATTGAATTTTCCAACAATTGCGACCTTCTTTTCTTTACGGATAAATGTCAGGTTTACAAAACGAAAGCTTCCGCCTTTAAGGATACAAAAACAAGTGTTCTTGGTGATTATGTTCCGGCAAAGCTTGGTATGGATGAGGGTGAGAACGCTGTGTTTATGGTGGCAACCAAGGACTATAAGGGGATTTTGGTGTTTGGCTTTGAAAACGGAAAGCTTGCTAAGGTGCCTCTTGATGCATACAGCACAAAAACCAATCGCAAAAAGCTGACAGGTGCATATTCAGACAAGTCACCACTTGCAAAAATTATATTTATCTCTGAAGACAAAGAAATTTTGCTTAAGGATTCATCCGGAAAGCTGTTGCTTGTTCATACCGGAGCGCTTACGCTAAAGACCACACGTTCTACGCAGGGGGTTGCCGTTATGAAATTCCGCAAAGGGCACAGACTTTTTGAAATGAGCGAATATAAGGAGGGATCATTTGCTAATCCTGATTATTACAGGCGCAGTTCTCTTCCTGTTCTTGGTAAGGAGCCTGCAAAGGACGATTCCGAGGGAGACCAGCTGACCTTGATATAAGAATATATTATTTTATCGAGACGTAAATTCTCAAAGTAAATGCAACAGTACGAAAAGATGGCAATTACCATGAGAAATCAAGGCATTAAGTATGAGAAAAAAGAGAAGAAAAAAGGTTAATAAGCCTTAAAATCAGAAAAATAGGCAACCCA
>CAYQXN010000051.1:0-12618 GCA_964421585.1 uncultured Ruminococcus sp. | reverse complement strand
AATGGAGCTTTCACAGTCAAAGCTTGTTATGGGCTTCAGGGCAGGAACGGCAATCCCCGACAGTGATGTTAATGCAACAAGGCTTATGTGTGCAATTCTCGGCGGTACTGCTAACTCAAAGCTATTTTGCAACGTTCGTGAAAAGCAGAGCTTGTGTTACTATTGTGCTTCACGTTATGACAGGCATAAAGGAATTATAACTGTTGACAGTGGTGTAGAGGGCGAGAACATTGAAAAAGCAGAAAAAGGCATCCTTAATGAAATTGAAGAGATGAAAAAGGGTAATATTTCTGACTTTGAAATGGAAGCCACAAAAATGGCGGTTGTAAATTCTTTCTATTCAACAAACGATACAGTAAGCGGAATTGAAGCTTGGTATGAGAATCAGCTTTTTGATTCAGAGTTCAAGACTATTGAAGAGTTGTCGGATGAAATAAACGCTGTTACAAAGGAAGAAGTTATTGCGGCTGCAAATAAAATCTCACTTGATACAGTATATGTATTAAGAAACAAGTAAGAGGGGAGAGGTCATTTTATGAATATTAAGGAAATCAAATCAGAACGTATTGGTGACAGCTACTATAAAATTGACCACCCGTCAGGTTTGACAATTTATGTTTATCCAAAAGAAGGATACAATTCAGCCTATGCAATTTTCGGTACGCGTTATGGCAGCATTAACACTAAATTTTCGGTTGACGGCGGTGAAAAAATTTCTGTACCCGACGGTATAGCTCACTACCTTGAGCACAAGCTTTTTGAAAGCGAGGACGGCGACGCATTTGTGCGTTATGCCAAAACAGGTGCAAATGCAAACGCATTTACAAGCTTTGAAAAAACATGCTACCTGTTCTCTTGCACAGACAAGTTTGATGAAAGTATTGAAATTCTTCTTGATTTTGTTCAGGATCCGTATTTTACTGCTCAGACCGTTGCCAAAGAGCAGGGCATTATCGGTCAGGAAATCAAAATGTATGATGACTCACCTGAATGGCGTGTAATGTTCAATATGCTGGAGGGAATGTACAAAAATCATCCTGTAAAAATTGATATTGCAGGTACAGTTGAGTCTATTGCAGAAATCACGGCGGAAAAGCTCTATGATGTTTATAATGTTTTTTATAATTTAAATAATATGGTGCTCTGCGTGTCGGGAAATATAACCGTTGAGCAGGTTCTCAGAACAGCCGATAAAATGCTTAAGCAATGTAAAAAGCACGAGATTACAAATTATTTTGAAGAGGAGCCTTACAAGGTTACGGAGCCGTACGTTGAACAAAGCTTTCCTGTTTCAATGCCGATTTTTAATCTCGGATTTAAGGAAAAAGCAGATAATCTTTTGGATGTCAAGCAGCTTGCTTATACGGATATTCTTCTTGCAATGCTTGCCTCTCAGACAAGTGCCCTTTACCGTGACTTGCTTGACCACAATCTTATAAACAGTTCCTTCTCCTATGAGCTTTTTGAAGGTCCGGGCTATTGCTCCGTAATTTTCGGCGGGGAATCACGTGCGCCTAAGCAGGCAGCGGAAATAATTAAGCGGTACATTGCAAGGCTCAAAACAGAGGGTCTTGATAAGGCTGATTTTGAAATTTCCAAAAAATCAGTATATGGAGACGCTGTTTCAGGGCTTAATTCCGTTAGCTCAATTTCAAATGTAATTACTGACTATCATTTCAGCGGTAATGAGCTTTTCTCATATATAGATGCAATTGCAGACGCAAGCTTTGAGGATATAAGCGCTCGTTTTATGGAAATCCTTGATGTAAACAACTGTACTTTGTCTGTTGTAAAGCAGGTGGATGAAGAGGTATAAATATGAGCTATAATGTCAGTTTTCCGGGGCTCGGACTTGAATTTACACTTAATCCCATTGCACTTTCATTCGGCTCGTTAAATATTTATTGGTATGGAATAATTATTACAGCAGGTTTGCTTCTTTGTGTGCTCTATGCTTACAAAAGCGCGCCTCGCTACAACGTAAATGCAGGCAAGCTGATAAATTGTGTGCTTGTCGGAATTATAACGGGTATTATCGGTGCAAGGGCGTATTACTGTTTTTTTCAATGGGATTATTACAGCCAAAATCCCATTGAAGTCTTTTATATAAATAACGGTGGACTTGCAATTTACGGAGGAATCATAGGCTCAATATTGGGCGGATTAATCGTTGCAAGAATTCAAAAGATGAAGTTTATGCCCGTACTTGATATTGCAATGATCAGCTTTCTGCTTGGACAGGGAATAGGCAGATGGGGCAACTTTATGAATCAGGAGGCATACGGCTATCCCACTGACCTTCCTTGGGGAATGGTCAGCGAGGGCACAAACGGCGTTCTTGTGCACCCCTGCTTTTTCTATGAGTCTGTATGGTGCCTTCTTGGCTTTGTTCTTCTTCATTTTTACGGAAAATACAGACAGAGATATGCAGGACAGATGTTTTTCTCATATCTTGTTTGGTACGGCTTTGAAAGAATGATTGTTGAAGGCTTACGCTCGGACAGTCTCTATCTGCCTTTTAGTCTCTTTGGTTTTGACATCAAGGTTTCTCAGGCTTTATCATTTGCAATTTTTGCAGCAGGAATAATATTTCTGATTATCAACATAAAAAAGGAGGATTCTTTCTATGCAAATTATAGACGGAAAAAAGGTATCGGCTCAGGTAAAGGAAGAAGTAAAAAGGCTAACGCTTGAGCTTAAACAGCAGCATAACATAACACCCGGACTTGCTGTTGTTATTGTGGGAGATGATCCTGCGTCCCGTGTTTATGTAAATAACAAGACAAAAGCTTGCGAATTTGTGGGCTTTAAATCAGAGGAGTATGCCCTTCCTGCTTCAACTACTCAGGAAGAGCTGCTGGAGCTTGTAAATAAATTGAATGAAAAAGAGGATATTAACGGAATCCTTGTTCAGCTGCCATTACCGTCACACCTTGACGACAAATCGGTAATCGAAGCAATAAGTCCGCTTAAGGACGTTGATGCGTTCCACGCAGTAAATGTAGGCAAGATTATGCTTGGTGAATATGACTTCCTGCCCTGTACGCCCGCGGGCGTAATGGAAATGCTCCATTCCTATGATATTCCCGTAAGCGGCAAGAACTGCGTAGTAATCGGCAGAAGCAACATTGTCGGCAAGCCAATGGCAATGCTTTTGCTCCACGAAAACGGCACGGTCACCGTATGTCACAGCCGTACCCGTAATCTTGCAGAGATATGTTCAAAAGCGGATATTCTTGTTGCAGCGGTCGGCAGACCAAAGTTTGTTACGGCTGATATGGTCAAGGAAGGAGCGGTTGTTATTGATGTAGGTATGGACAGAGACGAAAACGGCAAGCTTTGCGGCGATGTTGATTTTGATAATGTTAAGGACAAGTGTTCATACATAACTCCTGTTCCCGGCGGCGTAGGTCCTATGACAATTTCTACCCTTATGAAAAATACGCTCAAAGCCTGCAAAATCCAGAATAATCTTTAATTTTACAGAAAAAAACAGGAAAATTGTTGACAACAGATTTTCTTTGTGATATAGTATATAAGCCGCATATTGTGGGTTATAAGTGATTTTTCCACCCACAGGTAGCGAGCCCAATGTAAAGGATGGTACTAAAATGTACGCAGTTATTCAGACAGGCGGCAAGCAGTACAAGGTAACAAACGACGAAGTTATCTTTATTGAGAAGCTTGACGCTGAAGCTCAGGATACAGTAACATTCGATGTAATCGCTGTTGGCACAGATGACGGCATCAAGGTCGGCACTCCTATTGTTGAAGGCGCAAAGGTTACTGCTGAGGTTTTAAAGAACGGTAAAGGCAAGAAAATCAGAGTTGCTACTTACAAGCCTAAGAAAGGCGAAAAGAGAGCAAAGGGTCACAGACAGCCTTACACACAGGTTAAGATTACTTCAATCGATGCCTGAGAATGATTACGGTAACCTTTTACAAATCAGGTGATTTGCTTTCGGGCTTTAATATCAGCGGTCATTCTGGCTATTCCGAAGAGGGCACAGATATTATATGTTCTTCTGTAAGCTCTGCTGCTATTATGGCGGCAAACACTATCACCGAAGTTATGCATATTGATGCAGATGTTACCGTTGGTGACGGACTGATTATTTTTAAGCTGTCACCCGATGAAGCGGTAAAATCCTCAGCAATCATTGAAGGTTTGCAGCTTCACCTTAATGCTCTTTCGGAGCAATATTCAAAGTATATAAAACTCAATTTTTCGGAGGTGTAAGGTAATGATTAAGGTTAACATTCAGTTATTCGCTCATAAAAAAGGTATGGGTTCTACAAAGAACGGTCGTGACAGTGAATCAAAGCGTCTTGGCGTAAAGCGTGCAGACGGTCAGAAGGTTCTCGCAGGCAACGTTCTTGTAAAGCAGAGAGGCACACACATTCATCCGGGTGTTAATGTTGGCAAAGGTTCAGATGATACACTGTTTGCCAAGGTTGACGGTGTTTTAAGATTTGAGCGTGTTGGCAAAGACAGAAAGCGTGCAAGCGTTTATCCTGTTGAGCAGTAATAACATATGCAATCATAGGGTGGATTAAAATCCACCCTTATATTTTTATAATTACTATTAGTGACTTATTTAATAAGAGAATAAACACACAAAAAGAGTATCTTTTCCGCAATTCTGCGCTATTTTCTGCGCTATTTATTATCGTAATACTTCTGTATTCCATAGAAAAATGCGTTGTATTTCGGAAAAATCTCTCGCATTTTGTGTATTCCGCTATTTATTAAACAAGCTCTGGTATAAGTGACAATCTTTGATTAGTATATATAAAATCGGTTATAATAAGAAAGAAAAAACAATGTTTTTTGTTTGCATAATTACGGAGTGTTTCAATGTTTGTAGATACAGCCAAAATCAAAATTAAAGCAGGCGACGGCGGTGACGGCGCTGTTTCCTTTCACAGAGAAAAATATGTAGCGGCAGGCGGTCCCGACGGCGGTGACGGCGGCAGAGGAGGCAATATTGTCTTTGTTGCAGACTCAAATCTTTCAACTCTTGCAGATTTCAGATATAAGCGCAAATATTTTGCGAAGAAGGGAGAAAACGGCAGGGGAGGCAAGTGCAGAGGCAGAAATGCCGAAGATTTAATAATCCGTGTTCCCGTAGGCACACTTGTCAAGGAGGAAAGCACAGACAGAATTCTTGCTGATGTTTCCACAAAGGAGCCTTATATAGTTGCTCGCGGCGGCAAGGGAGGATGGGGAAACCCCCACTTTGCAACTCCTGTACGTCAGGTGCCCCGTTTTGCAAAACCCGGTTTGCCCGGCGAAGAATTTGACGTTGTGCTGGAGCTTAAGCTTCTTGCTGACGTAGGACTTGTCGGATTTCCAAACGTTGGAAAGAGTACGCTTGTTTCCGTTGTTTCTCAGGCTAAGCCTGAAATTGCCAATTACCACTTCACAACAATCACACCCGTTCTCGGCGTTGTTTCAATGGGCGAGGGTGCTTCCTTTGTAATGGCTGATATTCCCGGACTTATTGAAGGTGCATGGCAGGGAACAGGACTTGGTCATCAGTTCCTGCGCCACGTTGAGCGATGCCGTATGCTGGTGCACATAGTTGATGTTTCGGGCAGTGAGGGAAGAAACCCCATTGAAGATTTTGAGACAATCAACGAGGAACTTGTCAAGTTTAATTCTGAGCTTGCACAGCGGCCAATGGTTGTTGCGGGAAACAAGTGTGATATGGCAACCGATGAACAGATTGAAGAATTCAGAAAATACGTTGTGGATAAGGGATATGACTTTTTTCCGATTATGGCGGCAATCCGCTATGATGTTGACCCGCTTCTGAAGAAAATTCAGGAAATGCTCTCAAAGCTGCCTCCGATTACTCACTATGAGGCTGAGCCTGCTCCTGTAGTAACAGCAGAGGACTTTGAGGATCACAGCGTTGATATTAAAAATGTCAACGGTATCTATACTGTTGAAGCCGACTGGCTGTTGCAGGTTATGAAAGGCATAAACTTTGATGATTATGAAAGTCTTAACTATTTTCAGAAGGTTCTCATTAACAGCGGTGTTATTGAAGCGCTCCGTCAACAGGGTTGTTCGGACGGGGACACTGTCTCTATTTATGATGTAGAATTTGATTTTATGGATTAACTTTTTGAATCAATATTATGTACGGAGCATATTATGGAAAATATTGCGCAGCAACATACAACTGCTGACGAGCTTTCTCCGCTTACCCTTGCATTTGTGGGCGACGGAGTATATGACCTGCTTGTCAGAGAATATCTCGTCCGAAAAGCAAACAGACCGGTAGGCGAGCTGAATAAGATTAAGGTGTCGCTTGTTAATTGCAAAAGTCAGGCTGAGTTTGCAAGGCTTCTTATGCCAAAGCTTAGCGACAAGGAGATTTCTGTCTATAAACGGGGCAGAAACGCAACTCCAAAATGCACATCAAAGCACGGTTCAGTGGCTGACTACCACAGTGCAACAGGACTTGAGTGCCTGTTCGGCTATCTTCATATGAACGGCGAGAATGAAAGAATACGTGAGCTTTTCAATTTAATTGTACATATTTTTAAAAATGGATAGTGATTAAATTGAAGCCTTCATACTCAAATAACAATAAAAATTTTCATTCAAAAATTTACACCACAGCTATTGACTATCTTGTCATTACCTGTGGTGCTGTTATTTTTGCCGCCTCTGTTGTAATATTTACTTCTCCAAACGATATTGCTCCGGGCGGTATGACAGGTATTGCTACCTTGCTTAATTATCTTTTTTCCCTCCCGATAGGTACAATGATATTTGTTATGAATATCCCGATTTTTATTTGGGGAGCGATAGAGAACGGAATGTCATTCCTTACCAAAACCCTGATTGGCACGGCTCTTGTGTCCGTGGCGATTGACGTTCTTACGCCTGTGCTTCCTATATATACAGGAGACACTCTGCTTGCTTCGATTTTCGGTGGTATTCTCAACGGTGCAGGTCTTGGTCTCATATTCTATCGCGGCGGGTCAACGGGAGGAGTGGATGTTGTTGCTCTTAATCTTCATAAACATATGCCTCATATTTCCACAGGAACAATCATCTTTTTGTCAGATATGATTGTATTGGTTCTGGCTTTTGCGGTTTATGGCAGCATTGAAAGCGTTATGTATGCCCTCCTCACAATTTTTGTGAGCGTCAAGGTGATTGACGCCATTTCATACGGTACCTCCGCAGATAACGGCAAGCTGATGTTTATTGTAACGAATTGTTATGAAGCCGTCAGCGGAAAAATTCTAAGTAATATAGAACGAGGGGTTACTCTGCTTGACGGAGAAGGTGCCTACAGTGGTGAGAAAAAGCGCATTATAATGTGTGCTGCACGTCCGCAGCAGGTTCATAAAATCATTACCGAGGTTCGCAGGATTGACGCAAAGGCATTTATAATAGTAACCACAGCAGGAGCTATAAGGGGCGAGGGCTTTGCAAAAAAGCATTAAGACTCTTTTTATAAAACATTGCAAATCTTTTATCGTTTGCGGCATTTACCTTAATATCTAATATTTTTTATAAAGCGAGACCGACTTATCAAAGTCATTAAGATTAAATAAACTGAGGCATATCTCGTATTTCTCTCTAAAAAATTCCGATTTACAGATGAGTTCGGTTTATTTATATCTGGTTTTTTTAGAAGTTTGGCAAAGCATATGCTGTTTTTATCAGTTTTCTTTAAAAACCCATTTTCTTTGCACCGTATAATTTACAGCCCACAATATCAAATCGACAATTGCCTTGATGAGCGTTGCGGGAACAGGAATAAACGACAGAAGGGAAACTATAACTGAGCTTGCGCACATAATGCAGAAAAACAGGATAAAAAATCTTAAAGCCTGTCTTTTCGCCTTACCGCTGTTGTCAAAAATCATTCTTCTGTTAATCAAAAAATTCATAGAGCCGGAAACCACTCGCGCCATAAGCGTTGCAAGTACAACGCTCCACTGAGTTGATACAGGAAGTAAATAAGTAAAAACGGTAAAAAGCGCGAGGTCAACGATTGTGCAACCGATTGACGCTGTTGCAAATTTAAGGGGAGTTTTGTATATAAGATATGTGTCTTTAACAATCCTGTAGCTGCTTTCCTGTTCACTTGTATTTTCGGCAATAGTATTGATATAGTAAAACGGAACCTTAAGGTCGGCGCATTTTGTGAGAAGATTCATTTCGTAATCAAATCTGTCTCCCTTTGTCTCAATAAGAACTTTATAAAGCGTTGCCGGAATCCCCCTTAGACCTGTCATTGTGTCTTTACATTTTACTCCGGTAATAATTTTGAAATAAATTGAGGACACCTTGCTGCCGAATCTTTGCATAAATCTCAGCTTTGATTTTTTTCTTTCACGCTGACCCAGGATAAGATTATCGGGTCTCAGCTCAAGTGCTCTGCTTACCTTCATAATGTCCTCGGCTCTATGTTGACCGTCGGCGTCTGCCGTGATAAATCCCGAAATATTATATAGATTCTCGTAGGCGAATTTTATGCCCGCTTTTAAGCTGGCGCCCTTGCCGGAGCCGCTTTCAAGGTCAACAATATGACAACCTATGCTTATAAGCTCATTAAAAAATTCGCTTCCGCGTTCACAGCCGTCGTTGACAATTACAATGTTTTCCGCATTAAGTTCAGCAAGTCTGCTGCACAAATCAACAGTGCGCTCGTCCTCTTTATATATAGTTATAATCACAGCGTGGCTCATAACTAAGAATCCTTCCAGTTTTATATGCTTATTGAAATATTATACAATAAATTCTGAAATAAAACAATAAGTCAAAATAAATTCATGGTTTTGATAGAATTTTTAATATAAACATTGTATAACAAAAATAATATGTATAAAAATGCTAAAAAGCTATTTAAAAATAATTACATTTATGTTATACTATATTCTATAGAATTTTGAAAGACGGTGATTTTTTGTTTAAACGAATACTTGCAGGCTTATTGTCTGCGGTTCTTGTTGCAGGCACTGCTGCAATAATATCAGGCTGTTCGGATTCTGAGAGTGCCGACAGCAGTTCAAATAATTCGAGTACTGTTTACCAGACGGCTGACAGTATAGAAAACGGCGCTATTCTTCAATGCTTCTGTTGGGATTTCAATACAATCAAGGAGTCTATGGCTGATATCGCTGCTGCCGGTTTTACTTCAGTCCAGACATCTCCTATTAACGAGTGTCTTGAGGGTGAAGACGGCGGTATGGAGCTTTACGGCAACGGCAAATGGTACTACCACTATCAGCCTACAGATTTTAAAATCGGAAACTATCAGCTTGGCACGCGTGACGAATTCAAGGCAATGTGCGAAGAAGCTGATAAGTACGGCATTAAAGTTATTGTCGATGTAATCGCAAACCATACTACCACTCAGACCGATGCAATAAGTGAAGACTTGATTGAAGCAGGCGGCGGCAGTCTTGAAACTCTTTATCACGAGGGTAATGCCAAGGATCTCACAAATTATAATAATCGTCTTGACTGCACTACATACAAGATGGGTGGACTTCCCGATATTAACACGGAGCGCACTTCTTTTCAGGATTACTTTATTGAATACATAAATGACTGCATTGAATGCGGTGCTGACGGCTTCCGTTATGACACTGCAAAGCATATAGGGCTTCCCGATGATCCTAAGGAGGACGACGGTTTTGAAAATAACTTCTGGGAACGTGTAACTACAGAGGTTACAAACGCCGATTCAATATTTAATTACGGCGAGGTTCTGCAAGGTGAAGGCGACCGAATTAAGGACTACATTGCCGCAATCGGTCATACTACCGCAAGTACTTACGGAAGCAAAATACGCAGTGCAATTGCAAACAACTTTGTCAGCACAGCGTCAGTCGAGGATTATTGGCTGGGTGATATTGACCCGACTGTTGTAACCTGGGTTGAATCCCACGACAACTACATTAACGATGGTACTTGGTCTCAGCTTACAAATGATCAGGTGATTCTCGGTTGGTCAATTATTACAGCGCGCAGGGACGGCACACCTCTGTTCTATGACCGCCCATATGATTCTTCAATGGAAAATATATGGGGTATGAACAGAATCGGTACACAAGGCGACGATATGTATAAGGACAGCAGGGTAAAGGCTGTTAATTTCTTCCGTACGGCAATGATAGGCGAAGACGAGACGCTTGTAAATCCTGACGGCGATACAACAGCAATCATTATTGAACGCGGTACAAAGGGTGCTGTTATTGTAAATACCGAGGACGCACTGAAGACAGGCTTTGAAATCAACCTTTCTGACGGAACATATATTGACCGTGTTGACAATACAACAGAATATACTGTCAAGGGCGGCATACTCACTTCTGAGGCGGATATTCCCGAAAATTCGGTTGTAGTTCTCTATAATGAAAATTATAATGAATATTCACCTACTGCCGAGGTTGGTGTTGCAGACGATACAGAGTTTACTTACGCAGATGAAAGCTACACAATCACTCTCACGTGCAGCAATACAGATAATGCAACATACTCAGTTGACGGCGCCGAGGCGGTTTCATATTTTGACGGCGATACAATTACAATTGAGCCAAAGGAGGATGATACGGTGACATCAATAGAGCTGAAGGCTGAAAACTCTGAAGGCTTCAAAACCTATAAGCGCATTGAGTTTACATATAAGCAAACTTACTCGATAAGGTCAGGTGATACCGTTTATTTTGAAAAGCCTGACGATTGGGATGATGACATTTACGCCTATGTGTATAATGATGAGCTTGATGAGAATGCTTCTTGGCCCGGTTTGCCTATGGAAAAGAAATCTGACGGCACATACAGCTATACATTTACATACGACTGGGAAACACCATATATAATATTTAATGACGGTTACGCTACAGACAGCGTGCAATATCCTTCGGGAGAGGGGCTTACCGTTGTACCCGGACAAACTTATACAGTAGAATAAATTACGGAGGAATTCCAATGAGCGAATTAAATAATGCAAGAGTGGAAGGCAGCAAAATTCCTGCCGAGCAGATAAAAAATCCTGATCTTAAGGAAGCAATTGTGACAATGCAGGCTGATAATAAAAAGGAAAACATTGACGCAATGATTAACGAGGTTATCAAGGCTAAGTTCATACTTCCTGCAAAAGTTGTGCCGACAACTCAGGCTAAAACAAAGGACGGCAGAACTGTTATGCAGCAGGCAACTCAGGTTCAGTTCAGACTTCTCAAAAATGGCAACGGAGAAATGTTTTTCGGTATTTTTACTGATGTTGATGAGATGTATAAGTGGGCTGACACAAAGTCAGCAAGCAAGGTTGTAACTGACTTTGACAGCGTTGCTTCAATGGTTATGGACCCCAAAACTAATGTGGGAGGTTTTGTAATCAATGCATTTGGCAAGAGTGTAACCTTTCCAAAACCAATGGTAATGTCCATAAAACAGCAAAGAGATTATCTTAGAATGAAGAATCATAAAATTGCACCCGGCACAAAAATTCAGCTTGGTGAACCCAAGGAATATCCGATTGACCTTATGGCGGCATTAATCAATCATTTCAGCACAGAAAAGGCCGTGAATGCCGCATATCTCAGGCTTTTGGAAACTGAGAACGGACAGAAAAGCTATTTTATTGTAGTTGATTTCTACGGCGAAATGCAGGAAACCTTTGATTATATCAGCAAAGTAGCTAAACCTTATATTGATGATGATATTGAGCTTACTATGATGCCGTATTCAATGGAATTTGCACGCAATGCAGTAAAGGGTGTTGCACCGTTCTATAAAAAAGAAGATTGATAATGTCTTTATAATAAATAAATATCTGAAAGCTCCCGATTATTCATTGCGAATTATCGGGAGCTTCTAAATTTTATAGATTAGTATAATAATAAACCTGTTCACTCACTTTGTGAGTACCTTGACCCATTTGTATCTGTTACAGAATATAGAATTAGGTATGCATTTAAGCAGCTGGTCAGCCTTTAAAAAGCAAAAGGTTACATACGGGGGAAAGCCGAAAACAAAGGCGCTGAGTACAGCGCTCGGAATTGTAAAAAGCCACATAAAAAGGTTATCAATAATTGCAGGATATTTTGTATTTCCTCCTCCTGCAATAATTCCTGCCTCAACCGGGTATTCATAGCACGAGCCAATCATTGCAATGCACAGTATAATTAAAAATTGCCCTGTAAGCTCCTTGGTTTCAGGAGAAATATTATATAAGCCTATAATTGAGTTTTTACATATGTACAAAGCGCCGCTTGTCACAATTCCAATGCATATGAATATCACCTGAAGTGTTTTGACATACGATTTGATACATTCAAACTTTTCTTCTCCCACAGTTTTTGCAATTGTTACCGATGAAGTGTTTGCACAAGCCTGACCAAACACAACAAACATCTGATAGACAACAACCGCAATGCTGTTTGCAGCAATAGCCTCGGCGCTCATATGACCGAGCACAGAGGTCTGCACGGCCTGAGCAACACCCCACATTCCTCCGCTTATGATAAGGGGTGAGGATACCTTAAGAAAATCCTTTATATAAGTAAAATCAAGTTGAAATAATTCTTTGAGCTTGATATTCAATTTTTTATCTATAAAAAGAACATATACAAGCA
>CAYQXN010000050.1:0-13256 GCA_964421585.1 uncultured Ruminococcus sp. | reverse complement strand
ATTCTGTCAGAGCTTTATGACTGAGCTTTGCAGACACATCGGCGCTGACACAGACGTTCCTGCCGGTGATATTGGTACAGGTGCTCGTGAAATCGGTTATATGTTCGGTCAGTATAAGAGAATTAAAAATGTATATGAGGGCGTGCTCACAGGTAAAGGTCTCAATTGGGGCGGTTCACTTGCCAGAACAGAGGCTACCGGTTACGGTCTTCTTTATCTTACAGAAGCAATGCTTAAGGATAACGGTAAGGATATCAACGGTGCTACAGTTTGCGTATCAGGTGCCGGCAATGTTGCTATTTACGCTACTCAGAAGGCTACAGAGCTTGGAGCTAAGGTTGTAACACTTTCTGATTCAACAGGCTGGATTTATGATGCCGAGGGTATTGACCTTGACGCCATCAAAGAAATCAAGGAAGTTAAGAGACAGCGTCTTACTGAGTATAAGAATTATCGTCCAAACTCAGAGTATCACGAAGGCAAATTCGATTGGTCAATTAAGTGTGATGTTGCTTTGCCTTGCGCTACTCAGAACGAACTCAACGAAGAAGATGCAAAGAGATTAGTAGCTAATGGTTGCTACGCTGTTGCTGAGGGAGCTAATATGCCTACAACTCTTGAAGGCACTAAGGTTCTTCAGGATGCAGGTGTACTTTTTGCTCCGGGCAAGGCTGCTAATGCCGGCGGTGTTGCTACATCAGCTCTTGAAATGAGCCAGAATTCACAGCGCCTTTCTTGGACATTTGAAGAGGTTGACTCAAAGCTTAAGGATATTATGGTTAATATCTATCACAACATTGCTGCAGCTGCTAAGAAGTACGGCTATGAAGGCAACTATGTTGTAGGTGCTAATATTGCAGGTTTTGAAAAAGTAGCAGATTCAATGATTGCTCAGGGTGTTTGCTGATTATAAAGTTTTTTAGACGTAAAAATATGCACCCCAGAAGTGGTTAACTTTTGGGGTGCATATCATTAATATAAGCGGATTTTTTTATAATAAGTTTGGTGATATTTTATGAAACAATCAAATTTAGTTGAAATAATCAAAGATCAGACTGACAGAGCTCTATGGGAAGTTAAGAACGTTATTGACTGCGTTTATGACGATATGTGGAATAAAGAATACTGCAATGCGCCATTATGGCAGCATATATATCATATGTTGCATTCACTTGATATGTGGTTTATAAATCCTTTCATTTATGATGAACCTGTAATACATACAGATAATTTGAATAATTTGGATATAAAACCTGAAGTACATTTGTCAAAAACTGAGATTTATGATTATTATTATGAAATTAGAGTAAAGATTGAAAAATATATTTTATCACTTACAGATGACAAACTTCTTGAATATCCTGAAAATTGCAGATACACAATATTTACATTGATACTTGCACAATTCAGACATCTTCACAGTCATATGGGAATGATAATGGGATTTATAATTGATGATAAAAATATGTGGCCGGCGGTTCTTGGTCTGGAAATACCAATACCAACTGACGGCAATTATACTAAGTATTGTTAGCGGATAATTCGTTAAAATAATATCTACGCTCCCCTCAATTATACAAAATATTCATTTTGTATAATTTTCTGTATTAGAATTATGCCCTTGCCCTTTTATGATATTATATTAATATAATATTATTAATTATAAAGAAAAGAAGGCGCTTAAAACTATGGCTGCAAACTATCGCGATGAAGCTCCGCAGGTTATAAAGGATTATATGTATTATTTGCAAACAATCAGAAATAAATCACCAAAAACTGTTGGTGAGTATTATCTGGATCTCCGAACTTTTTTCAGGTTTATAAAACAACGTCGCCATCTTGTTTCCGCTGAAACTGATTTTGATAGTATTAAAATTGATGACATTGACATTGAATTAATCCGTACGGTTTCTTTAAATGATGCTTATGAATATATGGATTTTCTTATTAATGAACGTCACAATAATGCCACTTCCCGTGCTCGTAAGTGCTCAAGTCTTAAAGGATATTTTAACTTTCTTTATAAGAACAGACATTCTATTGATGATAACCCTGTAGAAATGCTTGAAATTCCAAAAAAGAAAAAAACTTTGCCAAAATATCTTACTCTCGAACAAAGTATCGAATTATTGAATTCGGTTGAAGGATTATATAAAGAACGAGATTACTGTATTATTACTCTTTTCCTTAACTGCGGTTTACGTGTTTCTGAGATGTCAGGGTTAAATTATACTGATGTGCGGAATGACAATACTATACGTGTTGTCGGTAAGGGCAATAAAGAACGAATTATTTATCTTAATGATGCCTGCATTAGTGCTATAAAATCATATATGGCGGTAAGACCTGTTGATGATGTAAAAGATAAGCGTGCTCTTTTTATAAGCAGAAATCATAACAGAATGTCTGTTAAAACTATTCAGGCTATGGTGTATAAATATCTTGCAAAGATAGGTCTTGATGCTCAGGGGTATTCCTGTCATAAGCTCAGACATACCGCTGCTACGCTTATGTATCAGCACGGCGGTGTTGATATAAGAGTGCTCAAAGATGTTCTCGGGCACGAAAATCTTGGCACTACTGAGATTTATACCCACCTAAGTTCTGACCAGATGAAGGACGCTGCGGAAAGAAATCCTCTTGCGAGCGTTAAGCCTAAAACAAAATATGATGAGTAAAAAACAGCGGAGCAGCATAAAAACTACTTCGCTGTAATAATTCCACCAATATCTGTAAGCTGCATATCTTCACAAATTATTTCAATTTCAAGATTATTTTTTTTAATATAGTCCGATATTATATCATAATCAGGATGTTTTTTTATATTGCCTAAAAATATAATTTTATTGTCAATTCTTGCTCCTGCACCGCCTATGAATCCGTAATCAAAACCGTCAAGAGCGATATTGCCGGGTGAAATTTTCAGAACCTCTACCCCATTTTTCTTTAAGACTTTTTCAATTGATGAGTCTGAGGTTATTACAGCATTTTCTGATACAACCAATGTTGAACATCTGCAATACCCTTGATTGACATTTTCCATTTCAATATTATGTTCAACACAATATTTATTAATTTCCGGTGCAATTGCTGAAAGTTTGCCATACAACCTACCGTTAAGATATAGAAAATTCAGTAATATATTATCCGGGTAAATCTTCCCTGCTTTTTTGCTGCAAATCACCGGATTGTATATTTTAAGCAATTTATTTAGATTTGAGCATTCGTTCAGCAAGAAAAAATATTTGTTGAGCTTTAAAATCTGCATATCAGCGTGCTTTTGCTCAGGTTGTAAAAATACTTTTATATCATCAGTCGGAATAATGGTATAACCTCTGTTTTTAAGCTCATTTATGAAGCATCTATATTTATCAGACATTATAAGCGTATGCATCAGCTTATTGCCTCAAATGCCTGACGAATGTTCTTTACCCCGATTAACTCTGCGGTATCGCAGTGTACTCCCTTCAGATTGTGATATGGAAGTATAATTTTATTGAAACCAAGTCTTACTGCCTCATTGACCCTCATCTGAGCTTGAGAAACCGACCTTATTTCTCCGGCAAGACCTATTTCTCCAAAAACAACAGATTTTTCATTAATTGGCGTATCCTTTAGACTGCTTATAAGAGCCATAGCAATTGATAAATCTATTGCAGGCTCATCAACTCTCAACCCGCCGACAATGTTAGTGTATGTATCACAATTAGAAAAATAATATCCCGCTCTTTTTTCAAGCACTGCAAGCAGAAGAGAAAGTCTGTTATAATCAAAGCCTGTAGCCATTCGACGTGCATTACCGTAACCGCTTTGCGTAGCAAGTCCCTGAACTTCAGCCAAAATCGGTCTTGACCCCTCTATGGTACACGTAACACATGTTCCAGAAACATTGGTCGGTCTGCCTGAAAGCAACATAACAGATGGATTTTGAACTTCTTTCAAGCCTTTGTCTGTCATTTCAAATACACCGATTTCATTTGTAGAGCCGTATCTGTTTTTTACGGCTCTTAGAATTCGACAACTCATTTGTTTATCGCCTTCAAAGTGAAGCACGGTATCTACTATGTGTTCAAGAACCTTTGGGCCTGCTATGGAACCTTCTTTGTTGACATGACCTACTATAAACATGGGAATATCACAGCCTTTTGCTGTTCGCATAAGCATATTAGTACATTCTCTGACTTGTGTAACGCTTCCGGGAGAAGAATTCAGCTCAGAAAGATTCATAGTCTGAATAGAATCTACCATAACGAGGTCGGGTTTTACAGATTTTATTTGCTCACAAATAATTTCAACATCAGTCTCAGTCATAATGAAAAGATTTTGCGAATCAACGCCTAGTCGTATTGCCCGCAGTTTAAGCTGACGCTTTGATTCTTCGCCTGAAATGTATAAAATCTTAAGAGTATCGCCCATAAACTGGCATATCTGCATCAGTACTGTTGATTTGCCTATACCCGGATCACCCCCAAGGAGTATAAGACTACCCTTGACTATTCCTCCGCCGAGCACCCTATTTAATTCGTTACAGCCTGTATCATAACGATGTTCATCTTCAGTTGAAATTTCATTTATTGTTTCAGGCTTTGCATAGCTTGAAAATGAACGTATTTTTCCTGCTGATGAAACTTTTGCAGTGTCCTTGATTTCTTCATTCATTGTATTCCATTCACCGCAGGACGGGCATTTTCCGTACCATTTAGGCGTTTCATATCCACATTCTGCGCAGATATATACACTTTTAATTTTTGAAGCCATATGTTTTCACTTCCGTATAATTTATTATTTCTTAGCTGTTAATATAGTTTAGAAGTCCTGTCGTAATTGCAAAGGACATTTGTTTTTGATATGTGTCGTCAAGCAGTTTTGTACATTCCTCCGGGTTGGATATAAATCCACATTCAACAATAATTGCAGGATTGACGGCGTTTTTTAAAAGGTATATTCCGCTGTCTGCTGCCTTGCATTCTCGCTCATTATCAGGCTGTAATAAACCTTTAACCGAATATTTTATGCTCTCGGCAAGTTTGCTGCTGTTTTTGTTATTTGGAGAATAAAAAATCTGTGTGCCGCTATATTGACTTTGAGTGAATTTGTTTTGATGAATACTTATTACAACGTTATTTTCAGATGAATTATACATTTCAAGCCTTTTGTTCATATCTGCAACTTTTCTTGCGTGCACTGTTTCCTCATCCCCGGAAAGCGCCGTATCATCTGTTCTTGTTTGCTGTACCTCAAATCCGAGAAATTTGAGCAGCTCAGCGGTGTCTAATGAAATATCAAGATTGATGTCTTTCTCAATAACACCGTCATCGGTTACTGCTCCTCCGTCTTCCCCACCGTGTCCTGCATCAACTACTACTATCGGGAGCTGAACATTTACATCAGAAGAGGTATCCAAAGTGATATTGGAAGCAGCATATATCATCAGTATCAGAAATGAAACAAGCATTGCAATGCATAACGTGCTAAAGACTACTTTTCTCAATTTCATATAAACACACCTCGTATAATGATATGCGTTTGGTGTGTATTTGTAGTACTTTCAATTATACACTATTAATGAAATTCAGGCAACCAAATTAATTTAATTATTGTTATTAATTTATAATTATGGTAGAATATATAAGAATTATGAATTGGTAAATATGTTATTGGAGTGATTGTATTGGATAAGCCCGGAAGAAACGATGTTTGCTGGTGTGGCAGCGGTAAAAAATATAAGAAATGTCACATTGACTTTGATGAAAGAATAGAAGAATTTGAGGGTAAGGGTCATATAGTTCCTGATCATAATATCATAAAGACGCCTGAACAGATTGAAAAAATCAAGGAGAGTGCAAAAATAAATATTGCTGTACTTGATTATGTTGCCGAACATATTAAAGCGGGTATTTCTACTGCTGAGATTGACAAGTGGGTATATGATATTACTACGAAAATGGGAGGTATCCCGGCGCCGCTTAATTATGAAGGATTCCCCAAAAGTGTGTGTACATCAATAAACAATGAGGTTTGTCATGGGATTCCGTCTGAGGATATAATCATAAAGAACAGAGATATTATAAATGTTGACTGTTCTACAGAGCTGAACGGATATTTTTCAGATTCTTCAAGAATGTTTTGTATAGGCGATGTTTCAGCTGAAAACAGAAAGCTTGTCGAGGTTGCTAAGCAAAGCTTGAAGGAGGGATTAAAACAAGTTAAGCCCTGGGGCTTTTTAGGCGATATGGGACAGGCTGTAAATGATTATGTCAAGAGCAACGGATATTCTGTTGTACGAGAGGTAGGCGGTCACGGAATTGGACTGGAATTTCACGAAGACCCTTGGGTAAGCTATGTTTCCTCAAAGGATACTGAAATGCTAATGGTACCCGGTATGATATTCACCATTGAGCCGATGATTAATATGGGTAAGGCTGATATTTTTGTTGATGAAAAAAACGGCTGGACGATATATACCAAAGACGGTAAGCCTTCTGCACAATGGGAAATTCAGGTACTGGTTACAGAAAACGGATATGAGATAATTTCGTATTAACTAAAAGAGCTGAGTTACCTCAGCTCTTTTATACTATTAGTCCGTATTTTGTTTTTATTCTGTCAAGTTTTTCAAGCATCGGTTCTGCTCCAAAATAAAGAAACACAACTGTTGCAAGTCCATGAACAATATCCATAGGGAAACCCGTAATATAAAAAGAAAGCAGTGTTTCAGAATTTATTACAGCATGTGCCATAACTGCTGATGAAAAGTTCATTATTCCCCCATAAATCACAATTGTGGCTGAAAAGCCGAACACACAAAGAGCGGTACGGTTTCTGCATAGAAGTCCCTTTTTAAACAGAATTCCGGCCAAAAATCCGATGATACCGGCTGAAAACATTTGCCAAGGTGTCCAAGGTCCCTGCTGAAACATTATATTTGACACGAGCATTGTTACAGAGCCCACAAGGAATCCTGATTCTCCTCCAAACGCAACGCCTGAAATAATTACAAGAGCAATTACAGGTTTGAACTGCGGCAGCATAAAAAACGCTGCTCTGCCCGCCACTGCAATTGCACAAAGTGCTGCAATGATAACTAGCTCTCTTGCCTGCGGACTTCTTCCTTCAAATGCAAGAAAGAAGGGCAGCATACATTCAATCATTACAAGAAGAGATATAAATAAATATTTTTGATCCTGAAGATATGTTACTCCGATAAAAATAGTTATGGGTATAGCAAGCAGAATAATCACTGTTGCCGCTATTGTACGCTTTGGTATTTTTCTCTTTGATTTGTCATTGCGTATTTCATCAATTGAACGCTTTGATTTTGAGCCAAAAGAAATCATCAAAAGTATCACGGGGATTGCAATTACGCAAAAATCTGCCCAAACAGGTAATGTTTTGGAGTTTAATACACTGATATAATCGAGATTGATAATCAGCCCCAGTATAAACAAAAGTGCAGAAAAAACACCTAAAATCTTTTTCCACAAGGGTAATTTTGAATTTTTTGCAGGTCTGTTGTTCTTGATTTCAAGTTGAATCTCTTTGTCATACAAATCAAAATCAATATCGGAATAGATATCATCTCTTTTTTTGCTGCAACAATAAATTACATCTTCAGCTGTAACGGCATTTTCTATAATGCCTCGTGACATTCTGTTGGCTGATGTAACATAAAAGCTGTTGGAAGCAAAAAATTCTCTTGGTGTTCCCTCAGCTACAATATCTCCGTTAAAGAACATCACGCATCTGTGAGAGTATTTTGCACAGAATTCAACGTCGTGACTGACTAATATGATAGTAACGCCCGAAGCCGTTAGAATGCTGATTATTTTTGCAAAAACATACTTAAATTCAGCGTCAAGCCCCTTTGTAGGCTCGTCAAGCAGCAATATTCTTGGTCGCAAAAGAAGTATTTTGGCAAGTGCCGCACGCTGCTGCTCACCTCCCGAGAGGTCGTACGGATGTCGGTTAAGCAGTTTTTCAAGACGGCAAAGCCTTATAACCTCTTTTAAGCGTCTTTCTTTTTCGTTTGGCTCAATTTTTCTGCCTTCAAAAATTTCAAGCAAATCCTCAATAACACTTTTTCTGACAAACAATGACTGAGGATTTTGCGGCAGCTGAGCTATATTTATATCATTTGATAATTTGTCGGCATTTGCTGTGTTTTCAAAAAATTTCACCTCTCCCCTATAAGGTGCGTTTATTCCGCTCATAATCGAGAGGGTTGTAGATTTACCTGTGCCGTTACCACCCAATATCGAGACAAACTCCCCTTTGTATGCTTTGAATGAAAGCCCTTTAATTACATCGGAAGCATTTTTCTCATATCTAAACCATATGTCCTTTAGCTCAAGCGATATTTCGTCAGAGTGTTCAGGGATATTTTCGGGATATAACTCATTTAACTGATTATTTTTTGAGTAGTCTTCAAGCCACTGCTTGCCTTGTGCAACTGTGACAGGACATTTACTGTTGTTATCTGCAACAGCGTCCCATATTCTCATTGGAGCAGGTAAGGAAAGAAATGTTTTACTTTCAAGAGATTTAAGATTTCTGCCTGTATTTTCGGGAGTGTCAAATGATATAACTCTTCTCTCTTCAATAACAATAACGTGCGAGCTTATAGGCAGTATTTCATCAAGTCTGTGTTCTGTAATTATGATTGTTGTGCCCAGCTCACGGTTTATTTTTGAGATGATAGAAAGAAAATCAGCTGCGGCAATCGGGTCAAGCTGGCTTGTAGGTTCATCAAGAATAAGTACCTCAGGCTGCATAGCCATAATTGAGGCAAGATTAAGAATCTGTTTCTGACCTCCCGATAACTCGGTAACACTCTTGTAAAACCAGTTCTGAATACCAAAAAAGCTTGCTGTTTCAGCTACACGTTTACGGATAGTCTGATTATCAAGCCCGAGACTTTCAAGTCCGAACGCAAGCTCGTGCCACACCTTATCGGTTACAATCTGATTATCGGGAGATTGCAAAACATATCCGATTTTGCTGCTCTGTTCCCTTTGTGACATTGAATTAATGTCAACTCCGTTAAACAATATTTCACCCGATTTAATGCCGACAGGAGCCAGAATTGGCTTTAAATTACGCAAAAGGGTACTTTTGCCGCATCCTGACGGACCACATAAGGTGACAAACTCTCCTTTATCAACAGTGAAATTAATGTCTTTGAGTACATCAATTCCTGTTTCAGGGTATCTGAATGTCAGATTACTGATCTTAAATGTTTCCACCTGACTCCCTCCCTTACGTTAATAATAAGCGGTATAAGCATAAGTGACGCATATAAAATATAATTTATAATGTCCCAAGGACTTAAAAGCTCGCCTTTGACCGATGGAAAATATCTGAAAGCTGAAATACCGCCTATTGAGATTATAGTAACGGCAAATCCAAAGAAAACAGTTAATGCAAGTATAATGAAGTCTCTCCTGTCAAATTTATAGATTGAAAATGCTGTTCTGCCTTTGAGTCCATGACCTCTGCTTTTCATAGAATCAGCAGTTTCAATTGCATTTTCAAGCGACCAAGAAATCATTATTGATACTATCTTTATTGAATGTCTTAACCTTGAAATCACTGAGCCATCGGATATATCTCTGCCTATGCATTTTTGAGCGTTGCGCACCTTGTTGAATTGTGAGGTGAATTTGGGGACAAAACGCAGTGACATTGACAGTATTAGACTCATTGACGGTATAATCCTGCCAAACAGATATACAAATTTGTCGGAAGTCATAACAGTGTTAAAACACGAAAACCACAGCACTACTGCTGAGAGTAGCACTGCGGTTGCAATTCCGTATAAAATTGATTCAAGTGTGAGCGGATTATCCCATGGAAAATAGGTAAGTATTGTAATCCCTTCATGGTTAAACACAGGATTTATTACTGATACAAGAAGTATCATTGGAAGTAAATATATTAGTGAAAGTCTTATTGCCTTTTTTCCGTTAAGATAAAGAGCATTTGCGAGTGCGCAAATAAGTGATAACCCAAGGCATACGGGATTGAGCATAAACATTGAAAGCAAAATCACAAAAACAAAAAATATAAAATTTACAAACGGATGCATTTGTGAAAATGTATCTTTCATTTTTTACTCCCCTACTGCGTAACCTCCGCCGACATCATAGCCAAGATTACAGGTATATTTCCATTCAACAACATCTCCCTGTTTTAGCTCATATCTTGAACATCCGTAATTAGGGAACCAGTCGTTTACACTGTACATCCAACCTGAAAGACTGCCGCAATCAAACTCATATAAATTGTTTATCCCTTCAACATAAGCGGAATTATATATAGGAGTCCAGGAAGCTTCCATATGAATTTTGTTGTCCTTGCATACGCGTACAAGCACATCATATACGGATTCACCTTCGTTGAATGTGACCTTTGTAGGCTTTAAAATCCAACCATTATTCGGAACCAGCTCTAATTTGTTTTTATCAAGATCTCCAATATTGTCAAGGATAGTAGCACAGCTTATTGAGAATGTACAGGTTAATTCAGTATCAGAAACTTCCTGGTCCTGCGGTTCGACCGGTTCAGGTTTGCCTGATGGTATAGGGTCAGTCAGATACTTATCCTTATTTGCAGCAGTCGCGTTTTGAGACGAACTGTTGCCTGTGTTTTTTGAATTGTCTCCTGAAACATTACTGTTATTGCTGTTATTACTGCTATTATCGTTACTGATTTTAACGGAAGAAGATGTGTCGGAAGAATTTTGGGCTGTTTTCGAACTGCTTACAGTTGCTGTAGTATCAGAAGCTGTGGCGGCATCTGATACTTTAGTTTCTGTAGTAGATTCAGAACTGTTATCATTTTCAGAATTGTTTTCAGTCGCTGAAAATATATCAGCAGTAGTAGTTGAAGTAACATTTGTTGAAGCCGTATCCGCAGTTGCGGAGACAGGAGTTGATATATTATTGTCAAGTCTGCCTCCTGCAAGAAATGTAACAGAAAGTAATATTGCTGCAACAATTATTGCACAGACAATAACTATATGCTTTTTTAAAAATAGAAATATTTTGTTTGAAAGAAATTTATCCATATAATCATCCGATTCAAAATAATTGCAGTTTTGCCAGAGTATTACAACAACATTAGAATTTATCTGTTTGTTTTTGCTCTCTTTTTTTATTCTTTTTTATACGCTCACGTTTTAGTCTTGATTTTTCTTTTGAGGAAATATCATTTATATCTTTGAGTCCAGCTTTTTCAAGTGCTCTTGGCCAGGGACCAAGCTTTTGCTTGATAAAACAAGCAGTTTCGCTATCAAAATCAGTTTTTTTAGGAGTTCTTCCCGTTTCAGATGCCTTATCAACAAGCAATTGCACAGCAAGAATCTGTTTGTCATCCTGATTAAGCATAGAAGTCAGCGAGAACCTTTTGGATAAAAGTTACATCATCAATGTTTACAGAACCGTCTCCATTAGCATCTGCAGTAAGCATCTGCCTATCAGTAAAAGTAACAATTTCTGCAACGTATTTTTGAACTAAGGTTGCGTCATCAATAGTAACTATGCCGTCTTCATTTACATCCATTGGAATTACAGGCTCTTCTATGAGATCGGTCATATCATAAAGCGAGGTCTTTTCATTAATCAGTCTTGAATATGCAACAAGTGCATAGTATGCCTGCTCTGTGGCCATCTGATTGTAAGAGCCGTTTGAAATATGCTCGAAACCGTTTTCAACTGCAAATGACATAAGAGCGTCAATTGCTGAATTGCCATTTTTAATAAAACGACTGTCTGTTGCAGGATTGATTCCAAGACTTGTAAGTGCAACAATAATCTGAGCACAGCTTTCGGAATTTTCTGAACCCCAAGATGAAAATCCGCCGTCTTCCTTCTGGATTTCCGAAATTCTTACTAATGCAGCGTCAATTGCTGCTGCTACGTTTTCGTTAGCTTCATAATATGGTGCAAGTGCCTGAATTGCCATACCCGTCATATCAGGATCAGCAGCTGTTCCTATAAGCGCCCAACCGCCGTCTTCAAGCTGTTTTTCTAGAATGTAGTTAACAAGTTCCTCACGTGTGGTCTGAGTAGATACAGTTTCATCTGTTGGTATCTCGTAATTTAGGGTATCAAGAGCAATCAAAGCCCAGATTGGACCGTTGATTCCCTGTTTTTTGATGTAATTAAAATCAGCAAGCGGCTCAAGCAGGTTATATCCTGCAACATCTGTTACATCCTTACCTATTGCGGTAAGAGCAATAATAACCCTGGAATTATCGGTTGATTTTGTGCTGCTAAGCTTTGCTGAACCCACGCCTTCAACATAATTCACCACATTTTCGTAATAGCCTTCAACAAAGTTGTCGCTTATACTATCATTTCTTGCAAGACCGATTACTACCCACTCTCCGCCGATTGAACCTACAATTGGTGTGCTGAGTGAAGACAGATAATCAGAAGTTGAAGAAAGTTTCTCGGAAACTTTGTCATATTTAACTGTGAAAGTATAAACAGTTGCACCTTCGCTGTAATTCATAGAAGGCCAGCTTTCATCGCCTACACCGATTATGATTTTGTCTCCATCCTCAACAGGAATTTCTGCACTTCGGTTGTAGCCTTTTTCAGAAGGAGTATAATCATTCTTATAAGTTCTTACCTGAAAGTTCTTATTAGACGCTGTAGGAGTGAGAACAACTCCTGTTGTGTCAGCAGGAACAGTAAGTGTATAGTCGGTAACACTCGAATCAAAGCTCTGTGAGAGTGTACCTACGCTGAAAGTAACATCAGCAAGTGAAGTATCATTGCTGCTCCAGTCCGAGCCGATATCAGCACCCCAGGCATCGGTGTACATAATGCAGATTTCATCACCGTCTTCAAGATTTCCGTTTGCTACGGTAAAATCACCTAAACCGGTGTTTGTAAACCAGTCGTTGAGGGTGCCCATCCAACCGCTCATATAGCTTGCATCGCCGGCTGACAATCCGTTAATTTCAGTAATGTAATTATTTTCAGCACCTGTTTGTGTGTAGCCGTGATTATCAAGTGCCGTTACAACAGATGACATTACTGTTGAATCATTATCAATATTAACCCATTCATCTACAAGAACACCTTCCCAAGCAGCATTGTCATCAACTGAAAATACATCATTTCTGACAATTACTCGTACCTGACCTGTTTCCTCTGCATTTACAATAATATTAACTGATAATAAAGCAGTTAACATTGCAACAGCGAGAATTACAGATGCAATTTTTCTGATTGTTTTGTACATAATCA
>CAYQXN010000049.1:0-13299 GCA_964421585.1 uncultured Ruminococcus sp. | reverse complement strand
ACTTTCGCTTTGAATTAAATTTTCCGTTGTATTTTCATTAATTCTGCTGCAAAAAACAGCATATCTATAGGTACTTGCCCAATAAGGATGACAAGTAATAAGCGTAACCATATCCTTATTATCTTGAATTAGAATTTCATCTATATCATCCGGCTCTATAACCTTTATATCGCATACTTCATATGAAAGCGTTGTCCAAAGATTATCAATATATACCATATCACCTATCTGCATTTGTTCAATATCTAAAAAGTATCTTGCTCCGTTCCAACCCCTGTGTCCCGCAATAACGCAATTTGTATTATTGCCTCCTATAGGCATTGAAGTCTGTCCAAGCTGCGTCGCACCCATTGACATATTATTACTTGATGCACCAAGATAAATCGGCATTTTTAAATCATTCATTTTTGGTACTCTCAGAACACCTACTATACCGTCATATATTCCAAATTCTGAAAGATCAACGCTTGCTTGCTCATATGACCAAGCGTCACATAGTCCTATCTGCCCTTCTCTATAAATATCATAATTATATTTCTGCATCTCCTTATACAGTTCATCGTAATTCTCAATATTATAAGTATTAAATGTATTATTATTTTTTTCCTCTTCTTCAGTCAAATACATACTGTCTGAACTGCCATCATCTGTCTGTGCATTATTTTTTACGGATTTTCTTACATTTTCAAAATTTTTTATTGCTATTTCCGAATTTCTATCCGATATATATCCAGAAACAATCGGATATACATATACAAATAATCCAAACACAAAAATTAACACTACAAGAATATATGAAAAAACTTTATTAATTCTTTTATTCATTATTTTTTCTCTTTCTGCATATGCGCAAAACAATTTTTATTAAGACATAGATGAATAGTATTCCTGCCATTACGGAACATCCGATAATTATAGCCAAAATATATTTTTCGCTGTAAGTGCTCTTTTCAATATGTGATGACTGAGCCTCTTTTTCTGATTCAACATATGTTATACGAGTACCGCGAACCAGTAAACGATGAGTGTTAAGACCGTAAGGAGTACAGGTAACAAGAGTTACATAATCATTTTCATCATCAATTTTTAAATCAGATGTATCAGACGGTTCAACAATTTTTATTTGATCAACACTGTATGCAAGCGTTTGATTCATAACATATATGTAAAATACATCTCCCTTTTCAAGCTTATCTATATCAGTAAAAAGCTTTGCATTTGGAAGTCCCGTATGTCCAGTTAAAACCGTATGAGTACCTTGCCCGCCTATCGGCAAAGATGTATTTCTCAAATGACCGATGCCTTTACTTAAAACCTCATCGCTTGTCCCATGGTAAATAGGATATTTTATATTCAGTGCAGGAATTTCAATGCAAGCCATAACTGAGGTACCGTCAATATTAAGCAAATCATAATATTCATCGTCAGCTTCAACTTCTTTACCAAACGGATCGCCTATATTATAATTTCCTTTTAGACTGTCATTATATTCTTCTGCACGGGCAAGCTGTTTATCATACTCCTTAGAATCTAAATTTGACGCAGCGCTTAAATATGTCTGCACTTCGCTGTCTGAATTTAAACTCATTAAAAAGTTACTTACCAATGGATAACTGATAATACCGATTCCTATCGCTATCAAAACAATAAAGATAATAACTGCTATGACCTTTTTCATATTATCTGCCTTTCACGAACACTTATAATCATCCTTAATCTTTTTTATGTTTTTTGCGTTTGGAAAGCAATCGCTTAATAATGATGAAAATTATAATTATTAACGCAAGCGCCGCTGCCCCTGCAATAAGTGCTTTTTTATATTCAAGCATCCATGTACTTTCTACAGGGGAAGTATTTTCAACAATCGTCTTAGCTTCTTCATAGGGTATTCTTGTACCTCTTACCAAAAGCCGATGAGAGTTAATACCGTACGGAGTGCAGGTAATAAGGGTTACATAATCTTCCTTTGAATTAATTTTCAAATCACTTGTATTAGAAGGCTCAACCACCTTGATTTGGTCAACTTTGTAAGCCAAAATTTTGTTAAGAACATAAATATAAAACACATCACCTGTTTCCAGTTGGTTTAAATCAGTAAACAATTTCGCAGAAGAAAGTCCCGTATGACCTGTAAGAACAGAATGAGTCCCAACTCCACCAATCGGAAGTGATGTTTTTTGCAGATGACCAACGCCTTTTAAAAGCGTATCCTGAGCTGTACCGTGATAAATCGGAAGTTTAGTATTAATTCGGGGTATCTCAATGCTTGCCATAACTGAATCATTGTTTATATTGAGAAGGCTTTCATACTCCATATTACTTTCCTGCTGAAAGCCCGGATCGAACGGGTCAGTAAGCACAACATTTCCCAATAAACCTTTATTGTATGTTTCCGCCTGTGCAAATGCTTCCTCCAAAGTATTGCTGTCTGCTTTTTCTACTGCAGCCGCCTGGTCTGCAATTTCACTGTTATGGTTTTTGCTCATAAGGTAATTACTTATAAAGGGATAGCAAATCAAGGATAATCCGGCAAGCAAAACAACTGCACCAATTAAACCTGTTAATATTCTTTTCACATTGCATCTCCTTTCAGATATCCGGTACAGAAATACACAATAAAAGTTTATTTATATAAATATGAACCTGGGAGAACAGATTTCTCTGTCCTCCCACATTACTAAAAAATATTAAATCAAAAATATAATAAGTTAAATTACTTATCAGTTGCTTTCTTCTTGCGAAGCTGAGCAAAGATAATAATTGCAGCTGCCATTACAATTCCGCCGCCGATTGTGAACAGGAGAATGCCTGTACCACCTGTAAGCGGAAGATTAAACTGCTTTGATACGTTGTTCACTGTAAATAGGAATTCACCGAGGTTATCGTTTGAAACATCAAGCGTTGTATTTCCAACCTTTGCAATTACTTTACCTGTAATTTTGCCATCATTTTTCTCTTCTGATACAACAAGTGTAACATCGCTTGCAAGCTTGCTGAAACCTTCAATGCTGTTTTCCTCGACAAGTGTGTATGTGCCGACATCAAGACCGGCTAAAACAAGAGAACCTGTTTCTGTAGGATTAAGCTGCTGAGTAATTGTATATTCAACCCCGTCAATTGTAACTTTTGCACCTTCAGAAGGATCAGTTGATTCATCATCAGCAGTATCAGGATCATCAGTCATCTTAGCGCTGTAAGCAATATACTTGCCTGATTCGCTTGTAATGAACCAAAGCTTTTCACCATTGAGAGAAAGGCTGAATTCAACTCCGCTTGCATCAATATCTGTGCCGTCTGCAGCTGCGCCGTTGAATGTCTTTGTAAGATCCATACCGTATGTGTAAACAATTGTTTCATCAGGCTCAGTATCAACATCATCAGACTCAACCTGAGGGTCGTTATCATATGTTATTTTAACGCTGTTCTTATTGCCGTTAGGACCTACAACAGCATCCTCATTAACAGTTGCAGAATACGTGAATTTAATCTGCTTGCCCTGATACTGGTTGATTTTTGCCCATACAAAATCAACTGTTATTACTGTATTATTGTCAGCATCAGTTGATGTTGAAAGAGTGTAATCTGTATCCTTTGTAAGTGTTACAGGTGTACCGTTATTGTCAATAACAACCGCAAGGTCATTATTAAATGTAAGTCCCTTTGACATTGTATCTGTAAGTGCATACTTAATACCTGCTACAGTTGTATCGAACTTATCTTTGGTTGGATATAATACTGTTGGCTCTGTCCATGATGTTGGAAGTGCTGTGCCGTAGTAAGGAAGATCTGATGTTACCTGATAATCAACCTTATCGCCGATTGCTGCAGTATCCTCGTCAAGCAAGTTTGAATCTTCTACAATTTTCTTTTCAGGTACAACAGGGGAATCCTTAGGACTTGCAGTTACATCATAATTCCATTCACCTGATTCTTCATCCCACTCAGGAATTGAAACAAGGAAGCTCTGTGAAGCTACTGCATAACTGTCAGGAATTGTTGTTTCAACAACAAGATATACGCCAAGGTCTAATTCGTCGAAAGTGTATTCACCTGTTCCGATTGTATTCCCATCTTCCTCTTTTGTGCTCTCTGTTGAATCAACACCTGTCTGAGTTGCTGAAGCAGTCTGAAGTGCAGGAATCAGCTGTTCAAAAAGCTCTGTGCTTGTGTAAGTAAGAGCGCCGCCGTTCTCGTCATAGACATCACCGTTAAGAAGATCCTGAAGAGAGTAGGTTTTGTCGCCATATGTTACATTAACATCTTTATAGGCGTCAACAACTGTGTAAAGACCGTCGCTACCGAGAGACGCAACCTTATAAGCGGTAAATACAGCTCCGCTTACAGGAGTTACACCCGTTTCCTGGTCATCGTCCTGCTGCTCATACTTTGTAAGTGTGAGCGAGCCTTTGGTTTCTGTAAGTACCGATGCCGCAGAAGCTACTGTGCTGAAAGCTACAGCTGCCACGAGCATAATACTCATAAAAATCGCTGCAAATTTTTTCATAAAATTTTCCTCCTTAATTTTTTGTTTTATGATTTAACGGGCATTTGCAAACCCCATTAAACAAATTTATCAAGACAAAATCATACCGCATATTTATAGGATTTTTTCTTTCTTTTGGATACAAAAAAGAAAATGACTATTCCGGCAACTACCAATACGATACCTGCAATAATCAGCCAATTAAATTCGCTTACACCTGTAAGCGGCAGCAAATCATTGAGATTAACCGTATTTGTAATAGTAAATGTTATGTCTCTATAATAATTGTAACCGTTTTCAGTATAGGAAGGCTCTGATGAAGTCGATATAATACTGTTTTCGTCAGCATTTACAGCAAGTTTATAGGGCAATTCTACCTCAATAGAACTTGCCAGCAAATTGTAGCCATCAACAGTACTTATCTCAGTTATACGATATTTCCCTTCAGGAAGATTAGGCAATACTATTCGTCCGTCAAGTTTGGAACCGTCAGGCATTGTGTCACCTGTTGTAAAGGAGCTTATGCCCTCTCCCTCTTCAGAAGAGTCCTTGATTATGTAACCATTTTCATCATAGCTTACGGGAATCCATTTATCTGTATCAGTATCAAAATATTCAAGCTTGAATACCACCCCATTAAGCGGGTTGTCGTCTTCTCCAAGCTTGTCCAGCGTAATGGAACACTTGCTGGCACTGTCAATAATACCGAAATTCAGATAGCTCTTAGCATAGTTAAAGCCATCACATACAGCGTTAATTTTGTTTGTATAGCTTCCTCGGTAAATTTCTGCTGCACTTGGCATAATAGTGCTGACATTATATGATGTAATGTTTTCTTTGTCATCTTTATCAGCAGACGCCAGATTACGCGAGCCAATAACGGTCTCGGTTCTTGCCTCCAGCAATTTTTTTGTCGGTTCATAGTCTTCAAACTTTTTACCGTTTATTGTTTCATTCTTTTCTTTTAGAATAACAACCTTATATGTACCCGAAAGAAGCTTGTCAAAGCTATAATAGCCGTCATCATCTGTCGTTGTTGTTAAGCCAGTATCAGCATAATTACCCGTGTCTTCATCAAGAAGATAAAGTGACATTTGAACATTTTTTAAACGTTCCTCAGCTTCATCAACAAAACCGTCAATATCCTTATCAAGCCATACATAACCATTAAGACTTCTTCCGACAATAGTCGTAGTTACAGGCTTTGAGTACCCGTTCATACCTATATCCTGGTCAGTATCCCTTGCGTAGAAATAAGCGTTGTTAACATAAACATCGTTTGCCTTGCCATTGTATTCGAGCGTAATTGAAACTGTAATGCTTTCAGCGACGGCAAGCTGTACTCCCGATACGGATATTGCAGTGACGTTATCTGCATTTGCAGGAGTATAAGTGCCTCCGCCGCCGACGTCCGCCCTGATAATATTGTTCCATGTAGAATCCGTGGGATTAATCAAGCCATCTCCGTCAACATTCAGTTTTTCCGCTGCGGCAGTCGACGCCTCTGAACCATCGGTAAGATAACTTCTCACCTTTTCATCCTGCGAATAATACACTCCTCGGATAGTAGCAGCGCCGCTTTGAGTGATTTTTAATGATTTAAGCTTAAAGCCTACATCACTGCCTGTTGTTCCCGAAACAGTCTCGTCACCATATCCTGTACGAGTATCTCCGAGATACGGAAGAACATCAAGAATTGCAAAGTTAACCGGAGATGAAAAATCAGAGTTTGTATAGGTAACGGTATAGGTCAAAGTATTACCTTCACCTGCATCATCATAAACAACATTAACCTTCTTTGTAATGCCCGGCTGCAATACGTTAATAGTTACCTGCTTACTGTCTGATAAATATCTGCCGTCGGATAAAGCCCAATAAAATACAACATTGTAAACGCCCCTGTCACCGGAAGTAAATCTCATCTGTCCGGTCCATTTTTGGTAGTTTATATACTCGTCTGAATTTTCATTTGCAGAGATGCTCATATTTACTTTTGAATTAACACCTTCGCTGTTCACCTTGTATACCTTTACAATAGTTTGTCCGTATTGTCTGTTTGAAGCATCAGGATTCGTATCAGAATTATAGTCATATGAGCTTCCGATTACCGACTGTTTTACAAGTGAATCTGCAATCAATCCCATATCCTGAGAAGCGGTATCAACATAAGAAGAACATTCGGTAAATGCCGACGTCATAGCATAGTATGTACCATATGTACGCTCATCGGTATTATCCTGTTCACGTATAAGTCCTTCATTAAACTGTTTAATACCGTAATTGCCTGATGTGCTTCCCTGATTTATGTAGTTGTCATAGATGCCAAGTCCGATTTTGTCGGTTATTGCATATCCGGCTGTAAAAGCAAAATTATAATATGAATAACCTATGCTTTCAATACCGGTAAACGTAACATCAGGTGAAGAATTTTCGTCATACCGTACGATATTCTTTGTATTTGCTTCAGCTTCACTACCGCTGTTCTCATACACGGACACATCGGCATCATTGCCGGCTTCAAGATAAACAGTAGGAATTAAGCGCAGGTTACGAGAACCCACCACACTCTGATCCGTTACTGTCGGCGAAACTCCCGGATCGCTTACAGGGGACTCAACGACCTGATAATATGAAAGTAAGTCACCGTAGTCGCTCACAAGATCATTATAATAGCTTACCTTTTCAGCGTCATCGCTGTCCCTTAAATACATCATATACGCTAAAAGCGTTGTCTGATCATTTATAGAAGCGCCGTTATATGTACTGCCGCTGAAAACCTTATAATAAATTTCAGCTGATTCTTCAAACTTCTCCAAATTATTAAGATAATTCATATAATCCAGATATTTTGTCATCCAGTCATTATATTGTTGACTATAACCGTATCCCAATGCCGAAATTGATAACCACTGCTTACCCGGCATAAAGCTGTCAACATAATAATGTACAACGTCACCATACAATTCTTCTTCGCTGTCGGAAACGCTTTTTGTTGACCACTCACCGACTAACTTATCAGAATTTTCAACCTGACCTGTGATTGTATATAGATTGTTTGTTCCATCGTATGTGAGGTCTTCTGTCTGCGTCCACTTGTTATTCCAAGTGTTCTCGGTTGTTGAACCGTTCATACGGCAGAAGATAAATGAATATCCTTTGGAAATTTCAGCGGAATAAACGCCGTTACCTTCTCTTGCTACGTCTAACCATTTATCAGTAAATCCGCCTTCATTTGTGTACGCATATACAGCAAATCTCTCGTTGCCTTCTGTGATTGCGGAAGCATTGAAGTAGATTGTTGCACTTGTCGCAACTGTTGAATCCGTTGAAACTGTTGAATCATCTTTAATAACATCGACCAGCAAATCTACAACAGGCGTATTAAATGTTCCGGTCGAATTTTTTCCGTCAACCGTGTAATCAAGACTAAAGCCCGTACCGTTTCCAAATTTGCTGTAAAATTCACTGATACTGTTGCGTTCGGAATTTATCCGCCAAGTAACACCGCGCTCGCTGCTGTTCTTACCCGAAGTAAATTCAAAGGTTGAAGTAATGTCACGAACCGTATCATAAACAGTAGTCGGTGCTCTGAAGCTGTCAAAGGATACTAACTGATAATCGCCTACAACATACCAAGTAAACTTGCTGTCATCAATATCAGAAAGGTTACAGTCCGCCGGTGATGTTTCAACCGTAATCTCTCCCGTACTCGGATCAAAATTGATAGTAACATCGCACACACTGACATTTGAGGCGTCTCCGTTTAAAAGAAGATAATAGTTATCAACTCCGTCACCATAGGAAATACCCGAATCCCAGTTTCCGTTTGCTGCAATTTTAAACGGATAGCTTAATATTTCGCCGTCCGTGCCAACCTTAATGTTTTCATACACCTTTGTATAGGTTCCGTCGGGATTTTGGGTCATTGCGCCAGCCTCGGAAGCTGCAAGCTCATCTTCTTTTTCTCCGGCCTTACCGTTATCCAACAGACCAAGCCAATTGTAACCTGTCAATCCCTTATCACCCAAGACAGAATAAGAGGTTATCAGTACATCCTTTATAACGCTGTCCGAAACATCAGTACCGTCTTCTGTGTCGAGCGCGTACACCATGGCAATACCGTTTTTAGGATTATAGGTAAACCTTATGTCATACTCACTCTTATTACCGCCCAGATAAAATGAATTGTTATTTCCGCTGTCGATATCATATTCTATAACCTTAAACGCATAATTATTGCCTGATTTTACACCTTTTTGAATATATTCATATACACCGTCCTCCTCATTATAAGTCATAACGGCGTTTTTAGTATTCCAGGATTCACCCATAAGGTTTTCCGTGCCGGTAACAACATATACAGTTGAGTAGAGAGCTTCGGCAGGGTCGGTTGAAACGGAAATCGTACCCTTTTCCCTGTTAAAGGTAATTGTTACATCAGCGCTGTCTTTTAGCTCTAATTTGTAGTTTTCGGTACTGTCATTTTCGCCCCAGCTTAAATCAAGCGATCCGTCAGCGGCAACCTTAAATTCATATGTACCCGCAGAAACATTTTGAAAAGTTTTACGGTAAAGCGATGTACCCGGAACAACATCCATTTTTCCGTTTTCGATTGCAGCAAGACGATACTGCTCTTTTGCATATTCGGATTGGTCTTCAGGATGACTCGTATCACCAAGCCAATGATAGCCTGTGAGAGCTTCAGTACCCAAAACAGTATAATAAGTAGCCTGAAGAGACTGCATAGCAAATTCTTCATCAGGCAAGTCGGCAGTTTTAGCGCTGACCATAGTCTCACCGGTGAGCGAATTATATGTAAATGTTACACTGCACACAGCATTTTCGTCTTCAGTGTGAGGATTAATATAAAAATAGCTGTTTGAACCCTCATCAACTGCATCCTTAATAACCTTGTAGGCATAGTTTTGATTCATTTTTACATTATCAAACGTAACCTTATATATTCCCGAGCCTGCCGAGGTTTCAGTCATTCTGCCCTTTTCTGCAGCAGCTAACTCGCTTCCCGATTGAAGCCACTCGTAACCTGTCAAAGACGACTGACCAATTACAGAATAGCCCTCAAAATCAAATGTAAGCTTTTCCTCGGTTGAAATATCAGTAATACAATCGGGATTATCAGCCGTTACCGTGGTTATATGCGTTTTGCTGTTAAACTTAAATATAACGGTGCACGGCTTTAAAAGCGTAAATCCCATATTATCCGAACCGCCGCTAACGCCATAGCTTTCATTCCATGCATGGTCTTTAGCAATTTTAAACTGAAATGTCGTTGCAACATAATTACCGTCAGAATCCTTGTCAGGCTCAATATAATGAGAGTGTGTGTAAACATCAGATTCACCGCTTAATTTCATATCCCAATCGGTATTAGTAACATCCCAGTTGTTGTATGAAAAGCTTCCGGGAATCGACCAGACCTCTGAAACAACTTGATTTTCTGTTCCGCCAAGTAAAATTAACTTTTCAGTATCAGTAGTATTGCCGTTCTCGTCAATCCATTCACCAGCCGCATTTTTCATTACAGCGTAAATCTGATAATTATTTGAGCGAAGTCCGTCATACTTAAATTTTATTGTTACATCACAGTCTTCGGAAGGAACGTTAAGCACACAGTTTTTACCATCAAACTTGTCCGAACCGTAATTATATGACATGGAGCTATTTGCCTGAATTTTAAATTCATACACACCTGCGGCAAGGCTGTTATATGTGGTTTCAAAATAACCTGTCTCCTCATTATAGGTAAGTTTATTATCCTCTACTGCACAAGCCCAGTCATTATCGGTTGAAAGTCCGCCGCTTGCAGTGTTCATTCGGTAGTCCCAATGATTAAGTAAAACAGTTGCCGTAGAAGCCTGTGAGTAACGATAAGCGGTTACAATCTCGCTTGTACTGTCAAAGCCGCTGACAGAAAACGATTCCGATCCGTCGTATATTTTGGTATTACTGTCATAATTTTTTTGGGGGATAAAGAACGGCGAGTCGCTCTCCGTAATTCCACTCTTTACAGATGAAAGATTTCCGTTAGAATCAAGGTCAAACATCATATAAACGTTTAATTGAGGATAGTAACCCATTGTATAAGTCCAAACGGCGCTGTCTGCGCCCGCGGTATCCATTGCATATTTGTTTGATCCGCTCGGAAAATCAGTAAGGCCGTCCATTTTCTTAACATCGGATTTCTCTGTATAAACCCCTGTTATTCCCGTCAGTGAAAAAACGTCCTTACTGACATCCGGAGTGTCTCTATAACCCATTACGTCTGCCAAACCTACAGCCATTTCGTGCATTGCCGTGGTCTGCATATCATAGTAACAGTTCTCAAAATATCCGAAGCTATATTCTTTTAAATATTCAGGGAGAACCGTAACAAAAGTTCTGTTGCCATAGACCAACCCTCCGTTAAACTTTTTCATATTATTGTATGTTTTATCATACCAGTAAATATCAGGACTTAAAACTCCGATAAAACCTCCCGTCGGGTAATAGTCGAGTATTTCTTCGCCGGTGTTTCTGCCCTCGTCGTTTGCAAGGTAAAGCGCTTCAAGCTCAACGGCATCATCAAAATCGGTAACCGTGAGTATGTTCCCGACTTCTCCGGCTGCATAGCAGTTTATGTAAAACGAACCGTTTGCAGTAACATTTTCGCCGTTTATATTCACGGTTGCGCCGACATTGTAGTTTTCGTCAAGCCCGATAAAGCCTCCAATATATTTACCTGCATAATCCATACCTACCATAGCAGTAGAATAACAGTTATAATATACGGTCGCGCCTGCGTCAACGCTGTCTCTTACCTGTCCGGTACTGTTTTCAGTCGTACCAAATCTCGGCCAATTCAGAGAATTAGTGCCAACATCATTTGGATCTGCGTAAATGTTATTAAGTCCTCTGTATGTATTATCAAGTCCTGTGAAGCCACCCATAGCGCTTTTTCCTTCAACAATACCTGTAGAATAACAGTTTTCAAAGTAGTTGCCTATGGTAAGCTCTCCTGCGTCGTCATACATTTTTCCGGGACGGCAGTCGGCAGGAAAAGCGCTTCGCCCGATAAAACCGCCCGTGTTGTAATTTGCATAAATCGTATTATTGGTAAAGCAGTTCCTTACAATCATCATCTGTCCGCACGAAATAAACGAGCCGGAGTCGGAGCCTGTTGAAAAAATCTCGCAGTCAACGGAATAGCAGTTTTCAAACACCATAGGATAAACAGTTTCTGTCTGAAACACAAAAGCCTCGGGTGTTTCGGGCATATCAGCGTTGTATTTTACCTTGGGGGTAACATCAGTTTCAGCAAGCTGTGAATATGATGAAATTCCGGCAACATGATCTGTACCGTACATATAATAATTCTCGGTTGAGCAGTTTTTTACAAACATATTGCCCAATGAATAGTTCTGCCCGATTAAGCCTCCCATTTTTCCGGAGCTCTGCATATATGCGCCGTCGGAATGCACGTTATAAAGATACATCATTGAGTTGTTGCCGGTAATAGCGCTTCTGCCGAAACTTCCTACAAGAAGTCCCGTGTTTTTAGAGCCGCCGATAACCATAGTAGATTTAAATCCTAAATTCTTTACAATCAGCCTTCCGTTAATATATCCGAAAAGTCCTGCTTCACTATCTGAATTAGAACCCGCAATTTTAAGATTATATAGAGTATGACCTTCTCCGTCAATTATTATCGAACCGCTTCTTGTCTTATTTCCGGTTGATTGCCCTATGCTTACCCATGTTTGGTTTGCCCCGTTGAAATCCATATCACTACTGATTCTGATAAGAACATTTTTGTCCTTATTGTCATCGCTTGTCGCAAGCTCAAGAGCTTTTCTGAATTTTTCGGGGGTATTCACTCTATAGTAAACATCAACATTGACTGTGGCGCTCACCTCTTTGGTTTGACCGGATAAAGCGTCGTAATAAGTATCGCTGTATTCAAATGTATGTACTTCATTTCTGCCGTTAATATAATCGGTACTGCTTGTTGCATTGCCTGTCCAAGGCGTCAGCCCCAAATCGCTCGTATCAGTCCACCGGAAAAATTCGTTGTTGTCTGACACACTGTAACCTTTAAGAGTTTCATAGTCAGTCATCGGTTCTGTTGTAAGATTCAATCCGAACACTGCATTCTGAATCTCCGCCCAGCGCGCGGACTGAAATTCGGTAATATTTTCATATGCAGTCTGACTGTTGCTTTGGGCAGCGCTTATGTTTATTGACGGGAGCAATGTAAAAATCATAATACTTACAAGAACGGCCGCAATAACTCTTATGCCTGCACTAGAAAATTTATTATGCATTTTATTTTTCTTACAATATTCAACTATTCCTGCGGGACCTTTCATTATCATTTCCACAACCTTAAAACTAAAGAACTACAATTTACTAATTTATTATATCAAAAACGTCATTTCATATTAACTGGGCAAAATATCTGTTTTTATAACTATCACAGTTAAAAGTTTGCATATAATTTAAGTTTGCTTATAATTTTTTATTTATTCTTCTAAAAATGGTAAACAAAAAATAAATGAATTGTAATAAACTATTAGATTTCTTTTATAAATCATTACGCTTTTATTCTAAAATCTCTGATTTTACTTACAAAAATTTATATCTATCAGCGCACATTGTCGTTGTTACGACATAATTTATTATTTATCGTTTTTATCATTGAAAAATAACAGTTTTATCATCATTGAGCGTCTGTTCACACCCAATTTGTTAAAGATATTTTGTATATGATAATTAACCGTACTTTTTGAAATATATAGTTGTTCTGCTATTTCTGCATT
>CAYQXN010000048.1:0-13330 GCA_964421585.1 uncultured Ruminococcus sp. | reverse complement strand
CTTGACAGGACTTGAACCTGCACCTTCGTGAAAAGATATGGACCTGATGGTACCAACATTTTGATAAAAAATTTTGTGTAAATAACGATTAAACGGTGTATAGTAAGATGAAATTACTATACACCGATTTTACATTTCTGCTGTTAAGCAATAATAACAAGCATTTTGTATATTTCTATTGACAAAATTTGTATTTTTCTATTGACGAAATATGAAATTTTTTGTAAAATAAGAGCATATAAAATATTGAGGAGGGAAAGGATGACTGATAGAGAAGCACATAAGTTAAAGCGTGTTGAATTGCTCGAGTTACTTACAGAACTGTCAAAAGAGAACGACATGCTAAAAAAAGAAAACGGGGCACTGAGAAAACAGCTTGATGATAAAATGCTTAAAATAGAAAATTGCGGTTCACTTGCAGAAGCTGCAATACAGATATGCGGTGTACTGGAAGCAGCGCAGAAGGCAGCGGATTGCTATCTTGAAAATCTGAAGCTTATGCATGCAACAAATCAGCAAAGGAATACCAATGAAGTATCAGAAAATGAAATATGTTGAAAAACATGGTAAAAAGTCTGCAAGGAAGCTTAAAGCGAAACCCGAAAAATCCACTGATTTTTCAGGAATCTCTTCCTTACAACTCGAAAAAGAGCTTAAGCGTGAGAAGGATAAAATCACGTACTTAAAAACTCTGAAAAGCACAATCTTTGTTCTTATTTTTGTTGCTGCAATCGCAATTTTACTTTCAGTAGGTATGTTCCCGGTTTTGAGGGTTGTAGGCTCAAGTATGGAGCCAACCCTGAATAATGGTCAAATAGTGGTTGCACTAAAAACAGCTGATTTTGATACAGGTGACGTAGTTGCGTTTTACTACAACAATAAAATACTGATAAAGCGTGTAATAGCACTGCCAGGCGAGATGGTTAATATAGATAATGAGGGAAATGTATATGTAAATGATGAAATGCTTGATGAGCCGTATCTGATAGATAAGAGTATAGGCGAGTGCGATATTACGTTTCCATATCAGGTGCCCGAGAGCAGAATTTTTGTTATGGGAGATAACCGTTCGGTATCTGTCGACAGTCGCTCCTCTGAAATCGGATGTATATCGGAGGAATTTATTGTCGGCAGAGTAATAATATAAACAAGGTGTTATTTTGATTAAATAATCAATAAAATAAAATCATAAAAAAGGAGGTAAAAAACCGGATTATCCAAAATCATAAGAACACAAAAAAGAAAAAGAAAGGAAATTACTATGAAAACAGTCAAAAAAATTTTAGTGCTTATGCTTGCAATTACAATGCTCTTTGCACTGCCGATAACAGCATATGCAGACGAAACGTACACAATTACAATCAAGAACAACAGTAGCGCAGTTTCAATGGAGGGTAATACCTACAACGCATACAAGGTGTTCGACCTTACTCTGAGCGGCTATGATGCTAATAGTGAGAACCCTGCAAATTATGCTTATACCGTAAGCGAAGCCTTTGCAGACTTCTCGTATACTGTTAACAGCGTTACTTATACCGGAGACTATGATACCGATAGTACAAAATCTCTTGTAAGCTTCTTTACTGGTATTGACGATAACAGTGACGAGCTCAATGCATTTGCCAAAGCAGTAAAAGAATACATAGAAAATGAAAGTGTTTCATCTGCCGGAACAGTAACAGCTACAGCTGCTGATGAAGCAGTAATCAATGTTACATCACTTGGCTACTATATTATACTTGGAGAAGCTAAATCAACAGATGGTTCGGATGAATCTGTAGTTGCCTTTGCATCATTAGATACAACAAATAACAATGCCGAGGTTAACCTGAAAGCAGATGCTCCTACAGTTACAAAGAAGGTAAAAGAGGATGATGATACAAGCTACGCCAGCTATGCTGACGGCACAATCAATGAGAAATTCGACTTTCTCATCACATCAACAATACCTGACTACGCAAGCTATTATGATGAATACACCTACATAATCCATGATTCAATGGAAAAAGGGCTCACACTGGATAAAAACACTATAAAGCTCTATTCAGACGCAGCACTGACAACAGAAATAGCAGCAGGAAATTACACAGTAAGCTATCCGGCAGAAACAGATTCAGTTACCGATAACCATACCTTCGACATAACGATAGACAGCAACTATTTCACCGATGACACAGACGGAACTACCATCTATGTGTATTATCAGGCAACCCTTAATAAGGATGCTGAAATCTACGGCGATGCTAATACAAATACCGTATATGTAGAGTATTCAAACGACGCATACGATGAGGATTTCACCGGAAAAACAACAGAATCCGAAGTAAACGTATACAGTTATTCATTTGATGTTTTTAAATATACAGGCACAGAAACGGGACTTGCAAATGCAGAGTTCAAGCTCTACAGCGATGCAGCCTGCACAAGTGAAATTGCAGTAGTATCTACTACCGGAACAATCGAAGGTGTAAATGAATATCGTGTAGCAGAAAGCAGTGAAACAGGCGTAACAATTGTATCACCTGCATCAGGAAAGATAACAATCAACGGACTTGACAGCGGCACATATTATCTGAAGGAAACAAAAGCACCATCCGGCTATAATCAGCTTGAAAATGCAATAAAGGTAGAAATTACAGCAGAAGCAAATGCAACATCAACAGAAGTAGAATCGGTAAAAATTAAGCAGGACGACAGAGAAGCTACAGAAATCAAAGTATTAAATAACAGCGGAACATTATTACCGTTCACAGGAGACACAGGAACAATACTTATCTATATATTAGGTGGTATATGCGTTATCAGTGCAGGAATCTTTCTTATCACAAGCAAACGAGTATCAAATAAGAAGAACAAAGAATAATAAATGATCTGCCGCAGTTTTTAATAAAACTGCGGCAGCAAGGAGAGGCCTATGAAAAAGTATTGGCTAAATATTATATTGATAATAATTTTTATCATAGGCTTGTCCTTGCTGATTTATCCGACAGTTGGAAATTATATCAATACACTTCACCAGACTCAGTCAGTAGCAGATTATGTCGAGGATATTTCGCAGATCTCAGAAAGCAAATACGAGGAAATGAAGGAGCAGGTCAGAAACTACAACGAGTCATTAAAAAGTAATCGGCAGGACTTTATCAATGGAGAGTCTGTCAGTGAAAAATACAAATCGTTATTGAATATCGGTGACAACGGAATGATAGGCTACATCACCATAGACAAGATGGGAGTACAGATTCCAATATATCACGGAACATCCGAAACTGTGCTATCAAACGGAGTAGGACACTTGGAAGGCTCATCATTGCCTCTTGGAGGTATAGGCACACATTGTGTGCTGACAGGACACAGAGGAGTACCAACCTCGGAGCTGTTTACCAACCTTGATATGCTTGATACTGGTGATACTTTTACAATAACAGTACTCGACGAATTGCTGACCTACGAGATCGACAAGATATCAATTGTAGAGCCGGATGATGATAGCCTTCTCGGCATTGATGAAAATAAAGACTATGTTACTCTGCTTACCTGCACGCCATATGCAGTTAATACTCATAGACTGCTTGTGCGAGGTAAGCGTATAGACAGCAAAAATACCCTATCTCTGAGTATTACAGCAGATGCGGTGCAGATAAACTCAAATTTAGTAGCATTATTCATAGCAGTTCCGGCATTGGCAATATTCATATTGTGCGTAGTGGTAAACGGAGCAAGGGCAAAACATAAGGCAAAGAAGAAACATAAAGGCAGGTGAAAAAATTGACAGAAAGCATCTATGAACAGATAGAAAGATTAATAAAATACGAAAAATTCAGGAAAAGAATGATTCCTGCAACAATGCTTTTGTCTGTAATTGTAGCAATTATAGTATCACTCATGCTGATGAAGCCTGCAATAACAGTAACAAAGGAAAACCCAGAAATATCTGTAGAATTTACAAATGTGGATATTGGAGAAACAATCCCGCTTTCTGTTAGAGCAACAGGAACAAATACTGTTTCTTGTTTTACTCTTACTCTTTACGGTGAGGGAGCAGGTCTTACTGACGAATATTTTTTTGAAGACGAAAAAACAGAAATAACTGACAATAACGGAAAAACAATAGAGCTGAACCGTGAAATCGGAGGAGACGGTGCAGTAAACTATTATTTTAATCTTGATAACGGAGAAACAACCGAGTTTGTGCTAAAGTGTGTTTCGGGTGTGTTTGATTTGACTGTATCAGATGATGATTATTATGAAAATCTTACATATATAGACGAAGACGGCAATGAAATATCACCAAGTGATGAAGAAATAGCCGAAATGAAGCAGGCAGAGCTTGACTCAAAAATATCAGAGCTTGAAACTGCAACGCTCAATATAACCCCCGGAGCAGGAGCAGACCTTGAAGAAGCAAAGCTTGATACAGTCAATCGTGATACAATGAACCTGCAATGGGACGAGAGCAGTACAGAAGCTGACAGTTCTTCCGGTTCGGGCATTATGCTTCTCAGTTCTTCTAAAATTGAGGAATTAAATGGCGGAGCAATTTTAGACCCGAGTACAGGTGAGGATACAGGGCTTACGTGGTCTTATACAAAAAATACTCTTACAGGTAAGAAAACCCTCACTATCTCGGGTGAAGGCGCTATACCGGATTATACTTCTACAACTAATGTTCCATGGTATGGGATAGCAAATGGTAGTAGTGGGGCTGATAACATTGTAATTGAAGATGGAATAACCAGAATAGGTAATTATTCATTTGAAGATTTCTATAATGCAACCAGTCTTACGATCGGTAAAAATGTTGAAAGTATAGGTAGGCATGCATTTCAAAATTGCAAGGCCCTTACTCATATAGAGATTCCCGGCAGTGTAAAAACAATTGACTACGAGGCTTTTGCTAATTGTACAAAATTGGAAGAAGTAACTCTTAATGAAGGGTTGGTGTCTTTTAATGGACGTGCTTTTGAATATACTAAAATATCTGTCATTAATATTCCGTCAACTGTTACAAGTATAATTAATTCAATTACATATAATATCACAACCTTAAAAGAAATAACTGTTACAGAAGGTAATACTGTTTATTATGCAGAAAATGGTGTGTTGTATAAACATCTTAGCAACGGCACATCAGAGCTTGTTGCATATCCTCCTGCTAAAACCGATACAGAATATATATTTCCTGATGATGTTACTTCAATTGGCGACTATGCTTTCAGCTATCAAAAATATTTAAGGAAAATAACTATCCCGGGTACGATATCACAATTTAATCAGGGTAATGAATTTTATGCTTCTGCTTTAGAAGAGATTGTTTTTGAAGAGGGTGTATCTATAAGTTCTACCTATGCATTTAACAGTTGCACAAATCTAAAACGTGTTATTTTGTCGGACAATTCTTTTTCAAATACCTATTATTTCAGATTTCAATCTTGTTCTTCTTTGGAAGAGTTGTATATTCCGTCTGGTGCATTTACAATCTTTGGTTCAGCTACTTCCAACATTAATCTGCAAAGAGTATATTATAACGTAAAAGGTACTTCAACTACTTCTTTTCAGAAGGGAACTGAAACAGCTAATAAGTATGAGCTTACTATAGGTAATGCCGTAGACAGGCTGTATGCAAAACCTTATTCATTATGGGAAGATAAAGCTAACACATTCAGACAGAATGTTCTTTTAAACGCCGGAAGTGTATTGTTTGATGGCGAAAATCAGATTACAATAGACGACGGAGTGTTTGACGATATGCCCGCACCACTAAATGCTTTGTCTGGTACTGTATGGGTAGACTCACAAGGCGTAGTGTATAAATATGATGCAACCACCCTCACAGCAAGCGTTGCATATGTGCCTTACGGACTTACAAGCGTAACTATACCCGAGACTATCACTCCCGAAGACGGTGTTATATGTACGGTCAATTCGGTTGATATGTACGCTTTCAGGCTTGCCGAAGATTTGGAAACGCTTACCTTTGAAAATCCCGAAGTGATTGAGTCTATCGCTACTTACGGTATTGCATATTGCAGTAACCTTTCAGAGGTAAACGGAGTAACAACAGTCGAAGAAGCAACAGCTCTCTTTACAAATGAAAATGTGAGTATCGGATACCTTCCATTCTATAACACAGCCCTTGGCAGTTTGTCAGGCAACGGAGCGGATCAGACCTTTATCGACGGAAATAAGGAATTGGAAGTATCTAAAGGCGATACTCAACCAATGTATATTTCCATACGTGACGACGGTACACTATGGACAAGTGAAACAGATATTGGCAGATACGAAGCGCTGACCGGAGAGGTTTTATCAGTCAATATGTCGGCGGGCGAATCTGATGTTGAGAGCTCATATATTTACCGTGTGTATTTTGAGACCTCCGGGCTTGACGCATCAGCAAGTATTTCACCCGGCGATACGGTTACAATGAACGGCACTGAAATGACTTGCTATGCCACTGATGCACCGAATATTATGTATATTGAATTTACCCCTCAATTGGGTACAACAGTAAATGTGTCGGTTGAGTTTACCTATCCATCACCGTCATCAGTCGGAGGGGCTCTCAGGGTCTGGGGAATGCTTTTACCCTATGAGGAATCGGAGGCAAATCAGGGAAAAATAATAGAATGTAAAACAGTTGAAGCAGACGAAGAAAATGAAGCATATACTATCGCCTTGCAGGCAGAATGGACTACTGAAGCTGATGTATTTGCAGCGACCAAAACAAGCTCAGGAAAAACAAGCATAGCCCTGACAGGAGACGGCAACGGAAATGTTACCGTCGGAAGCGACTTAAGCTATAAAATTGTTTATGCAAATACGTCATCAGATGCTACTTCCTATGGCAGCGACTATGTAAAAACCGTTGACTTTTATGACTATATTGATTTTAGCGAATGTGAAGGTGTAAGCTGGAGCGAGGAAGTGCTTGAAAACATAAAAAACGGCAATACACGTTATGTGAGCGGTACCTACTATGCCGGAACTACAGGTACCTTCTATGCCGGAAATACAGCAATAGCAAATGTTTCAAATAGCGGAGCAGCACTTTCGGGAGGCAGTCTTGAATATGATGAAGAAAGGGGAGTTGTGCTGCACTGGAAGATATATAACGCAAGTACGACTGCCGAGATTGCGACAACAACCACAACCCTTACCGTATATGAGGCAGCTGTAAGCGTTGATAATTCTCTGTTAAATGCTGAGGCAGGCACAACCTATGAATTTACAAATAATGTTGAGTCTGTAACTCACTATACATATTCAGATGACCGGACAAGCACAAGCAGTGCGTTAAAGTATTTTACACTTTCGGCAGGTACAATAGGTATTTCAAAAACCTCAGTAAGTAATGTTTATCTTGGCGGAACAATTGACTATACAATAAGAGTATACAATTCAAATGCAATGACTTATTGGGGAGATGAAGGAGCTGTATATACTGTAAAGGATGTACTTGACACAAAAACATATATCAAGCCTGACGAAATGGAGCTGATGTTTAATGATGAATACGGCAAGGACCTTACCATAACCATTTCAAATGCTGTTATCAGCCAATGGAGTGAGGTCACATCAACTGACGGAGGAAGTGCATATATAAACGCTGCAAATTCTGATGATATTGAAAGCTCAACTGATACGTTCACAATATCATGGAACAGCGATAAAACTGCTTTGCAGATAAAGCGTTCAGACGGAACAATACTTACTGTAAATAATTCTCTTAAAGAAACATTGCAGGAAATCGGATATACGGTAGCAAGCACAACAGCCTTTACCGCAGTATGGACGCTCAACGATGAAAACACCGTTTTTTCGCTTACCGGCGGTCAGAGTGAGTATTTCTATATCTATGCTAATTTAAAGGATACATTCCAGATGCTTACCGCTGATAATCCTAATTGTTATCCAACTGAGAGTATGACAAACTATTATAGAAACAATGTATATGTATATAAGTCCACAAGTACAACAGCTGTAAAAAGCACTTATGTATATAACAATATGAAGCGTGAAGCATATATCTACAAAAGTGTGTACCTTAATAGCACAGGCGAGGTGCTTACCGAGAACAATGTTCAGCCGGGTGATGTACTGGATTATTGTGTAGAGTTTGATCACTACGGTAACGGCTCCTACGAAAACCTGCCGCTGGTTGATAATCTCTACGGTGCACAGGTTCTCCTTGTGCCTGCTGATGAAAATCCATCACTTGCAGAAAAAGGACTTGAAACCTATGAGTTGAATGGGGTTACCTACTATAAGCTGTCACAGTCCGGAACATATAACGATATTGTTGTAGGTATAGATGAAAGCGGAAATTATCTTGTTGCCGACACAGTAACAGTAACAGGCTCTGAAACCTCAACCGACGCAGTAATCGGTAACGATACATATTCGTATACAGGACTGTATACACAAATGAAATTGTATTATACACAAACAGAGGATGATTATTTCTACACCGAGCTTAACTATCATACACTGATTGACTCCGATTTACTGAATGCTACAAACTACGATATAGGCAGCATTGTCTATATGAATGACAACACCGGGGATAGAATATATGATTCTATATGGAGTTCTTCGTCTTTGCTGAATTTTGACAAGGAAATAGTCACACAAAACGAGGATGGTACATATACAGCAGACGCAGATGACTACACAGTTATAGGTGCGGGAGAGGATGTAACCTATCGTCTTACCTTAAAAAATCCAAACAGCTATACCTTAACTCTGGACGGAAATGATTTTTATGACTATCTGCCAACAACATATGGTATTTTTAACTGGGAAAAGGATGTCAATGTTTCGTTGTCATATGAAGAAGGCGAAAATGCACAGCTGACAAATTTTAATGAATGGTACGTAGATGCTACAGACGGAAATTTGGCCTACATAAGGTGGCAGTCAGACACAGAAATCAGGATAGCGCCTGAAAATGAATTTGAAATTTATGTAACGCTTACATATCCTACCGATACAGAGGATAACGAAACCTATTCACAATACTGTGAAGCCGTAGGCGGCAACAAAATTGAAAATTCTCTGTATGTCTACGGTTATCCTGTAACTGTTTATCACAGTCTGAAGGAAAAGGGAAGTGCATTGCTGCAAAAGGGTGTTTATGCAACCTACCGTTATACAACAGGTAGTGTATACACCCAGACTGCAAGCCGTACTTACTATAATAATACCGACAGCACGGGCAGAGCGGTTTCATATTATGTTGTACTGTATAACGACGGCAACAGCAGACTGTATTTGCAGAATATATACGACGAACTGCCACAGGGATTTACCTATTCACGGCTAATGAACAGTACGAGTGTTTCAACATCAGCTATAAGCACACTCATAACTCCGACAAGCAATCCCTTTGCCAATATTACTTTAGGTGATGATGAAAGCGTAAGCTATAAGGCAGCAACAGTAACCGCTTCCGCGTCAAACGGCATCATTACCTTTAATATATCGAACGGAGGAACAAGCGGCAGTGCGATTAAATATGACGAAACAGAGAATAAATATTACCTTGAAAAAGGCGAGGCTATAGTATTCGGATATGTTTGCAACATCGGTTCGACAACAGAAACTGTGGATAATGCTGTAAACGCTATAGGTATGCAATATTATGATTATCTTGACGCAGGTGTAAAGGTTGCAAGCAAGAGTGACGTTACTGTTGAGGGAAAAATAACCTCGATGTACAGCGAGCAGAACGACGGCTCAATAAGTATAAAGTATACTGAGGATATCGGCGACGAATACAGCTTTGCGGGAAATGGATATGACGGCGAGCAGTGGCTGTTATCTGATGTTACAATAAACCGCGGAGAGATTATTCCGGGTGTTACCTGCTATACCGATTCATACGTTGATTCCGGGTCAAGTGATGCAAAGACCTACACAACCAGCGTATCGCCCTTTGCAACAATCAACTGGAGGGCAAGACTTCACAATTCGGGAACAAATTCCATAACAGATTATACATTTGTTGATGTACTTCCTTCGCCATATGGTCTGACAGGAACAGTTTCAATGAATATATATGACAGCACAAGTACTTCTGCTGTTGCAAGTTACAATATTTTTACTGTAAGCGAAAGAAATGATGATGATGGATCTATTACCATAAAATCATCATACAGCGGTGCATCCTATAAGCTGCCACTTGACGGAACTGCTGTTACAATAACAGTAGCAAGCGAAGTTACAGTTAATGTATCCCTCACAAGGGAAAACAATCAGGAAACCTTGAAAATAGTTTTTGCTGATAAGATATTCTCAATTCCTGAAAACGGCGGCTATGTTGATATTGCCCTTTCAAGTAAAAACGTAACAACAGATTATAACAACTCTGTATATACAAACTACGCATATCTGATACCGAATGTTCAGGAATATACAAGTGCAGCACAGGGTTCGCTGGTATATGAAGGCGAAGAAGTGGCGGGTGTATTAAACACATCTCCCGCAACAGTGAGCATAGGCTATTCAACAAGCTCGATTAAAACAGTTGAGGAAATTAACAACAGTGATAATAGCACCAATTCATCAGAAGATAAAAAATATATTATTCTTGGCAATAAGAACAGTGAGTTCAGGTATACGCTGACTGTCACAAATGACACAACATACGGAATGACAAAGCTTATTCTGATAGACAGTCTGCCGCAGGTAGGAGACCACAGTCCGTTTGATAAAAATGCTGCGCGATTGAGTGAATTTACGGTATCGCTTGCCGAAAATCCGGAATTTACGGTGACGGTAATTACATCAGCAGGAAACAGCTATCAGCTGAGTCAGGAATATTACACAATAGGCTATACGGCGACAGAGGAATTCACCTCAGATGACTGGAGCGGTATCTCTGAATGGTCAGAATGGACAGAAGGCGCCGAAGATGTACGTTCCTTAAGATTATATATAAGAGATGCTGACGGAACTCAGATACCAGCCGGAGCGAAGGTTGAATTCAGCTTTAATGCAAAGGTTGATGATGAAAAAGCTGTAGCCGGAATGACAGCATGGAACAGCTTTGGCTACCACTATGGTCTTACAGGTATCAGTTATGAGCTTGAGGCCATGCCGTTGCAGGTAGGTGTAAAAATACCCGATTTACCTGTTTTACAGAAAAAACTTGTAGATCTGACCGGGAATGAGTATAAGGCAGAAGAAGCAGGCACATTCAGTTTTATGCTGTATACAGGCGATGAAATACAGGGAGATTACAGCGATATTAAAAAGTTTACCGAAGCATTGGAAGCAGAAAATCGCAGTTACAGGAAGATAGAGCTAACTGTAGAAGAAGGCAAGAGTGCAAGCGAAAAGCTGAAATTAGAGCTTAATGACTGGACATGGACAGAAGGCGAAAGCTATACAATAGCGGAGATACAGGACAAGGAGTATTACAAGCTGAGCGGCTGGAATAACCGTTCAATGCAATCGGTGACATTTGCCTATGACCCAGATGTAAGTACAGCTCTTACCTGCACAAATGTATGGCAGAAGTGGTGGTTTGAAGTATTAAAGGTTGACGGAGTGGATAACAACACTCTGCTCTCAGGAGCAGTATTTGCCATTTACAGTTCAGAAAGCAGTGATTTAATATCTGAGGAAGAGTATTCAGCACTTACCTGCCGACCTGAAAAGACCATTGAGGGCAGTGACGGTACAGTATGGTATCTTTGTGAGGTAAAAACAACCGGTACAAATGGAATCATCAGCTTTGAAAATCTGACAGAAGAAAGCTATTATCTTGTTGAGGTGAAATCACCTGATGGTTACAAGCTTGACTGGCAATCAAGAATTGTTGACTCAACCTCAATGACAAAGCAGATAAAGGTTGAAAATTTCAGTATGACGCAGTTGCCGTTCACAGGCGGATCCGGCATGAATTTATTACTTGCGACAGGTTTCCTGCTTGTGGGAATATCGCTTTTTATCCTTGTTTTTAAATGGCGCAGAAATGTGAAATACAGGTAGAATATTTTGGTTTTTGTAATTGAATATTCTTAAAATTTATTTTAAGCAAAAAAGGTTTTATTAAATCTTAATAAGTATATAAGAAATCCGAACCTTACTCCAATTGAATAAGGTTCGGATTATTTTCGTTTGGTGAGGTGACAGGATTTGAACCTGCACTTTCGTGAAAAGATATGGATCTGATGATCTTAAAAAGCGGCGCTATCGCTGTTCCTGTGGAAAACGCTTTCCTGAGAAGAACACTTTTCTCCCACGCTATCATCGTATGACCGGCAGGCTTTCTGCATACGTTATTGATAAATTAAGAACGGAAGTATCATTTTCAAATGTTGCAAGAGAGGTTAAACTCTCAGTCAGCACTGTTATCAGAATATTCGATTTAGTTTCCTATCACCATAAAAACTCCCTGTTGCACTCTCTATTGACGAATTTAAAGGTAATACAAGTAATGAAAATATCAATGTATTCTTACTGACCCTGCATACAAGGTGGTTTTAGATATTCTGCCAAAAAGATATGAAAGCTACCTGACTACTTACTTCAAACAATTTTCTGAAAGTCAGCGCAACAATGTCAAATTCTTTGTAAGCGATATGTGGAAGCCTTATTCAAATATATCCTCTGTTTGGTTTAAAAAAGCTACTCAGATTGTTGATAAATATCATTGGATCAGACAGGTTGTGTGGGCTTTTGATGCTGTCCGAAAACAGGAACAGAAAAAGTTAAGTAAATCTTATCGTAAGTATTTTAAAAAATCCAGACAACTTCTGGTCAAATGATTTGAGCATTTAACTGATGAACAAAAACAACAGGTTAATGTTATGCTTTATGCTTCACCAATTCTTTCAACTGCTCACTTTTACAAAGAGGAATTTCTCAAAATCCTTGATTGCAATGACAGAGTTTCAGCCAAGACAGCTATGTCTAAATGGATTGACTCCGCTCTTGATTGTGGTATTCAACGTTTTGAAAAATGTGCCAACACGATGTCAAATTGGTTAAGCGGTATTCTCAATACTTTTTCTTCTCCTATTACCAACGGATTTACTGAAGGCTGCAACAACAAAATTAAAGTTCTTATGCGAAACGCTCACGGCTACAGAAATTTCAAGCGTTTCCGCAATCGTATTCTTCATATCTTTTCTCATCAACTAAAACAAGCGACAGCTTAATTCCATCGCTTGTCATTTACTCTTTTCATTTTGAGTTTACCCCAACTATTGACAAAGAGCCAAAAAAGAAGAACCTCAACTACGCAATTTGCGTGTCGGGGCTCTCGACTGGTGCACCTAGCGAAGATAAATCCGAACCAATTTGAGAGGACTCAATATCCTCA
>CAYQXN010000047.1:0-13739 GCA_964421585.1 uncultured Ruminococcus sp. | reverse complement strand
CTGTTCCTGTTTTGCCATTGAGAGGATTAGTAGTTTTTCCAAAAACACTGATACATTTTGATGTTGGGCGCAGAAAGAGTATTGCTGCTATAAACAAAGCAATGAAAGACAATCAGCTTATTTTTCTTGCTGCACAAAAGGATGCCGTTGAAAATGAGCCGTCTTTGCTTGACTTATATACAACAGGTGTTATAGCCAAGGTTGTTCAGGTTCTGAAACAGCCTGAAAATGTTACAAGAATTGTTATAGAGGGTCAGTGCAGAGCAAATATAGTTGCACCGGTATTTAATCAAAAGTGCCTTATGGCAGAGGTTAAGGTCAATGCCGATGAAGAGTATAATATGACTGCACAGGATTCTGCTCTTATGAGAACCGTTAAGAAGGAGTTTGAGCAGTATTTATCTGTATCTCCAAAGGTTCCGTCAGATATAATATTCAAGGTTGCTCTATGTAAGCGACCCGGAGAGCTTGCCGATTTTATCACTTCAAATCTGATTCTTGATTATCATATTAAGCAGTCTATTCTTGAAATCTTTCCTGAAACTGAGAGACTGGAGTGTGTGCTTGATGTTCTTGTCAATGAAAATTATGTATTAAGCATTGAAGAAGAGATTTCTAGGAAGGCTAAAGAACGTATTGATGAAAATCAGCGTGACTATTTTCTGAGAGAACAGAAGAAAATTATAGAACAGGAACTTGGTGAGGATGAAAGTCCATTTGACGAAGCTGATGCTTATGCTGAACAGATTATTGAGCTGCATCTCGACGAAAAAACAACCGATACACTGCTAAAAGAATGTCGTAAGCTGATGAAAATGCCTTATGGCAGTCAGGAATCCTCGGTAATTAGAACGTATCTTGATTTAGTTATTGAGCTTCCTTGGAATAATTCTTCTAAAGACAGAATAGTTATTTCCAAAATACGCAGAGAGCTTGACAAGAGTCATTACGGGCTTGAAAAAATAAAAGAACGCATTATTGAAGAGCTTGCAGTGAAAAAACTCAGCAATAAAAGAAACGGACAGATAATATGTCTTGCAGGCCCTCCGGGGGTGGGAAAGACTTCAATTGCCCAATCAATTGCTAAGGCTATCGGCAGAGAAAGTCAGCGCATTGCTCTTGGCGGTGTTCGTGATGAAGCCGAAATCAGAGGACACAGACGTACATATATTGGCTCAATGCCCGGAAGAATTATGTCTGCAATACAGAGTGCAGGTACAAATAATCCGGTTCTTATTCTTGATGAGATAGACAAGCTTGCCTCTGATTACAAGGGTGACCCCACATCTGCACTTCTTGAAGTGCTTGACAGTGAGCAGAACAGCAGATTTGTTGACCATTATATTGATATTCCTTTTGACTTGTCAAATGTTATGTTTATTACAACTGCAAATGATGTCTCGGAAATTCCTGCACCGCTTCGCGACAGAATGGAGATTATCGAAATCAGCAGCTACACAAGAGAGGAAAAGCTGCATATTGCTAAAAAGCACCTTATACCCAAACAATTGGAAAAATGCGGGTTTACTTCTAAGGATGCAAAATTTACACAAAAAGCAATATATTCTCTCATTGATTACTACACTCGTGAAGCAGGTGTGCGTACTTTGGAACGTACAATCGGTTCTATACTAAGAAAATGTGCTGTTAAAAGACTTGAAGAAGATACATTATCCTTTAAACTAGACGATAAGACAGTAGAAGAGCTTTTAGGGCACAAAAAATATCTGCCTGACCCATATTCAAAGTCAGATGAAATCGGTGTTGTAAACGGTCTTGCATGGACTTCTGTAGGAGGTGAATTGCTTCCTATTGAGGTTGCGGTGATGGACGGTACGGGCAAGATTGAGCTTACAGGTTCACTCGGTGATGTTATGCAGGAATCTGCAAAAATAGCCATTACCTGTATAAGGAGTCATTCAAATGTGCTTGGTATTGACGGCGAGTTTTATAATAGCAAGGATATTCATATTCATGCACCTGAGGGCGCTGTTCCAAAGGACGGACCTTCGGCGGGAATTACTATGGCAACCGCAATATATTCGGCTTTGTCGCTGAATACAGTAAAACACGATTTTGCTATGACAGGTGAAATCACTTTGCGAGGCAGAATTCTTCCTATAGGGGGACTTAAAGAGAAAAGTATGGCAGCATACAAGCACGGTATAAAAACGGTAATTATCCCTAAGGACAATGAACCGGATTTACAGGATGTTGATTCTGTTGTAAAGGAAAATATTACCTTTATTCCTGTGGAGAGCTTTTCTGAGGTTATTTCTGTTGTAGTAAATAATACTGATAAAGTTGCAGCAAAAGAATGGAATAGAATTAATGTTATTTCTAGATCTACAAATCAACCTGCAACACTTATAAGCCAATAGAAAGGAGGTAGTGATGTGAATTTTAATGAAGTGATTTTTGAACTTGCTGCAGGAACAGCCGAACAGCTTCCTGCTTCAAGCTTGCCTGAAATCGTGTTTTCGGGACATTCAAATGTTGGAAAGTCATCTCTTATAAATAAGCTTGTACAGCGTAAGTCTTTGGCAAGAGTGAGTTCACAGCCCGGTAAAACAGCCACCATTAATTTTTATAAGCTGCAGGAGTTCAGACTTGTTGATTTGCCTGGGTATGGCTATGCCAGAGTATCAAAATCTGAGAAGGAAAGATGGGCAAAACTCGTTGAAGGTTATTTTGCACAAAAAAGAAATTGTGCTCTGATAATACAGATTCTTGATTTGCGTCATCCTCCTACAGATGATGATATTGATATGATAGAATTCCTTTACAGAAAAGGATATAATTTTGCAGTGGTTTTAACAAAAAGCGATAAGCTTAAGAAAACACGATATGCAATGCAGATTGATTATTATCAGGATATTTTCAGCGGATTAAAAGATGCTCCGCTGATACCGTTTTCTGCACAGACAGGATTTGGAAACGATGAAGTAAGAAAACTTATTGAAGATTCGATAAATAAGCTAAACAATATGGAGGTATGAGCAAATGTTTGTTAATGATTGTCTTAATGTAAACAGTGAAGGACATCTCACAATCGGCGGATGTGATACTGTTGAGCTTGCAAAAGAGTACGGAACTCCGCTTTATGTACTTGATGAAAATGTAATTAGGGATACTTGCCGTTCATATGTTAATTCATTTAAAAAATTCTATAATGGTAACGGAATGCCTCTTTATGCAAGCAAAGCGTTATCCTGCAAGGAGCTTTGCAGAATTGCAAATGAAGAAAATATAGGACTTGATGTAGTGTCAGGCGGTGAAATCTATACTGCTGTTCAGGCCGGATTTCCAATGGAAAAGGTTCATTTTCATGGTAACAATAAAACTGCTGATGAAATCAGATTTGCAATTGATTCAAAGGTCGGCAAGTTTGTGGTAGACAACCTTTATGAACTGGAGCTTTTGAATAAGATTGCGGGTGAAAAAGGTATTGTTGCAAATATTTCTTTCAGAATTAAACCCGGTGTAGATGCTCATACACACAACTTTATAAGAACAGGTCAGATTGACTCAAAGTTCGGTTTTGCTCTTGAAACCGGAGAGGCATATGAGGCTGTAAAGAAGGCGATAACATATGATAATGTTGCTCTCAAAGAGCTTCATTGTCATATTGGTTCACAGATTTTTGATATTGAACCTTTTGTTACAGCAGCCGAAATTATGCTTGATTTTATGGGCAAAATTAAGGATGAGCTTGGTGTTATAATCACTGAACTCAATCTTGGAGGCGGTTTTGGAATTATGTACACAAGCGATGATGAGCCTGCGCTTTATGCTGATTATATGGAAAAGGTGTCTGTTGCCGTTAAGTCAAAGGCTGCCAGCTATGGACTTCCGGTGCCGTATATATATATTGAACCTGGTCGTTCAATTGTTGGCGAGGCAGGTATCACACTCTATACTGTGGGCGGTAAGAAGGAAATTCCAGATGTGAGAACCTACGTATCAGTTGATGGCGGTATGACGGATAATATTCGTTATGCTCTTTATCAGTCAGCTTACACTGTTGTAAATGCAAGCAAGGCAGACAAAGAAGCTGATGAGATGATTACTGTTGCAGGCAAGTGTTGCGAAAGCGGTGACCTTGTTCAGGAGCATACCAAGGTGGCAAAAGTTGAGGTGGGGGACACCCTTGCCGTTCTTTCCACAGGCGCTTACAATTATTCAATGGCTTCAAACTATAACAGAATTCCACGCCCTGCAATGGTATTGGTAAATAACGGCAAATCACGAATAATTATAAAGCGTGAAAGCTATGAAGACCTTGTTAAGAATGATATTTAATATTATAATCAGAAATAAAAGAGCTCTGCTTGTATAAAAAACAAGCGGAGCTTTTTGTGCAATATTATTTTCTTAGCAAATATTTTTTATGCGTGGTTATAAAAGAAAATATATTTTCCATTAAAATTATTGATATAATTGTGAAACCTGTGGTAAGCGCAAGCATAGCGTTAAAGATATTTGAATAAAAACTGAGATAATATGTATTTCCTGAGGCTGAAAGCGAATTTAGTTCATTTGAATTTTGTATTATTACCTTTGCATAATATGATATTTCAAATATATTGTCATAGGGAATGTATTTTGAAGGAATAAAAATACTGAAATCAAATACAGTAAATGCGAAAATTATAATCAAGGGAATGCCTATGCCGACCAAAACAAAAAGTAGATAATCTGTAAAGTCGTTTTTTATGGATTTCAAAAAATAATAGTTGCCAAGTGAATTTTTTATTTTTTCAGCTTTATCCTTGCAGAATTTCCACCATATTTTCAAAGCTAAGACACACACATATATATAAATTATTAAAAAAATGATATGTTCAAATGTTGATATTACCTTTAATTTTTCTGAAAAATTGATTGAATAATATTGTTCAAGCGTCTTCTGTTCAATTTTTGAAGCCGACGGTGCGCTGTTTGCATATATGATTGTATTTATTGCCGCCTGTTTGAAATCTTTATAGCAGGTGTAAGGAATGTAAATACGCTCCTTTCCGTCTGACGATAAGTTGCTTATAATATCATCAAACTCTTCATATACAGCGACTATTGTATAATTCTCATCATTAATATTTATTATTTTCCCGACAGCGTCAATATTAAAAAATAATTTTAGCGCAAGTGTACTGCTTATTATGGCAACCTTGTCCCTGTTTTTTAAGTTTTGGTCAGTAATATCTTCACCGTATATCGTGTATTTTGTTACCTCGAAAAAATTGTTATTTGTAAGCACTGGAGTAACAGTTTGTTCATTTATATTAACTTCATCAAGCTCAGAGCAAAAACTGATAGATTTTATTGAAAAGCGATTTGAAAATTCTTCAAAATCTGAAATATATAATGGTGGCATATTGGAATTATAGTTATAAATGAGCTGTGTAATCTGTGGAAGCTGTGCCCTTGCATTATTAATCAAAGCAAAAGACGATATTAGAATGGCGAGCGCAAACACAGTTGATAAAACAAGCGGTACTATATTTCTTTTCATTTAATCCTCCACAATATAAACCCTATCGCCGTCTGCAATACTTTTTGATGTTGAATATACCACCTTATAGCTTGATTTCAGCATATCACTTGTAATCTCATAATAAAAATCATCATTACCGGTGATGTTTACTTCAATTTCATCAATCTCCACTGTGTTTGTTTCTTCGTCTGTATAAAATGCAAATATATAACCTGTTTCTCCATACGAACAAACTGATGAAATTGGAACGAGGTATTTTTCTTCAGCTCCCATCAAGCCGTCAAGTGAACCGTATGTAACGTTTGTCACCTTTACCTGAGGAAGAAGCATATTGTCGATTGTTTTAGAAAAGTATGTCAGCAATGCGAGTATTATCAGAAATATAATTCCGATTCTTAAAGTGTATTTTTTTAGTTTTTTGTTATTCATATTAAACCTCACTTGTCAATTAAGATAAACGGAGAATCAATATCTTTTTGTCCGTATAAATAAATAAGCAGGGGAGGAATCATAAACATTACACCGCAGGCAAAAACTATTCCAAGGTCAGAGCTGCTGATATCTGAGAGTGATACAGACAGCGGATATATAGCATTATCGTCAAAATATATCAGCGGCTGTTCAACAACATTCCAGTTGTCTATGAAACTCAGAAGTACAAGCGTAACAAGACCTCCTTTAATCTGTGGCAAAATTATATTTATAAATATCCTAAAATATGACGCACCATCAATACGTGCTGCCTCAATTGATGACGTCGGAATATATTTTATACTTTGCCTTAGAAGACATATTCCAAACGCTGAAAAAGTTCCGGGCAATATAATTGCCAAAAAGTTGTTCAACAGATTCATATTGTCAAGCACAATGTAGTTAGGTACGAGAGTTACTTGCAATGGAAGAATTAGGAGAATTATGTATATGAAAAATAATTTATCTCTGAATGGGAATTTAAGCTTTGCAAACGCAAAAGCAGCAAAAGTTGACACTATAACCTGACCGATAACTGTTGGAAAGGTTATTATTACAGAATTCCAGAATTTCAGTAAATACTCAGGTCTTCTGAAAAAAACTTGATAATACTGCTCGAATGTCGCCATATCCGGAATAAGGTTAATGGAGGTATAGTTGTTGCCGGTGAAATCAAGCATATTGTTTGTTTGCGATTCAGGCATAAACGAGCACGCAATCATATACACAATAGGAAAAAGAAATACGGCTGTAAAAATAATCAGCAGTATATATTTTGCGGTTAGTTTTATTCTTTTCATATTCTACTCCGTAAAACTGTGTTTGCGCTCAAGCATAAAAAATATGAGCAATATTGTAATAATAAACAGTGAAAGAATTATTGATGCAGAAGATAATCTGGGATAATTAAGATTGTAATAATTATTATTTATAAAATTCTGCAAAAGATATACATTTTCATTTGGATAATTACCAAATAGGGCAAATTCTTCTCTGAAAATCTTGAAAGAATATATAATTTCCATCAAGAAAACGAAGAAAGTTGTGGGGGTAATCATAGGTATAGTGATTTTGGTAACAAGCTGAAAGGAATTTGCTCCGTCCAGCCTTGCACTCTCATATAGCGACTGTGGAACATTTGCAAGCCCGGCTGTAAATAACACAACGCAAAATCCGCAATATTTCCATATATAAATTGAAATCAGCATTACCATTGAATATTTAGAGTTAAAAAACTGCACTACATCAAATCCCATTGAGTTTAGAAATCCGTTAATTGCTCCGTAGTCGTCAAATACAACCTGCCACACACATATTAGTGACGATACAGGAACAATAACAGGTATTAGAAATCCACTTCTGAAAAATAATGAGATTGATTTAAAAGAATTAAGAAAGAGTGCAAACAGAAATGAGATTACCATAAGCAATGGAATTGCAATCAAGGTAAAGATTGCTGTGTTTTTTAGTGCAAGCAGGAATGTATTGTTCTGAAAAAGCTGAATATAATTAGAAATTCCCACAAAGCTGTTTCCTGCAAACAAACTGTTTACAAGACAAATTATGTAGGGTACAACATAAAATACAGCAATTCCTATAAATGAAGGCAGAACAAAAGCAAATGCTGCAACATATTCTTTTCGTTTTCGTGTCATAGCTTTCTCCTATAAAACAATAAATTATTCCGTAAGGTACAACTTGGTTGATGTTTCAACCTGACTTGCAAATTTTTCTGCTGATATATCGCCGTTTAAATAGCTGTTAACGGACTCACTTATAACACTCCAGTTATAATAATCATCTACAAGTTTGAAATTTGTTATACTTTTAATATAATTTTCAATAATATCTGCATTTTTCTCAGATACCTTTACATCATCATCTGTATATGTCAGTTTACGGCAGTTGCTTATGAGTGTATTAAGTGATTTATTGTTTACAGGAAAATAAATTCCTGAATACTGACTATACATGTCATCATATTTTTCAATTTCTGCGCCAACCTCATCGTTTTGCTCGTCCTCGCTTAGAGAAAATTTAAGAAATTCAAGAATTGTATCTGTATGTTTTGAATTAGCATTCACAAAATAAACGTCAGCTACTGTTGCCGTATATATGTCACCGTTAAGGGTTGGAGAACTGCAAATAAGGGGTGTTTCATCATTTTGTTCAATTTTTGCAACATTTTCAAAAATATCCATAAGACTGATAGAAATACAGTTAAAAATATAATTTTCTGATACTTCTTCATTTTGAGGAGACGCGGCATTTATTTTTTCTATCATATTTGCAAAATTATTTTCAAAATTGTATGTACCGTTATAGAAGTTGATTTGACTGTCTATATAATCATAAATATGGTTGTACCATCCTTCGTACAGAGTGGTCTCTGTACCTGAAATACTATCAGATATCTTTATTAAGTCATCATATGAAAGGTTGGTATCGTCAGTTTTGTAGAACTTTGAAAGTGTTTCCACACTTGTAAGATGAATTTCCGGTGTGTAATAGAACGGAATGAATAATCTTTTACCATTTACTACCCCGCATTCAAGAGCATTTTTATTATAGTCATTAAGATTAATTTTGGTATCTGATTTGTCGCTTTCAATCAGCTCGTTTAAGTCCATAAAAGCGCCATTTGACACTAGTTTTGTTGAAGAGATACCTGCTTCTGTAAGCGTTGACATAAGAATCAAGTCAGGACCGCCGCCTGTCATTAGTTCAGTGCTGAGTTTGTTTCCAAGTGCTTCATAGCTTTCAAACTCAACAATCTCAATCCTGCTGTCAAGATCGGGCCTTGAACGATTATACACATTTACCATTCCGCTTGATATTGAACCTGTATTTGTTACTGCATATATAGTAGCTCTGTCTGTTTTCTTTTCCGGTTCAGAACATCCTGCAAATGCAAGTGAAATAATCAGTAAGATAAGTATAATTGATAATATCTTTTTCATAGCAGTCCCCTTATTCCGTCATATATAATTCTGTTGCTGATGTCAGTCTTTGTACAAGCTTATCCTTTGAGATTTTTCCGTTAAGATAATCATCTACAATTTCTTTTATTACTTTGCTGTTGTAGTATGACCCCGCCGTGTCAGCATATAATGAACATTTATTAACACCTTCAACAATTTTTAAATATGCCTGAAAAATCTCGGTATCAAGTCCGATTACATTATAGTCATCATCTGTTACTTTGGAAGCCATATAAATTGAATGTTCATATGCTTCATTTCGTACCGGCAGGCTTATAACATTTGAACCTCCGTAAATTGAGCCGTCCTTATCTCCGCAGTAATATTCCTGAACATCCTCACTGAGTAAATATTTCATAAATTCCAGTACCTTGTCGATTTTTGTACAGTTTGCATTGACGGCAATGCCTGCTTCTATGAAAGCTTGACAGGTTTCTTTATCTCTGCTGAAGCACGAAAATACAACTTGATTATCATCTTGTCCTGCATACGCCATAGAACTGAATCCTAAGCCGAAAAAATTGTCAAATAAAAGTTTTTCCCCGTCAAAGGTATCTTCTTCGGTTATAGAGTTATCATATATACTGCACATAGCGTCAAGATTGTTTCTGAAGCTTTCACAATCAAAGTCTGTAGTTTTTGTTTCGAAATCAACGTAGCTGTCGATGAATTTGTATAATAGCTGATACGCGCCGTTGAAGTATTTGCTATCATTCCAGTTAAGAATGAATCTGTCGCCCTGTTGATTTTCTAAAAAATTTGCAAATACAGTCTCAATTTCATCATAAGTGATTTTCATACCTTGCTTTTTGGGGATATTATACTTTTCAAATAAATTGCCATTAAAACTCTTCATTACATCAACACCGTAGAACAGCGGCAGAAAGTATCGTTTTCCGTCAATAACGCCTGCGTCCATAATAATCTGTCTGTAATCATTAAGGTTAATCTTACTGTCTGATTCATTGCTTTCAATAAGTGCATCAATGTCTGCAAAGGCGCCGTTTTCGGTAAGCTTTTCAAACGGCAGTGTTTGGTCTAGAGAAAAAATATCAGGACCTTTGCCGGCCATAATTTCGGTTGACATTTGTTCGTTCATTTTATTTTCATCGTCAAATTCAATTACTTCTATTGTGTAGCTTTCATCAAGTTCTTTAAGACAGTATTTGTTGTATCGTTCTATAATTTCGCTTATCCCTGTTTCACCTGTTGTATAGTAGGTAAGGTGTTCGTTTTCTGTAGTTTCTTCATTGCAGGCGCTTAAGAATATTGAAGAATTTGAAATTAACAAAAGAATAAGAATTTTACATATTAGCTTTCTCAAAAAATCCCTCCTGTCATTTATAATGATAGAAGGGAAATCTGTTTTTATTGTGGTATATATTGAATAATTCTAAATTTTTTTGTAATATTTATTTGTGACTTCATATTAAAAACAGATTTATGCAGTACACTGATAATTGGAGTGATAGTGTATGAACAAAATATTACTTGTAGAAGATGATTATAACATACGAGATATGATATGCCGATTTTTTAAAATGCAAAGCGGTAATATTGCAATTGATACTGCTGATAACGGCGAAGACGGGCTTAAAAAGGCGTATGAAAATTCATATGACCTTTTGCTGCTTGATGTTATGATGCCTGAGCTTGATGGTTTTGAGGTTTGCCGTGAACTGCGGCGTTACAGTGATGTTCCGATTATGTTTATCACGGCACGCACAGCTCAGGAGGACATACTTACGGGGTATGCTCTGGGCTGCGATGATTATATTATCAAGCCGTTTCCTTTGCCTGTATTATATGAAAAAGTAAAAGCCTTAATCAAGCGTTCAAAGGGCTTAGTGCGATTTGACGTACTTTCGGTTGGCGCTGTATCCCTTAATCCAAACAACGGTGTTGTGACAAGCAGTGGGGAAGAGGTTTCTCTCAAAGCAAAGGAGTATGGAATACTTCGTGTGTTAATGGAAAACAAGAATTGCATTGTATCGCGCGAGACACTGCTCAACAAGGTGTGGGGATATGATACGCTTGTTGATGACAGAGTGCTTGACACGCATATCAAGAACCTAAGAAAAGCGTTGAAAACAAATTCTAAACTAATAAAAACAGTACGCAGACGCGGATATAAGATTGAGGTGGAGTGATGACAAAAAAGCTTACAAAAGAATGCAGAAAAATGCTTATTAAGGTTATGACTGTTTTTTTGATTATCAGCATTGCTGTATCAGTAATTTATATTTATATTACCTATAGTGCAGAGATTGAAATAATTAAAAACACATGCCATAGCAATTTTAATAATATGTATTCAAATTCATATTATTTAACAAGTAGCGACGAAAACGGTCTAAGTTGGAAATTATCCATTGATATGACTGACTTTGGAATTAATAATACTCGTAAACCAAATTCGGAATGTATTGTTTTCAATACGACCAAAACAGATATTGTGGCTCAGACAAGAAATGTTGATGCAGTGGAATTTTGCGGAAACGAATACAATGCAAAAACAGATGAACTGATAACAAAGGATGACAGAACATTAATAGACGGCACAGTTGATTATGATGAATTCAGAAATTCAATGACTGATGAACAGTATGATGAGATAGTATCATATCTTAAAGAATTTGACAGAGATAGCGACAGTGAGTATTATGAGCTTCTCTGTACAGAATTTTATTGCATAGATAAAGCTAATGCTATAAAGCAGATAATTCCAAAAACATTGCAGATAGTGCTTACAAAAAGCAGTCATGATTGGTATGTGCAGGATGAGGTTATAGCAACATATAAACTAAATGTTCAGTCAAATATATGTGATACAGTTTACAAAATCGGAGACATTTACCGAAATGCACTTGATAACGATTTTGTGTTTGGAAGGTATGAGGATCAGAACCTAAAGCGGCAGCTTATTGATGCAATGGATATTGAATGGGTTGAATATCCGTATAATGAAGAACCTGTTTTTTATGAGGTTGAACCGTTTACATATATTTATTACGAATGTAACTCAAACTACTATCAGTATGATGTTAATGATAAAGGCATATATGATGAATATATAAATTGTCAATATGTATCATTTCAATATTTTGAAAAGGTGAATGTGCTTGAAAGCTGCATCAACAGAATAGGATTGATATTTATATATACCTTGTTGATGTTTATTATTGTAGGTCTGGCTGTATGGTTGATGTCGTGGTTGACCCTCAAAAAGCAGATTGAGATTGAACAAAGACGACGAAACATGACTAATTCAATGGCTCACGACTTAAAGACGCCGTTGTTCATCATAAGCGGTAATGCTGAAAATCTGATTGAGTGTACTGTAACTGAAGAGGAAAAATATTATGCACGAAACATAGTTAATAAAGTAAACTCTGTGAATGAGCTTGTTCACAGTATGCTTAATCTATCGGCTTTGGAAGCGGAAAATTTCAGGCTGAGTGCTGAACAGTTCAATATGAGTGAGCTTGTAAATGATGTAGTTAACAGCTACACTAACGTGCTTGAGTTGTGCGATATTCATTTTGAGTTTCAAAATGATATACAGATTACAGCTGACAAAAAGCTCATTGAGTGTGCGGTTCATAATCTTGTTGATAATGCGCTTAAATATACAAATGACAGAGGCTCGATTGTTCTCAAGCTTGATGAACACAGCTTCTTTATAGAGAATAGCGTTGGAAAAGATACAAAATTAAACTTAAGACATATCTGGGAACCATATCGAAGACTTGAAAATTGCAAAGACAGGGACGGCAACGGACTGGGACTATCGATAGTAAAATCTGTTTTTGAAATACATAAATTTAGATATGGTGTTAAGTTTAAGAACTCTGTGATAACTTTTTGGTTTAAATTTTGAGGCAAACACGGTACCAATAAGAACCGGAATAATTAATTAATAATAAATAATCATAAATAATCAAAAAATCAGCAGATGATATTCATTTTATCATCTGCTGATTTTTTGCATCAAAGATATAAAATAGCTGTTTTTATAAGAGGGTAGGGGAGTTATTTATTAATAAGTTTTTCTATTCCAAGTACATAATCTGCCGAAACCCTATACAGGCAGCACAGAGTTATAAGGTGATGTATTGGTATTTCTCGCTTACCGCTTTCGTATTTGCTATACTGTTCCTGCCGTGTGTGCAGAATAAAGGCAATTTGTCGTTGTGTGTATCCGTTTTTTAGCCTAAGTTCCTTTAATCGTTTAAAGTAATCCATATAATAACCACCATCAATAAAATAAGGAAATGCAACTATCATCATATAAAGTGCTTTGCGTAACATTGAATATTACTATTTGTATATTTAACACTATTATAACATGTTAATATGTCTGTTTGCAACTATTTGTTTTGTTAATAACGTGTTAAAAGTCTCTTTCTGAATTATACAAAATATTTCTTAACTGTGGAAATTAGTGATTGAAAGAAAAAATAGTAGGGTAATTATATCTTTTACAAGGATATTTTTAATTGCTTTTCTCAATTTTTAAATTAAAAATTGCAAAATTGGTTTAAAATATGCCTGAATTTAACGTTTTTTTAAAAAATTTGCAAGAAAGTTATAAAAGATATTGCAAAACTCGGAAAAATATAGTATTATATAAACATCGGCAAAGGCGCCGCACTGTACATTAGCACCTAAGCCTTGCTGGTGTTTCTTTTTATATGAATTAAATTAAAGGAGGAGCTTACAATGTCATATGTAAGTGAACAGCTCGAGAAGCTGAAAGCAAAAAATTCAAACGAACCTGAGTTTATTCAGGC